>NZ_JAODNI010000039.1 GCF_025465255.1 Pseudonocardia sp.
CGGCGAGCAGCCCGGCCGGCCCGGCGCCGACGACGAGCAGGTCGCAGTGGGTGTACCTGCGGTCGTAGCGGGCGGTGTCGGGCACCTCGGCCAGCCGCCCGCGCCCCGGGAGGCCGCGGGCGACCAGGCCGTCCGTCAGCTCGATCGTGCTCGCGAGCAGCATCGGCTCGGGGAAGGGCTCCTCGACCTGCACGAGGCCGCTCGGGTCCTCGCTCCACGCGGCGGCGATCCCGCGCGGTCGGCCGAGCGTCACGCTGGTTGCGACGGCGTGGACGCCGCTCGCGAGCAGGGCCGACGCGAGCGTGTCCCCCGGGTGGCCGGTGAAGGTGGCGCCGTCGAAGGTGAAGGTCAGGGTGCGGGAGCGGTCGAGGCGGCCGTACCCGTCGAGGCGGCTCACTTCTCGAACCTGTACGTCGCCGTGTCCCGGACGGCCGTGAACCAGCGGCGGCAGCCCGCGCTGTGGCTCCAGCGCTCGTGCAGGGGGCCCTTCGGGTTCGCGCGGTGGAACACGAACCGGGCCCACTCCTCGTCGGACAGCTCGGCCGGGGCCGCAGGATAGGCGACACCCGCCTGCCCGCCGTAGTGGAACTCGACCTCCTCGCGGGGGCCGCACCAGGGACAGTCGATGAGCTGCATGATCTCTCCTCAGTGGGCCACGGCGGCGGCGCCGTGCTCGTCGACGAGCGCCCCGGTGACGAAGCGGTCGAGGCCGAACGGCGCGACGTAGGGGTGCGGCTCGTCGTGGGCGATCGTGTGGGCCAGGCACCAGCCGATGCCGGGCGTCGCCTTGAACCCGCCGGTGCCCCAGCCGCAGTTGAGGTAGACGTTCTCGTAGGGCGTTCGGCCGACGATCGGCGACGCGTCCGCGGTGACGTCGACGATCCCGCCCCAGGTCCGCAGCAGGTGGGCCCGCGCGAACACCGGGAACAGCTCGACCGCGGCGGCCATCTGCCGCTCGATGATGTGGAAGGCGCCGCGCTGGCCGTAGCCGTTGTAGGAGTCGACGCCCGCGCCCATCACGAGCTCGCCCTTGTGCGCCTGCGAGACGTACACGTGCACCGCGTTCGACATGACGATCGTCGGGTGCACCGGTTCCAGCAGCTCGGAGACCAGGGCCTGCAACGGGTGGCTCTGGATCGGCACCGGGATGCCGAGCAGGTCCGTGAGGGTCGACGTGTGCCCCGCCGCGCAGAGCGCGACCTTCCCGGCCGCGATCTCCCCCCGCGTCGTCCGGACGCCGGTGACCCGGTCCCCGTCCGTCGTGAAGCCCGTGACCGCGCAGTCCTGGATCAGGTCGATGCCGGCCTCGTCGGCGCGGCGGGCGAAGCCCCACGCCACGTAGTCGTGCTTCGCGATGCCCGCGCGGGGCTGGTAGGTGGCGCCGTGCACCGGGTAGCGGATGTCCGAGGAGACGTTGACGATCGGGCAGATCTTCGCGACCTCGTCCGGGCCGATCCACTCCGCGTCGATCCCGTTCAGCTTGTTGGCCTCGACGCGCCGCAAGCTCTCCCGCACGTCCTGCTCGGTGTGCGCGAGGTTGAGGACGCCGCGCTGGCTGAAGAGGATGGGGTAGCCGAGGTCCTCCTCGAGGCCCTCCCACAGCTTCAGCGAGTGCTCGTAGATCGCGGCGCTCTCGTCCCAGAGGTAGTTCGAGCGGATCAGGGTGGTGTTGCGGGCCATGTTCCCGCCGGCCAGCCAGCCCTTCTCCAGGACCGCAACGTTCGTGATGCCGTGGTTCTTCGCCAGGTAGTGGGCGGTGGCCAGGCCGTGCCCGCCGCCGCCGACGATCACCACGTCGTACGAGCGCTTCGGTTCGGGGGTGCGCCAGAGGAAGTCCGGATGGTCCGGGGGCTGCCACGGGCGAGCGTCCGGGCCCGTCGTCGTGTCGGTCATTCCGGGCCCCTCGCCTGGTGGATGAGTATCCGTAGACTGATATATCAGTCGCCGGGTACGGTAGGCGCCGTGATGGGGCGGGGTCAAGGCTGCCCGCGGATCCGACGGGGAGGGGTGCCGGTGAGCGTCGCGCAGGAGACCGGGTCGCTGGCGGACAAGGCCTACGCGGCCATCCGGGACCGGCTCGTCATGCTGGAGATCCGCCCCGGCGAGCCGCTGAACGACGAGCGGCTGGCCGAGGAGCTCGGCACCGGGCGCACCCCGGTTCGCGAGGCGCTCAAGCGGCTGGAGGGGGACCGGCTCGTCGTCGCGTACCCGCGGCGGGGCACGTTCGCGACGGCCGTGGACATCACCGAGCTCGCCCACCTGTCCGAGGTCCGCGAGCAGCTCGAGCCGCTCGCCGCGCGCAGCGCCGCCCGCAACGCCGGCTCCGTGGACCGCGCCGCGCTCGCCGCGCTGGCGGAGGAGGTCGCGGCCTTCGACCCGGACGCGACGGACCCGCACACGCTGCTCCGCGCGGACGTCGAGGTGCACCGGACGATCTACCGCGCCACCGGCAACCCGCACCTCGAGGACGTCTGCGTACGGCTGGACAACCTCGCCACCCGGATCTGGGTGCTGTTCATGGGCCGGATGCCGACGTTGCCCGGGCACGTCCACGAGCACGCGGACCTGCTGCGCGCCGTCGTCGAGGGCCGGGAGGAGAAGGCGGCGGAGCTCGCGCTAGCCCACGTCGTGGGGTTCGAGAAGTCGATCCGCGCCCTGCTGTAGCGCCGTCCCTGCCCCCTTGTCGTGAAGGTCAAAAAGGGGTCAGAAGCGGCCGCCGCCACCCCGGCGACCCCGGCTCGACGAGCCGCCGAAGCTGCCCGGGGACCGGCCCCCGCCTCCGCCGAAGCCACCGCCCCCGAAGCCGCCGCCGCTCCGGTGCCCGCCTCCGCCGCCGAGAGCACCGGAGAGGATGCCGCCGAGCACGAGGCTGCCGAGGTCCACGCCGACGCTGCGCCCGCCGCCGGCCGGCCCGGACCACCGGGAGACGTCGTCCTGGGCCAGGCGCAGGGCCTCCTGAGCCATCGAGTCCGCCTGCTGCGCCTCGCGCAGCGCCGCCACCGGGTCGCCGCCGCCGGAGGCCTGCTGCAGGTGTCGCTGCGCCTCGGCGAGCCGGGTGCGGGCCTGCGCGCCGACCGCGCCGCGGCGGGTGCCGATGAAGTCCGAGGCCGCGGCGACGGCCGAGCCCGCGGTCACCAGCGCCTGGTCCAGCGCCACCGCGGCCCGCCGGTTCCGGTCCTGGGCGGCGCGCGCGTCGGCGATGGCGTGGTCGAGTGCGGTGCCGGCCTCGTCGAGCAGGTGCAGCGCCGCGAGCGGATCGGGCTGCGCCGCGCCAGCCGCCTCGGCGGCCGACGTGACGGCGGCCCGGGCCCGGGCGACCACCGCGGGGTCCACGGTGGGCAGCACGCCCGCCTCCGCCAGGTCCTGTTCCACCTCGGCCCGGGCGGCGGGGACCCGCGTCGCCGCGTCGGCCAGCTCCGTCTCCCGGCGCGGGACGCCGTCGAGCAGCGTCTCGGCCTGCGTCAGCGCATCCTCCGCCGCCCGCCCGCCGACGACGGCCTGCGCCGGGCTCGGCGCGGCCAGCGCGGCCCGGGCCTCGCCGACCTCGGTGCGCGCGGCGTCGAGCAGGGCCCTCGCCTGCGGGATGTTCTCCGCAACGGGCTCCAGCGCGGACGCCGCGTACCGGCTCCGCAGCGCGGCCCACGTCGCCTCGGTCGCCGGCACCCGCCCGGTGAGGGCGTCGAGCCGGGCCGCGGTCCTGTCGACGTAGCCGGGGGCGTCCGCCTCGAGCCCGCGCAGCCGGTCGAACGCCTCGACCTGGGCATCCAACCGGTGGTCCGCCGCGGTGGCCAGGCGCAGGATCTCCGCGTGCATCCGGCGCTGCGCCGGATCGTCCTCGGGCACCTCGTCGTCGAGCTGCTGGCGGATCTCGAACGCCGCCAGCATGTCCGCCCGGGACGCCTCCAGGGCTGCGGCGAACTCGGCGACGGCTTCGTCCCCGAAGTGACCACGAGCCGCGGCGAGCTCCCGCTCGGAGGTTCCCACGGCATCGTCGACGTCGAGGAGGGCCTGGCTGGAGCGGTAGCCGAGGTCCTCGGTGCTGACGCCGGGGAACGGGTCCGCCGGGGGAGCGGGCGCGTCGGGCGCGTCGGGGGCCCGGGAGTCGCCGGTGGCCTTCCGGCGCCGGCGGCTCAGCGCGTACGCCCCGCCACCCACGACCACGGCGCCCCCGACGACCCAGGGGACGACGCTCCCGCCGCTGTCGCCACCGCTGCGCAGGCCGTCGGCGAGAGCCACCGCGGCACCGGCCCAGTCCTCTCGGGACAGCCGCGGCTCGACGTCCTGGGTCTCGATCCGGTCGGTCGTCGCCGCCGAGACGGGGAAGGCGTCCGAGTAGGACGTCCCGTACGCCCGGTCGCCGGTCGCGACCGCGAGCAGCACGTCCCGGTCGCCGCGCTGGGAGAGCTGCGCGGCGCGGTCGGCCCAGGCCTTCCCGGCCTGCCCCTCGAACGAGTCGACGTAGATCACGAACAGGTCGTAGCCGGACTCCGAGGTGAGCCGCTGGATCGCGCCGGTGACCTGCGCCCGCTCCGCGGCGTCGAGCACCTCGGCCCGGTCCGTGACCCGGTCCGCGGCCCGGAAGGGCGGATCGGCCGCGGCGACACCGGGCCCGGCGAGGAGCCCCGTTCCCAGGGCGAGGAACAGCGCCCCGAGCATCGAGGCGAGGACGACGATCCGGCGCACGGCGGTCTCCGATCACGGGGCGGCGCGCCCATCATGGCGTGCCGGCCTCGCCTGGCGCCCACGCGCACCCTCCGGTGCCACGCGTGTGGTCGACCGCGCGCGTGACACCGGCCGGCGCGCGCGGCACGGGATCAGGACGTCGGCTCACCCTGAGACCCGGTCCCGGCAACCGGGGTACGACCCGGGGATCACCCGGATCCCGCCCGCGGCCGTTCTTCCTAGCGTTTCCCCAGGCCGAGCCGAGGGAGACAGCAGATGTCACCGCTCGCGAACGGACGCGCCCGGACGAGGGGCGGCGACCGGAGCACCACCGAGCTCGTCGAGGCCGCGGGCCGGGGTGTCCCGCAGGCCTGGGACGAGCTGGTGACCCGGTACGGCGCCCTCGTCCGGGCCGTCGCCGCGCGCTACCGCCTGCAGGAGGCGGACGCGGCCGACGTCGTCCAGACCACCTGGCTGCGGGTGCTCGAGCGGCTGCACACCCTGCACGATCCGGAACGCTTCGGCGGCTGGCTGGCGACGATCACCTCCCGCGAGTGCCTGGCGCTCCTGCGCCGCGCCCACCGCGAGCTGCCCGGCGAGGACATCGCGGTCGAGCGCCCCGCCGCCGGTCCGGGGCCGGAGGCGCTGCTGCTCGCCGGGGAGGAGCGGGCGGCCGTCGGCGAGGCGGTCGCGGGCCTGCCGCCGCGGCGCCAGGAGCTGGTGCGCAGGCTCTTCCGCCAGCCGGATCCGGCCTACCGGGAGGTCGCGCGGGCGATGGGCATGCCGACGGGGAGCATCGGCCCGACGCGGGGCCGGATCCTGCAGATGCTGCAGGCGTCCCTGGAGGACGCCGGCTTCGGGCTGAGCGCGTGAGGAGTCCGGGACCACTCGCCGGCGGCCGCGATTGACAGCTGGATTCCTCTGCGCAACCCTGAGGGTCCCGACGACGAGGAGCCCGCTGATCATGGAGTGGACCGGAGCCCGGTACGCGGACACCCCGACGGTCGAGGTGGCGACGTGGGTCGACGCCCCGCCCGAGCGCGTGTGGACGGTGGTCTCCGACGTCGAGGCGATGCCGTCGATGAGCACCGAGCTGCAGCGTGTCGAGTGGACGGACGGCGCCACCGGTCCCGCGGAGGGCGCCTGTTTCGTGGGGTACAGCAGGCACGACGCGCTGGGCGAGTGGTCGACGCCGTCGCACGTCGTCGAGTGCGAGGAGCCGCGGGTCTTCGGGTGGGCGGTGGGCGACCCCGGGAGCCCGGCGGCGTCGTGGCGCTTCACGCTCGAGCCCGCGGACGGTGGCACCCGGCTGACCGAGTGGATGCGGATGGGCCCGGGCCGCTCGGGGCTGAGCGCCGCGATCGACGCGATGCCGGACAAGGAGGAGAAGATCGTCTTCGTCCGGCTGCGGGAGTTCGAGGCGAACATGACCGCGACCCTCGCGGCGATCAAGGAACGGGCCGAGGGCTGATGCGCACGGCCACCACCGTCGAGGGCTCGGGCGGCCACAGCTTCCGGGAGACCCTGGACTTCGTGCTCGAGGCCGAGAAGCTGGGCCTCGACATGGCCTTCGTCGCCGAGGCCTGGGGCTCGGACGGCCCGTCGGTGCTCGGCTACCTCGCCGCCCGGACGGACCGGTTGCTGCTCGGTTCCGGGGTCATGCAGGTGGGGATCCGGACCGCGGTCGCCGTCGCGCAGGTCGCGCTGACCCTGTCGGACATGTCCGACGGCCGGTTCGTGCTGGGCCTCGGCCCGTCCGGTCCGCAGGTGATCGAGGGCCTGCACGGCGTGCCGTTCGCGAAGCCGCTGACCCGCACGCGCGAGACAGTGGAGATCGTGCGGCAGGCGTTCGCGGGGGAGAAGGTCGCGTTCGCCGGGGTGACGCAGCAGATCCCGCTGCCGGGCGGCGAGGGCCGGCCGATGCGGCTGTCGACGGCGCCGAACCCGGGCATCCCGATCTATCTCGCCACCATGTCGCCGAAGATGCTGGCGCTGACCGGGGAGGTCGCCGACGGCTGGCTGGGGACGAGCTTCGTCCCCGAGGGTGCGGCCGCCTACTTCACCCACCTCGACGCCGGGATCGCGGCCGCGGGCCGTACCCGCACGGACCTCGACGTCTGCCAGGGCGCCGAGGTCGCGTTCGCCGCGGACCCCGACGAGCTCCGGGGGATGGTCGCGGAACGGCGGAAGGGGCTCGCGTTCAGCCTCGGTGGGATGGGCTCGGCGAGCACGAACTTCTACCACGACGCCTACAGCCGGCAGGGCTGGGCGGACGTCGCCGCGGCCGTCCGGGAGCGCTGGCAGGGCGGGGACCGCGAGGGCGCCGCGGAGCTCGTCACGGACGAGATGGTGCTGGGCACCACGCTGATCGGCACGGAGGACATGGTCCGCGCCCGGCTCCGGGTGTGGCGGGACGCGGGCGTCGACACGGTCCGGCTCTACCCCGCCGGGGAGACCCTCGACGAGCGCTTGACGACGCTGGCCCGCGCCCTCGAGCTGGTCCCTAGGGGAGCGTCCTGATCAGTTGTTCCAGGAAGTCGACGCCGGGGGCGAGCGCGGACTCGTCGAAGTCGAAGCCCGGCGTGTGGTGCGGCCCGGCGAGGTCCGCCCCCAGCCCGACATAGGTCGCGCCGACGAACCGCGGGCCCGGATGCGCCTGCGCCCGGCGCATCAGGGCGGTGGCGTCGTCGCTGGCCACGCCGCCCTCCGCGGCCGGGGTGACGATCCGCAGCCCGACCGCCCGCGCCGCCTCCTCCACCACCCCGACGGCCGGTGCGTCCGCGCGGGCGGTGGTGACCGAGCCGATCAGCTCGACGTCGACGTCCAGCCCGTACATCCGCGCCGCGCCCTCCAGCGCGGCCCGCGCCCGCTGCTCCAGGTCGTCGTTCACCGAGCCCTCGTCCGCCCGCGTCTCCAGCAGGATCTCCGCGCGGTCCGGCACGATGTTCGACGACGTCCCGCCGCTGATCCGGCCCACCGCGACCCGGGTGTCGTGCCCGGCGACCCGCGGTAGCCCGGCGACGGCGAGTGCGGCCGCGGCCGCGCCGAGCACCGCGTTGCGGCCGTCCTGCGGGGCGAGCGACGCGTGCGCGGCGACGCCCCGGAACAGGCCGCGGAGTTTGGAGTTCGCGAGCAGCCCGTCCATCGAGGACGCCAGGCCGCCGCTCGGCAGGCCGATCCCGAGGTGGACCGCGAGGAACAGGTCCAGGCCGTCCGCGAGCCCGGTCGGCGCCATCGCCCGGCCGCCCCGGCCCCCCTCCTCGGCGGGCTGGAAGAAGAGCGTCACGTCCCCCGGCGGCCTCTCCGCGGCGAGCCGTTCGGCCAGCTCGACGGCCATGCCGACGTGCCCGTCGTGGCCGCAGGCGTGCATCTCGCCGGGGTGGAGAGAGCCGAAGCCGAGGCGAGCGGGCAGGTGCTCCGGCCCGTCCGCCTCGACGATCGGGAGCGCGTCCATGTCCGCCCGCAGGCCCAGGGACGAGCCCGCTCCCGATCCGCGCAACGTGGCGACGACGGCGGTGTGCCCGCCGCGCATCGACGGGAGGAAGCGAGGGTCCCCGCCCGTGGCGGCTGCGCGTTCGTACGCGGCGTCGAGGGCGCCCGGGGCGGGGACGCCGAGCCGCTCGTCGGGGACCATCGCGCCCGGACCGGTGACGACGTCCCAACCCAGGTCCACGAGCCGCCCGGCGATCCGGCTGGCCGTGCGGAACTCGGTGAACCCGACCTCGGGGTGGGCGTGCAGGTCCCGGCGCCACTCGACGGCGGTCCTCACCGTGGGCCCCTGAACCGTCAGTCCCGGGGGGTGCGCCGGGCCGAGATCGCCCGCGCCACCAGCGCGACCCCGGCGATCACGCAGACCACGCCGATGACCAGCCACAGCCGGGACCCGGTCATGAAGCTGCCGCCGATCACGTTGGCGCCCTGCAGCGTCCACACGAGGCCGACCAGCACGAGGACGACGCCGACCACCGGAAAGAGGATCTTGGTCACGGTTCGACGGTACTCGGTCGGGCCGGCACGGCCTCGTGTCACGTTCCGCGCTCGCACCCGGGCAAGGGATCCTCGGACGGGTGAGAAAAGCGTCGATCATGTGATCTCGGCGATAGCGTCCCGTCACTGTCCCGAACCGCCCGTCACCCCCGAACCACCAGCTGAGGAGGGGTCGCCTTGTCGCGTCCGCACACCGCCCGCCGCATCGCCACCAGCACCGCCGCCGTCACCCTCGCCCTGTTCGCGACCCTGCCGCTGGCCGGGAGCGCGAGCGCCGCGGAGGACCTGGACTGCAGACACTTCGTGGACCAGGCCGCCGCGCAGGCCCACTACGACGCGAACCCGAGCGACCCCGACCGCCTGGACGAGGACGACGACCGGCAGGCCTGCGAGAACCACGACTACAACACCTCGTCCGGCTCGATCGGGGCGCCCACGAGCCGCGACGAGCCCGCGTCGTCGAACCGGGTCGGCGCCCAGATCGCGGCCGTGCCCCGCGGCGCCGTCGCGGCCGGGGACGGCAGCGGGACCGGCGCCGACCCGGAGGCCGTCGCGGCCGCCACGCTCGGCGGGATCGCCGCGATCGGGGTCGTCGGCGCGGTGTTCCTGCTCCGCCGCCGCGTCCGGGACGAGCGCTGACCGGCCCTCGCCCGGCACCTCCGCGTCCTCCGGCTCTTCTGCATCACGGCTCCCTGCGCCGGGCCGGACTGCGGCGGGCCCTGCTG
>NZ_JAODNI010000051.1 GCF_025465255.1 Pseudonocardia sp.
TGGGGCGCCGACGGCGTACGCGCCGCATTCTGGGAGGCCCTCCGGAGCTGACCGTAAACCCCAACGCCCACCCCCGGACCAGCATGCGGCAACGCCGACCAAAGCCGTACCGCGGGTAGCACGCGCCCTGGCCGCCCACTCGCGCCACGACCCCGAGCCACACTCCTCCAGGAACGCGGACCGGCACCCCACGGTGCCTCGAGAGCGCGATCTCCCAAAGCCGGACGAAGACAAGGCCTCCGGTCCCCACCGACCGTCACCTCTACCTGCGCCGCTACTTGCGAGCTGGTCCAGGCACCCGCGAGCGCACCGGTAGCCGCCGGCTCGAGCCACGCGACCTCGACCGCCGGCTACCGCGGCGGGCCGACCAACGCAGGACCAGCTCCGACCCCTCGCACGGCCGGGCCGCGCGCACCACGCCGCTGCTACTCCCCGAGGTTCCGCGAGATCTCCCCGGCCGCCCCGGCCACGAGCTCCCCCCAGTGCGGGACCAGCCGGCGCTGGTAGCGCGAGTCCCACGCCGTCCCGTCGGGGACGGCCAGGTGGATCGTGCCGTTGGTCTCGTCCCGATGCAGGAAGCATCGGATCTTGGCGTCGACGGCCACTGGATCAGGCTCGATCGCGACGTCCAAAGTGGTCTGCAGCTCCGGCGGACAACCGGGGCCGGGAAGGCTCTCAGGTGCAACGGACTACGCGCGGAGCCGGTCGTGACACGAAACTCCGGCCAGGAAAGGCAACAAATTAGCCATACCTAATGGAGGTTTCCGCAGGTCAGCGGTGGGGCAGGTGGGGCTCGAACCCACGACCTGACGGATTATGAGGGAAGAGCATTCCGTCTCACACAGCCTCTACCAGCAACAACGTTCGCGAGATGGCCTCCTTGGATCGCGTGCACCACTCTGATCGCCCTTGGTTCGTGTCACATCTCGTGTCATGCGTAAGGGCGCCAGTTGGTCGCGAGGCACCCACTACGCGTAGCCAAGCTGGAGGGTCTGGTCCGGCTCGGCCACCGGCTGCGCAGAGGTGCCGGGGCCGCGCACCGTGAGGCCGCGGGGGCGGTCACACCGATGCGCTGTCGGCGGCTACGGAGCCGGGCCGGGAGACTTCTGTTCGAGGTCTCCCTGACCTGGACCGATTGGGTACCGGTCGTGTCGGCACCCAGTCGACTGCCCTGATCCAAGAATGGCTCAGGATCGGCGGGTCAGTGGCGCAGGCCGTGCTTGCGCATCAGCGGCATGACCTCGTCGCCGAACTCCTTGATCTCGCGGGCGTAGTCGTGGAAACCGAAGATCGCGCCGCCCATACCCGCGTCGCTGAGCTCGGCGAACTGCTCGCAGACCTGCTCGGGCGTGCCGACGAGGTTCGGGCCGCCCCAGCCGGCGATGAACCGCTCCTGGTACTTCTGAATCTGGGTCCCGAAGGAGCCGGACTGCACGCCGAGCACGTCCATGACGTTCTTGGCGCCGGACCAGTCGCCCTGATCGATGATCGCCTGCTGGGCGGCCTTGGCTTCCTTCTCGGTCTCGCGCACGATGACGAGGCAGTAGGTCCAGACGTCGATGTCGCGTTCGTACTTGTCGTTGGCGATCTGCTTGATGCCCTTGATGTACTGAGGGGCTTCCTCGGTCGGCAGCGCGATGAGGTTGATGTCGACGTTGCGCGCGGAGAACTCCTGGCCGCGGGGCGAGGCGCCGGCGTTGAGCAGCGCCGGACGCGGCTCCTGGATCGGCTTGGGGTAGGCGTGCGCGCCCTTGGACTGGAAGAACTTGCCGTCATAGTCGAAGGACTTCTCCTCGTTCCAGAGCTGCATCGCGAACTCGAGCCAGTCCTGGCCGTACTCGTAGCGCTCGTCGTGCTCGAGCTGCTTGCGTCCGAAGAGCTCCATCTCCGGGGTGAACCAGCCCATCACCAGGTTCATCCCGAACCGGCCACCGGAGATGTGGTCGATCGTGGTGGCCATCTTCGCGGCGACGATCGGGTGCACGGTCGGCACGTGGGTGGTGGTGAAGATGCCGATGTTCTCGGTGGCCTGCGCGAGGCCGGCGGCCCAGGTGTAGGTCTCGAAGCAGACGCCGTTGAAGTTGGTGTCACCGCCGAACCCGGTCCAGCGGCCGACCGGGACCATGGCCTCCATGCCGAGCTGGTCGGCGGCCTGGGCGATCTCGATCTGCTGGTCCCAGGTGACCCGGAAGTCGGTGGGCGCGTTGCTCATGATCACGCCACCGCTGCAGTTCGCGGAGAAGATGCCGAGCTTGAGCTTCTGGTCGTTGAAGACCGGATTGTCCTTCACGGACTTGTGGTGCCCGAGCAGGTCGTCGGCCTTGTGCATGGGGTAGGTCACGGCAGTCCTCCATCGTCGGTGATCCGGGATTGCGTGCCGGGCGTGACGTGGCGCACCGGGCGATCGCTGTGTGCAGCAACGTATGGATGCCGGGAAGACGGCGACTATCCGCGCGCCGACCTGCAGTGTCCGCCAAACGACGTCCGGCCGGTCTCGGGCGCGGAGTCCCGGCGCCAGGGCCCACGCCGAGCGTCAACAGCGGAGATCGCCTCGGGTGTCGCTACGCGGATAGCGGTCCGCGGTCCGCTGCTTCTAACGTCGGGCAGCCCATGGAGCTGACACGGCAGTGGGGGTAGGGATGGATGCGCAAGAGGCCGAGCCGCTGGCCCGCTTCCCCGCCATGCGCACCCGCGACGCCGGCGAAGCCGAGCATGTCGTCTCCCATGCCTACGTGCCGCATCGACTGCGCGCCTCCGGGTCGCTCGACGCTCGGCTCAATCTGGCCGGTTCGACTCGCTTGACCTTCGGGTTTCTCGCTTACGGCACCGCCATCGAGCTGGTGGTGCCGCCGATGGTCGACTGCTATCACCTCAATCTGACACTGGGAGGCCGGACCTCGGTCCGCCACGGCCACATGAGGACGACGACGGCGGCCGGCATCAGCGGGGTCCTGCTCTCCCCGCGCGAGGAATCCACGCTGGCATGGTCGGCGGACGCGGCCCAGTTCGCGGTAAAGGTCCCGGTGCTGTCGATGCAGGCACAGCTGTCGAGCCTGTTGCACGAGCCGGTCGATGCCCCGCACTTCGGGCTGCACATCGACCTGACCTCCGACACCGGTATGGGTCTCGTCGGCGCGGCGTTGTTTCTGGCCGACCAGTTCGGAACCGGCAACACCGGCGAGCTGATCCGCGAACAGCTCGAGTCCTACCTGCTCACCCAGCTGCTGCTCGGTGCCGAGCACACCTACTCCGCACAGCTGCACGGCTCTCCGTGCTCTCCGGACCGGTTCGCACTGGAGGAGGCCGTTGACTACATCGAGGCTTACCCGGAGCGGCCGTTGGGGATCGCAGATCTCGCGGCGGCCGCCGGCACCAGCGCCGCGGCGCTGGAGGCGGCGTTCGAGCAGGAGCTAGGACTGCGGGCCGACGAGTATGTGCGGGGTGTGCGCCTGTCCCGCGCACACGCGCAGCTGTGCCAGCTGCGCCCCGGGGACTCGGTGGAGTCGGTGGCCCGGCGATGGGGGTTCGTGAACGTGCGCCGGTTCCGCGCTGAATACCGGGCGCGCTATGGCCGCAGCCCCGGCCCGGTGCGGCGGGCCGTGCCACCGGGGATGGCGCTCGGCGGATAGTCGGTGTCCGCTCGCGGATAGTCCGCTCCGGCAGTGCTTCCTACTGTCATGGTGTGTCTGCCTACGACCTGCCCACCGACGCGCGGGGTAGCGACGATCCGACCGGCGAAACCCGCCTCGTCGCCACCGACGCGCCAGCCTCCTCGCATGCCCCAGGCGCCCTGGACGGAATCCGCGTGCTGGAGCTCGGCACGCTGATCGCCGGCCCGTTCTGCGGGCGGCTGCTCGCTGATCACGGCGCGGACGTGATCAAGATCGAGGCACCGGACCGGCCGGACCCGCTACGGGTGTGGGGTCAGGCCGAGCAGGACGGGCACCACTTCTTCTGGACCCGTGCACGCGCGTAACAAGCGCTGCATCACTCTCGGCCTGCGCCGCGACGAGGGCCGGGAGCTGTTCCTGCGTCCGCCGATCTGAGGGAAGTCGGGCTGTGCGACGAGCTGCAGCTCGAGGACCCAATCCCCTTGGCGGACAAGCTCGCCATCCTCGACGCCGTTGCCGCCACCGGTGTGCGCCGGGTCGAGGTGACCTCGTTCGTGTCCCTGTCCAGCAACTCCACCGCGCAGGCGGCCCAACAAGCCTCGCGGCCGCGGCTGAGCCCGAACAGCAGCAGCACCGGATCTTGGCCCGGTCGCCCGCCCTCCGCCGGTGGCCCGCGACCGGGCCGACCCATCACCGCACCGGTTGCCTGCTCCGTCGCGCGAGAAATATCGGCGGCCCGGGCGGGCTGTCGCGCAGCGGACATTGCCGGGCCGGGAACGGATAGTCCGCGGCCCACACCGCTTCTAGCGTCGGTAGGAGCAAGGCACGCAAGCACTGTCGAGAAGGACGGACCGATGGCTGATCTCGAGCGTTTCAAACTGGTGATCGGTGGCAAGCCGGTCGACGCCCTGTCCGGGGCGACCTTCGAATCGCAGAACCCGTACACCGGCGAGACCTGGGCTGTGCTCGCAGACGGCTCGCCCGAGGACGTCGACGCCGCCGTAGCGGCAGCCCGAGCTGCCCTCGACGGGGAATGGGGCCAGACCACCGGGTTCGTTCGCGCGCAGCTGCTGCGCCGGGTCGGGGACCTTATCGGCGAAAACGCCGAACGGCTCGCGCGCCTGGAGGTCAACGACTCCGGGAAGCTGTACCGGGAGATGATCGGCCAAATGAACGGGCTCGGCTCCTGGTTCCACTACTACGCCGGACTGGCCGACAAGATCGAGGGCCGTCAGATCCCCTCACCGAACCCGAACTACCTGGTCTACACGCGCAAGGAGCCGATCGGGGTCGTCGCCGCGATCACCCCGTGGAACTCGCCGCTGCTGCTGCTGACCTGGAAGCTCGCCCCCGCCCTGGCGGCGGGCTGCACCATGGTCGTCAAGCCGTCCGAGCACGCGCCCGCCTCCACCGTCGTGCTGGCCGAGCTGTTCGATGAGGCCGGGTTCCCGCCCGGCGTGGTCAACGTCGTCACCGGCAAAGCCCCGCAGGTCGGCGCCGCCCTGGCCGGACACCCCGGGGTGAACAAGGTCGCCTTCACCGGCGCCACCGCAACCGGCCGGCACGTCGCGCACGCCGCGGCGGAGAACCTCAACCCGGTCGTCCTCGAGCTCGGCGGCAAATCTCCCCAGATCGTCTTCCCCGACGCCGACCTCGCCGCCGCCGCGAACGGCGTCATCTCCGGGGTGTTCGCCGCCACCGGGCAGACCTGCATGGCAGGGTCCCGGCTGATCGTCCACGAGTCCGTGCACGACGAGCTCGTGCGCCTGATCGCCGAGCGGGCCGCCACGATCAAGCTCGGCGACCCGATGGACACCGCAACCGAGATGGGGCCGGTCGCCAACGCCCCGCAGTACGCGAAGGTCCTGCACTACCTGCAGACCGCACAGGACGAGGGCGCCAGGGTCGCCTACGGCGGCGCGGCCGATGACAGCCTCGGTGGCCTGTTCGTCAAGCCGACCGTGCTCACCGGAGTCGGACCGGAGTCGACGATCGTGCGCGAGGAAGTCTTCGGCCCGGTCCTGTCGGCCTACACCTTCAGCGACGAGGACGAGGCCGTCAAGCTCGCCAACGACACCCCGTTCGGGCTGGCCGGGGCCGTCTGGACCAAGGATGTCCACCGCGCCCACCGGGTCGCGGCGAAGGTCCGCGCCGGCACCATCTGGATCAACGCCTACCGCGTCGTCGCCCCCAGCGTCCCGTTCGGCGGCTACGGCCTGTCCGGGATCGGCCGCGAGAACGGTGTCGAGGCCATCGAGGCCTACACCGAGAACAAGTCGGTATGGGTCGAGCTGACCGGCGGTACCCGCGACCCGTTCACCCTCGGCTGAGCCCCGACCGCCGTTTCCCCTACTCGGAACGCACGAGGAGTTGACAATGACGCACTCCGCCGACGACACCAGCCGGCCCGCCGGCCCCGACACGGCGCTGCCCGCGACCCTGCCCGGGACCTTATCGGTGCAGCGCGCCGTCGCCGCGCTGGCCGCGGGGCGGATGGTGATCGTGACCGATGACGCCGACCGGGAGAACGAGGGCGACCTGATTCTGCCCGCCGCCACCGCGTCCGCCGAGCAGATCGCGTTCGTCGTCCGCCACACGACCGGCCTCGTATGCGCACCGATGACCGGTGAACGGGCTGACGCCCTACATCTGCCGCAGATGGTCGAGGACAACAGCGATGCTCACGGCACCGCCTTCACGATCACCGTCGACCACCTCGACGGCGGCACCGGTGTGTCGGCGGCCGACCGGACCACCACCTTGCGCTCGCTCGCCGATCCGAGCACGCGACCGGAGGAGTTGCGCCGCCCGGGGCACATCTTCCCGCTGCGCGCCCGCGACGGTGGGGTCCTGGTCCGGGCCGGGCACACCGAGGCCGCGGTCGACCTGTTGCGCCTGGCCGGGCAGGAACCGGTTGGGGTAATCGGGGAGATCGTCGCCCCGGACGGGTCGATGTCGCGTGGCCAGCAGCTCCTGGAGTTCGCCGCCGAGCACGACCTGCCGATGCTCGCGATCGCCGACCTCGTCCGCTACCGGCGGGCGACCGAGCGGTTCGTCGAGCACGTCGCCACCTCGGCGATGCCCACGGTGTTCGGCGAGTTCCGCGCCGTCGCCTACCGGTCCACCCTCGACGGCACCGAGCATCTCGCCCTGGTCCACGGCGACGCCGCGGCCGCGAGCCGCACCGAGAAGGGCGCGCTGGTGCGGGTGCACAGCGAGTGCCTCACCGGCGACATCATCGGCTCGCTGCGCTGCGACTGCGGCGCCCAGCTCGAACAGGCGCTGCGCGCGATCGCCGAGGAAGGCGCCGGCGCGGTCGTGTACCTACGCGGCCACGAAGGCCGCGGGATCGGGCTCGCCCACAAGATCCGCGCCTACGCCCTGCAGGAGAACGGGCTCGACACCATCGACGCCAACACCGCCCAGGGCCTGCCCGTGGACTCGCGGTCCTACGGCGTGGGCGCGCAGATCCTCGCCGATCTGGGCATCACCCGGCTGCGGCTGGTCACCAACAACCCCGCCAAGTACGGCGGCCTCGACGGCTATGGCCTCGAGATCGTCGGCCGGGTCAGGCTGCCGACCACCGCCACCCCGCACAACCTGCGCTACCTGCGCACCAAGCAGGAACGCATGGGCCATGTCATTTCCGTCGACGAGAGCGCAGGCTGACAGCTACCCGACATTTCCGCCCGACCGCCGCGACCCGGCCGGGTCGGCCCCTCCGGACAGCACCACGCTCCACCTGCCGCCCACACGTCGGTCTGCGGCGGCGAGTGCAGAGAGGTTCATCAGATGTCACCGTGCGCGAGCCTGACCCACAAGCTGCTCCAAGCTCACCTGGCCGACAACACCACGACGCTGGAGCCGGGCCAGGACATCACGGTCGGTGTCGACCAGATCCTCATCGAGGACGCCACCGGCACCATGACTGGGATGCAGTTCGAAATGCTCGGTGTCGAGGAGATCGCCGTACCGCTGGCGGTCATGTACGTCGACCACAACGTCCTGCAGATCGACGACAAGAACATGCAGGACCACCGCTACCTGCGCTCGTTCTCCGGCCGCTACGGCGTCCGGTTCTCCCCACCCGGACACGGCATCTCCCACTACATCCACATCGAACGCTTCGCCCGCCCGGGCGCCCTGATCGTCGGCGCGGACTCTCACACCACCACGTCCGGGGCACTCGGCGCGTTCGCCACCGGAGCAGGAGGCCTCGAGGTCGCTGTCGCGATGGCCGGGTTCGGCTTCGAGCTGCCCTGCCCCCGTGTGATCGGGGTCGAGCTCACCGGACGGCTCGGCTTCGCAGTCGAGCCGAAGGACGTCGTCCTGGAGCTGCTGCGCCGCTATGGCGTACGCGGGGGTGTCGGGGCGGTGTTCGAGTTCTACGGCGACGGTGTGGCGTCGCTGTCGATCACGGGGCGGGCCACGATCTGCAACATGGTCGTGGAGACCGGCGCGACCACCGCCGTGTTCCCCTCCGACGAGCAGACCCGGGCCTGGCTCGCCGCCCAAGGGCGCGAAGATGACTTCGTCGTGCTGGTCGCGGACCCCGGCGCCGCCTACGACGAGCAGATCCACATCGACCTCGACGCTCTCGAGCCGCTCGTCGCGGTGCCGCAGTCGCCCGGGAACGTCGTACCGGTCAGCGAGGTCGCCGGCACCGAGATCGTCCAGGTGTGCGTCGGGTCGTCGGTCAACTCGTCCTACGAGGACCTGGCCACCGTGGCCGCCGCCCTGCGGCACGACACTGTCAAGCCCGGGGTCCAGCTCACCGTCACCCCCGGATCACGCCAGATCCTGGACACGATCGCCCGCTCCGGGGTCTACCAGGACCTCCTCGACGCCGGGGCGCGGATGCTCGAGCCCATCTGTGGGCCGTGCGTCGGCATCGGACAGGCCCCGGTCAAGGACCAGCCCTCGCTGCGCACCTTCAACCGCAACTTTCCCGGCCGCAGCGGCACCGCCGAGGACCGCGTCTACCTGTGCTCGCCCTCGACCGCAGCGGCCAGCGCGATCACCGGTGCCATCACCGACCCCCGCACCCTCGTCGACTGGCCAGCCCTGCGAGCTGCGGAGCCGCCCAACATCGGCCTCCACGACCGGCACATCACCGCGGCCCATCCGCTCGAGCAGCGTCGTGAGATCGAGGTCGAACGGGGCGACAATCTAGTACCGCCGACGCTGCCCGACCCTCTGCCCGAGGACCTGGACGCTGAGATCCTGATCGTCGTCGGGGACGACATCTCCACCGGCGACATGGCTCCCGACGGCGCGATCGCCATGTCGGTCTGGTCGAACATCGCCGAGTGCGCGCGGTTCATGTTCCGCCGCCTCGATCCCGACTTCCACGACCGGGCCCTCGGCGCCGGTCGCGGTGTCATCGTCGCCGGCCACAACTACGGCCAGGGATCCTCCCGCGAGCACGCCGCACTCGCACCACTGCACCTGGGCGTGCGCGCCGTCATTGCCCACAGCTACGCCCGCATCCATCGTCGCAACCTCATCGCCGTCGGTATCGTCCCCCTGCTCTTCAGCGACCCCGATACTCGCAACGACGTTCGGCAGGGACAGCGCTTGCACGTCAACGGCCTGGTCAAGGCGCTCGCGGACCGCGCCGACACCATCCCTGCCGAAATCGACGGGCAGAGCGTGAAGCTGGCCCTTCAGCTCACCGCTGGTGAGCGGGACGTCCTACTTGCCGGCGGGCTGATCCCGCACATCCGTGCCGGCCGACGGGCCGCGATCATCACGCCCCGAAAACGCCCCGGAAACTGATCGCCAGGGCGCCCGTCCGCCGTCGCGCGACGCGACCCATGACCATCACCGGCGTCGTCGGAAACCCGAAGCCGGCAACGCGCACCTCGGCAGCCGTTCCAGGACCAGTTCGCCGGCGGCAGTTCCGCAGGGTCGGCGAAGATGGAGCACCTGTGCGACTCGGGCCACCCCGCGCAGGTTGAGCGGGCAAGCAGCGGCCCCAGTCGCGCGGTTCGCGCCGATCGGGTGGTCGTCGCGCGCCTGTGAGGGAGCGTCCAGGGGACCCAACGGGCAGCTTCTCCTCCCAGGCGTGGTGCGCGCGTCCGAGGGGCACATTCGCGGTCGCGCCGGCAGACGACGGAAACACCGACCCGGGTTACCGAACGGCGACGGCGGAGTTGACGCCGTAGGTGCCGCGATGGAAGAGCAGCGGCGGGCGGGTCTCGTCGGCGCCGAGGTCGTGGACGCGGCCGGCGACGATGGTGTGGTCGCCTCCGGGGTATTCGTGCTCGACCGTGCAGTCGATCCAGGCGGCGACGCCGTCGAGGATCGGGGCACCCGACGGGGAGGCGGACCAGCGAACGCCCGCGTACTTGTCGGTGCCGGACCGGGCGAAGGCTGCACTGAGTTCTTCGTGGTCGACGGCGAGCACGTTGACGCAGAACCGGCCGATTTCGCGGATTTTCGGCCAGGTCGACGAGGTCCTCGACGGGCTGAAGGACACAAGGGGTGGATCGAGGGACAGCGAACTGAACGATTGGCAGGTGAAGCCCACGGGCCCGTCCGATCCGATGGCGGTGATGACGACGATCCCGGAGGCGAAGTGCCCGAGGACGTCTCGCATGCGGGCCGCCTCGATGGGGGCCGGCCCGTGCGCTCCGCTGTGCGTCCTTGCGCTCATGTTTCCGAACGCTAGGCCGGGCCCGGACCGTTCCGATATCCGCGAACCGTCGGCGTATAGCCGCAAGGCGGCGTTCGGCGGCGAGCACGGGCAGACCCCGTTCACAAGCGGACTGATTCCGGCTCCGGCCGGCCTGAGCTGCGTGTTCCCGCCGGTGGCGGTGATCGCCGAGGCCCGGCGCTCCGGGATGAAACGCATCCACCACCCGCTCGCGGTCCATGTCGCTTTTCGGATACTGAGGTCGCGGCGCGGATGGTGGCGACAGTCACCGTCGTTTAGCGTCTGTGCCCATCACCGGCAGGGATGCCGGCGAGGACGGGCAGGAACGACCACGACGGTCGCGACCCGCGGAGGCTGGACATGATGCGCGAGGACTCAGGTCCGGAGGTGACTCCCCGACCGCTGCTCTCCACCCATGATCTTGAAGAAGCCCAGCACTACATCACCGACGTCTACATCCCCCACGATCTGCAGACCCGTGACGGGCGGACGTTGGACTTCAAGCTGCGTTATCTGAGGTCGGAGCGGCTCACCGTCGGGCATCTGGTCTACGGCGCCGACGCAGAGTTGCTGGTTCCTCCGATGCTCGACTGCTACCACATGAACCTGACCCTCAGCGGCCAGACGATGGTGGCGCAGAAGGGACGGCGCGCGGCGACCCAGGCCCGGCAGAGGGGAGTGCTGTTCCAGCCCGACGACCCGTTCACCGTGCGGTGGAGCCCGGAGGCGACTCAGTACGCGGTCAAGCTGCCACGCCGCCCACTGGAGGCCCATCTCTCGAAGCTGATCAACCGGCCGGTGGAGCGGCCGATCGGGTTCGATCTCGGGTTCGACCTGGCGTCCCCGGGCGGACAGTCGCTGCTCTCGGCGGTGAACTACCTGCGGGTGGAGCTGTCCCGGCCCGGGGGCATCTCGGAGATGCCGCTGGCACGGGACCACCTCGAGTCGCTGGTACTGACCCAGCTGCTGCTGACGATCCCGAACACCTTCACCGACCTGCTCAGCACTCCCGGCCAGCCCGCGCAGCGGGGCAACGTGCGACGAGCCATCGACATGATCGAGACCAACCCGCAGGCCGAGCTGTCTCTGGCCGATCTCGCCGCCGCCGCGGGCGTGACCGGACGGCAGCTGCAACGAGGGTTCAAAGAGGCCGTCGGGATGTCGCCGATGGCCTACGTGCGCGCGGTGCGCCTGGACCGCGTCCACGCCGAGCTCCTCGAAGGCGCAGGCACGGTCCCAGTGACCGACGTGGCCATGCGCTGGGGCTTCTTCCATTTGAGCCGGTTCGCCCAGCAATACCGCGAACGGTTCGGCCACCTGCCCTCGGAGACGGTCCGCCGGGTCCTGCGACACAGCTGACGAGGCGAGGTCATCCGCGGAATTACCACTCGCAGTCGCACAAAGGCTTGCTGCGGATGGCGCATCGGTCGTGGTCAACTCGCGCAGCCAGGAGCGCGCGGACGCGGCCGCCGCGGCTGTAGGCGGCGACCGCGTCCGCGCCCTCGCGGCGGATGTCGGCGACCCGGCCTCCGTCCAGGAGCTCGTCGACCGCATCGTGGAGTCCTTCGGCCGGCTCGACATCCTGCTCAACAACGCCGGGCAGAGCAACGCCACACCGACGACCGAGCTGGCCGTCGAGGACTGGCAGCGCGTCCTACAGCTCGACCGGTGGGGCAGGTGGGGCTCGAACCCACGACCTGACGGGTCTTCTATAGCACCGCCCACCGTGCTCAACGGAGGTCTCCGGTGCAGGTCAGAGGCGGTCTCGGTGATCAGGAATGGTCGGCAGGCGACGCCGTGATCAGGCGTAAGCGTGCCCCAAAACGTGCCCGGATCCTGCGGCCGTCGGGGACGACGTCCGCGCGGCGGCGCCCGTCGCCGTCGCTGGCCGAGACCGTCGGGATCGCTGGTGACGGACCGGTGCTGCCTGAACCACCCCGCGGACAGTTGGGAAGGGCCGGCCGTCTCGGACTAGTCCACCGGCGCTCGGCCGACCGCGACCAACGCGGTGCTTCTCGTAACCCGGGTCGACGTGGGCCGACCGCTAGAGGGGTCGGACGTGTACCACCTCGGGCCGGTCGCATCTCTAGCCGTGATCGACCTCCGGCACTCCGGCCCTGTCTAGCGTCGCGTGTCGGAAGTGGATTTACGGTGGGCTTTGGCGATGATGGTGTCGGCGTCCTTGGCCCAGGCGAAGGGTTGGCAGCGTTCGTTCCAGCCGTCGATGAACGCTGCGATGGCCTCGACGAGCTCGCGGACCGAGCCGAAGGTGCCGCGGCGGATGGCCTGGCGGGTGATGATCCCGAAGAAGATTTCGACCATGTTCAGCCACGACCCCGAGGTCGGGGTGAAATGCAGGGTGATCCGCGGGTTGCGCGCCAGCCAGGCTTTCACGACCGGGTGCTTGTGGGTGGCGTAGTTGTCGCAGACGAGGTGCAGCTCGACCCTGGGGTAGGCCTTCGCAACCTGTTTGAGGAACCGCAGGAACTCCTGGTGGCGGTGCCGGGGCAGGCAGGTCTGCTCGACCCGGCCGGTGGCCACCTCGAGCGCGGCGAACAGGGTCGTGGTGGCGTGGCGGACGTAGTCGTGGGTGGCCCGTTCCGGGAGCCCGGGCATCACCGGGAGGATCGGGGCGGTCCGATCCAGGGCCTGGACCTGCGACTTCTCGTCCACGCAAAGAACCACGGCCTTCTCCGGCGGATCCAGATACAAGCCGACGACATCACGGATCTTCGCGTCCAGCTCGGGATCGGTGGAGAACTTGAACGTCTCGGTCCGCCACGGCTGCAGGTTCCACTTGCGCCAGATCCGGGCCACCGTGGCGAATGAGATCTTCAGCTCCGCGGCCAGCAGCCGCGCCGACCAGTGCGTCACCCCCAGCCGGGCCGGCGGCCGACCCGCGTCGGCGAGGGTGGCCACGACGACGTCGATCTCATCGATCTCCACCGGACGACCGCTGCGCGGCAGGTCCTCCAACGCCCGGACTCCACCGGTGTCGTAGCGGGCGCGCCAATCGACCACGGTCGGCCGGCTCGTCCCGGTCCGCCGCGCGATCTCGGCATTCGGCAACCCCTCGGCGGCCAACAACACGATCCGCGCCCTCTGGGCCACACCGGCCCGCACCGAACTCGACCGGGTCAACGCCAACAGTCGGGACCGATCACCCTCACGCAGGACCAGCGGCGCCGCAACCGACATGCCCTCATCGTCCCGCACCACCAACCGTAAACAAACTAACGACACGCGACACTAGTTGCTCGTGAACTGGCCCGCGTTCTCGATCAGGAATTCCTCGACCGTGTGCAGATCGTGGCCGAGCAGTTCTTTCAAGGTGCTGGTGACACCGGACATCTGGCCGGCTTCAGCGCCCGTCTC
>NZ_JAODNI010000112.1 GCF_025465255.1 Pseudonocardia sp.
AAGGACGGCCGTCCCGCCCTGCAGGCGCGGCACGGCGACCTCGACCGCGCGTTGCACGTGGCGACCGGGGACGATGCGGACGCCGGCGCGCGGACCACGCAACCTTCACCTGGCCCGGCACGGCGCGGACCCACGGCGCACCCGGTTCCCCCGGCTTCGCAACTCGACACTCCCATGACCGTCTCCACCACGACGGCGGCGATCACGACCCGGCCGCCCGAAGGTGCCCGACGTCGTACCGGCGAGCGGCCGGCGGTCCGGCCGGACGAGTCGGAGGCGCCCCGTACCACTCCCGGGCGTCCCGAGCAGGGTCACACCAGGGCTCCCGGCGCAGCTCACCGCACCGACACGGCCCGTCCCGCCGGCCGGCCCCGTCCTCCCGAGCCCGCTCGCTCGCACGACCGGCCGCGGGCTCTCGGCGAGGGAAGCCCTGCCGTCCGGCCCCGCCCTGCCGAGCGTGCTCGCCCGGCCGACCACCGGCGCCCTGCCAAGCAGCGACGCCCGGCCGACGAGGGACGCCGAGCCGACCAGCCCCGCCGCGCCGAGCCCGCCCGCTCCGCCGACCAGCCCCGGGCTCCCGACCAGCCCGGCTCTCCCGGTGCAGGCCGCACTCCCGGCCGGTCCGGCGGCTCCGAACCGGCTCACCGTTCGGATCAGACCGGCACTGCCGACTCCCGGCCGGCCGGCCGGGACCGCGGCGGCCGGAACGCCGATCGCGGGCGGCAGCAGCAGCCCGCACACGACGACCCGCACGGCGGGCGAAGCGCCGATGCGGGGGCACAGGGCCACGACCGTTCCTCGGGAAGGAGCGGGTCCTAGCCTAGCGCGGGCATTCCAGCCGCCGAGCCGGCCACGAGCCGCGGCCGCTCCAGCCGCTCAGGCAGCCAGTGCGGCGTAGCGGCCGTTGTTCGCGACAAGGTCCCCGTGGGTCCCGGACTCGACGACGCGCCCGTGGTCGACCACCGCGATCTCGTCCGCGCCGCGCACCGTCGAGAGCCGGTGGGCGATGGTGATCGTGGTGCGGCCGTGGGCGAGGGCGTCGAAGGCCCGCTGCACGGCGCGCTCGGTCTCGGTGTCCAGTGCGCTCGTCGCCTCGTCGAGGATCAGGACGCGCGGGTCCCGCAGGAGGGTGCGGGCGATCGCGAGGCGCTGCTTCTCGCCGCCGGAGAAACGGTGCCCGCGAGAGCCGACGGTCGTGTCGTAGCCGTCCGGCAGCGCGGAGATCAGGTCGTGGACCTGGGCGGCGCGCGCGGCGGCTTCGATCTCCTCGTCGGTCGCGTCCGGCTTGGCGTAGCGCAGGTTCTCCCGCACGGACGTGTGCAGCAGGTACGTCTCCTGGCTCACGACGCCGACGATCGACGCCAGATCGGCCAGGGTCATGTCGCGCAGGTCCACGCCGTCGATCGTCACGCGGCCGGCGTCCGGGTCGTGGAGCCGGGCGGCCAGGGCGGCGAGCGTGCTCTTGCCCGAACCGGTCTCGCCGACCAGCGCCAGCGTCGAGCCGGCCGGGACGTCCAGGCTCACGCCCGCGACGGCGGCGGAGTCGCTGCCGGGATAGGCGAAGGTGACGTCCTCGAACCGCACGTGCCCCTGCACGGTCGCCGGATCGACGTCGACCGGGGACTCCGGGTCGTCGACCTCGACGGGCAGGTCCAGGTACTCGAATATCCGCGCGAACAGGGCGAGCGAGCTGACCAGCGAGACGCTGACGTTGAGCAGGCCCGTGATCGGCCGGAACAGCCCGGCCTGGAGCGAGGTGAACGCGACCAGGGTGCCGATCGTCATCGTGCCGGCGGTGAGCGGGAGGCCCGCCGAGAGGTAGATGACCGCGGGGATCGCGGCGAAGATGACGCCGGTCGAGGCCATCCGCCAGCGCCCGGCCAGCTGCGAGCGCAGCTCCAGGTCGATCAGCCGACTCGACGACGCGGTGAACCGCCGCACGAGCGCGGGCCCGGCACCCATGGTCTTGCTGAGCTGGATCCCGCTGATCGACAGCCCCTCCTCGACGGTCACGTTGAGGTCCGCGAGCTCGCGCTGCTGCGCGGCGGTGATCGTGCGGCGCATCTGCGCGACGCGACGGGTCAGGTAGATCGCGGGCGGCATGACCACGAGCGAGATCAGGGTGAGCCGCCAGGACAGCGCGGCCATAGCTGCGGCCGTCGCGACCGCGGTCGTGAGGTTGGAGGCGACGGACGTGGCCGTCGAGGTGACGACGGACTGCATGCCGCCGATGTCGTTGGTGATGCGGGACTGCACCTCGCCGGTGCGGGTCCGGGTGAAGAAGCCGATGGACTGGCGCTGCAGGTGCGCAAAGACGTCCGTGCGCAGCCGGTGCATCACCTGCTGGCCGATCTTCGTGCTGATCCAGGTCTGGATCACGCCGAACGCGGCGGTCACGGTGGCGACACCGACCATGCCGGCGACCAGCCAGATCAGCAGGGTGAGGTTCCGGTCCGGCAGCGCGGTGTCGATCACCGAGCGCAGCAGGAACGGGGAGGCGGTCGCGACCAGGGACGACGCGACGATGATCGCGACGACCGCGGCGAGCGGCCTGCTGTAGGGGGCGAAGAGCCGGCCGATGCGGCGAAGCGAGACCTCGCGGGCCTGCTTCCGCTCGGCGGCGGTGACGGTGCGGCGGCCGCCTCGGCGGGGACCGTCCTCGGGCGTGGTGACCAAATGTGACTCCTCGTGTCGACCGAATATGCTGAGGTTACCTCATCATGAGGAGGCAACACGAGTTCTTGCTACGGTATTCCCCGTGCTGCACGACGCGGACCCGGACCGGGACGAGACGCTCTCGGAGGCCTTCTGGGCCGTCGCGCGCCGGTTGCGCGAGCTCAACCGGGAGGCGCTGGCCCCTTGGGACGTCACGCCGTCGCAGTTCCGGGCGATCGGGGTGCTCTCCCGGCACGGGACGATGCGTCAGGGCGAGCTGGCCGAGCACCTGCGCATCGCGCCGCGCTCGACCACCGAGGTCGTCGACGACCTGCAGGAACGCGGCCTCGCCGAGCGGGCGCCGGACCCGAAGGACCGCCGCGCCACGCTCGTCGAGCTCACGGAGAAGGGCACCGAGCTCGTCGACGCGGTCCGCACCGCCCGGCACGCGGGCTCGGAGGGTTTCTTCGCCGGCCTCGACGACCAGGACCGCGCGGACCTCACCCGGATATTGATGCGCCTGCGGCGCCCGTGAGCGGAAATCGTTGCCCCGGCGACGACAACCGCGCGCACGAGCGCCGGAGGCGCGGACGCGTGCGACGTGATGACCAAATCGGTCCGCCACGACGAACATGCGGGTGGACGATGGTGAGACCCCCGGCCAAGGAGGACCATGGCGGAACCACAGGTGAAGGGGCCCGCCTCCTACTTCCCCTCGATCGAGAAGAAGTACGGGCGCCCGATCGCGGAGTGGAAGGAGCTCCTCCGCGGCGCGGGGCCGACGACGCACAAGGAGCTCGTGACCTGGCTCAAGACCGAGCACGGATCACCTGGACCTGCCAGGACGAGCTGACCCGGCTGCCCCGGCTCGTCGGCGCCCCCCAGCGCTCGGACCGGTCGATCAGCCGGGTGTACTCCCCGGGGTCGTCGGACACGGGCTGGTCGTCCTGCGACTCGTCGTACCCCGGGTTCGCGGTGAGCGTCGGGACGACGAGGTCCTTGCGCGGGGTGAGCCGCACTGTGGCCCGGACGGTGTCACCGGGCCGGAGGACCTCCCGGTCCGTCACGATCTCGATCTCCGCGGCCGGTCTCCCGAAGCCCAGCATTCTGCGCCTTTCGTCGGGTTCGCCGACGATCCTGCCGCACCGCTCAGGCCACGTGGAGCGACCTCTTCGACAGCCCCATCCAGAACCCGTCGATCGTGGACTCCCGCGCCGCCTCCGGGTCCGCCGAGGCGCCCAGGGTCACGAACAGCGGGATGAAATGCTCGACCGTCGGGTGCGCGTACGGCATGCCCGGCGCCCGGGTGCGGTAGTTCGCCAGCTCGTCGACGTCGCCCCGGGCCAGCGCCTCCGCCGCCCAGGCGTCGAAGTCCGCCGACCAGCCGGGCGTCGTCCTGCCGAGGAAGTCGTCGCGGGTCAGGAACGGCAGACCGTGCGTGGTGAAGCCGGACCCGACCACCAGCACGCCCTCCTCGCGCAGCGCGCGGAGCCGGGTGCCGAGCGCCAGCAGCCGCGCCGGGTCGGAGGTCGGGAGGCTGAGCTGCAGCACCGGGATGTCCGCATCCGGGTACATGATCTTCAGCGGCACCCAGGCGCCGTGGTCCAGCCCGCGGGTGCGGCTCTCGTGGACCTCCTCGCCGTCACCGAGGGCGGCGAGCACCCGCTTCGCCAGGGCACTCGCGTCGGGGGTGTCGTAGCGCATCCGGTAGTACATCGGGTCGAAGCCGCCGAAGTCGTAGACCGGCGTGACGTGCGCGTCGCTGCTGGACAGGGTGAGCGGCGCCGCCTCCCAGTGCGCGGAGACGATCAGCACCGCCTTGGGCCTCGGCATCGACCGCGCCCACGCGAACAGCTGCGCCATCCAGACCGGGTCCTCGAACAGCGGCGGCGCGCCGTGGCTCAGGTAGAGCGCCGGCAGCGCCCCGTCCTCGGGGGTCCAGACGGCGTGCTCGCCCGCCTTCGCGACGTTCGCGAGGTGCAGGTCGAACGGGTGGACGGACATCGTGCACTCCTTGGTTGTTCAACTCTCAACCAAAGTACACCGGTTCGGGAGAGCTCAGCGCCCGAGGCGCGGTGACGAAGACCGAACTGCCCACCTTCGAGGAGTTCACGGACCTCGTCGGGCTGCCAGAGATCCGCGAACAGGAGCGCCGCTACGCCGCCTGCGGCCGGGAGGGCTGAGCGACGCATCTCTCACCCGGCGTCCGACGCCGCTCGCGCGGGCTTGCGACACTGAACGCATGAACGTCTCCCGCCCGCTCCCCGGTTCGACCGACCTCCTCGTCGTCGGCGCGGGGCCCGCGGGATCGGCCGCCGCCGCGTGGGCCGCCCGGCACGGTCTCGACGTCGTGCTGGCGGACGCCGCGCTGTTCCCCCGGGACAAGACCTGCGGGGACGGGCTGACCCCGCGCGCGATCGCCGAGCTGGACCGCCTGGGCCTCGGCGAGTGGGTGCGGTCGCACGGCTCCAACCGGGGCCTGCGCGCCGCCGGGTTCGGCCAGGAGCTGGAGCTCCCGTGGCCCGGGGGCTCGCTCCCCGGTACCGGCAGCGCGGTCGCCCGCACGGAGCTGGACGCGAAGATCCGGGACGTGGCGCTCGAGTCCGGCGCGGTCCCGATGGAGGGCGCCAAGGCCGTCGACGTTGAGCGGGACGGCGAGCGGATCTCGGGAGTCGTGTTCGCCCTGGAGGACGGCACCACCACGACCGTCCGGTGCGAGCGTGTCGTCGTCGCGGACGGCGCGCGCTCCACGCTCGGCCGGGTGCTCGGCCGGGAGTGGCACAAGGACACCGCCTACGGCGTCGCGGCGCGCGGCTACATCCGCTCCGGCCGCAGCGACGACCCGTGGATCTCCTCCCATCTGGAGCTGCGCGGCACCTCCGACGCCGTGCTGGCCGGCTACGGCTGGGTGTTCCCACTGAACAACGGCGAGGTCAACATCGGCGTCGGCACCCTCGCCACCGACGCACGCCCGGCCAAGGTGCGCCTGCGCGGGCTGATCGAGCACTACGCGGACATGCGGCGGGACGACTGGCAGCTCGACGGCCCGGTGCGGCTCCCGGCGTCGGCGCTGCTCCCGATGGGCGGCGCGGTCTCCGGCGTCGCCGGCCCGAACTGGGCGCTGATCGGCGACGCGGCGGGCTGCGTGAACCCGCTCAACGGCGAGGGCATCGACTACGGCATGGAGACCGGACGGGTGGTGGCCGAGCTGCTGATCGGCGAGAAGGACCTCGCCGTCGCGTGGCCCGCCACCCTGCGCACCCACTACGGGCAGGCGTTCTCGATCGCGCGCCGCCTCGCCGGGCTGCTCACGCTCCCCCGGCTGCTCCCCTTCGCGGGGCCGATCGGGATGCGCTCGCGCTCCCTGATGACGGTGGCGCTCCGGGTGATGGGGAACTTCGTCACCGACGAGGACCGGGACCTGACCGCGCGGGCCTGGCGGGCGGCCGGGAAGCTCTCCCTGCGGTTCGACGAGCGCCCGCCCTTCCCCGCCGCCGACCTGCGCTAGAGGGTCTGTCCTGCAGATCTGTGCCGGAGATCCGCAGGACGGACCCTGAGGGTTCCGGTAGACGAGGAACGCGACGTCGTCGTGGTCGTGGTCGTCCACGAGTAGCCGGTTCGCCACCAGGTCGATCACGGCCTCGGCGGGGAGATCGCGGGCGGCGGTCAGGGCGGCGACCGCCCGGTCCACACCGTTGTCGACGTCGTCGTCCGGGCGCTCGACCAGGCCGTCCGTGTAGAGCATCAGGGTCGAGCCCGCCGGGAGCGGCGCGACGGCCTCGGGCCTGCGGACGCGCGCGAACAGCTCGGGCGGGGAGAACGGCTTGGCGAGGTAGTCGTCCGCGCCGGCGGCCAGGCCGTCGACGGCCGCCTCCTCGCCCGCCCGCGCGGAGAGCAGCACGACCGGCGTCGTCGCCGTGGCCGGGTCCGCACGCAGCGCCGCGAGCAGGCCGAGCCCGTCGAGGCGGGGCATCATCACGTCCGCGAGCACCAGGTCCGGGATCTCCCGGCGGATCGCGGACCGGGCCGACGTCCGGGCTGTCCACCTCGGCGGCGAGGCCCGCCCGCCGCGCCCCCGCGAGCGGCTCCGCGGTGTCGGCCAGGGCGTCCTCGGCCGGGCCCGGCGTCCGCAGCTCGTGGCTGATCCCGGTGAAGAACTCGGTGCGCGCCCGGTCGAGCTCGGCCAGCGCCTCGGTCCGGCGCTGCGCGGCGTCATAGGCCTGGGCGTCGGTGACGGCGGAGCCGACCTGGCGGGCCACGAGGTCGACGAAGGAGCGGTGGTCCCCGTCGAGCCGCACGGTAGGGGCTGGCGCCGAGGACTCCGGGTGCCGGTGTCCGAGGATGGGCGCGTAGGGCGTCGTTGTAGATCATCCCGAGCTCGGGGCCCCCATGATCACCATGGCGAAGCGCGAGTTCATGCAGAGGGCGACGACCGAACGCAGCGCCGACGACCAGGTCCGCGGTTCCCCCGGCGGACTCGACGACCAGTCCTGCGCCGCCATGAGCTCGGCCAGCTCGCTACCCGGCAGGGTCACCCGCAGGTCGGCCGGGAGCGAGGCGCGGCGGTCGAGGCCGTCGGACACCAGCACGCCTCGTTTCGGGCCACAGCCTGTCGGGGCCGCCGCGCCGGGCACGAGGAAAGGTTGTGGGCAACCGATTCTGCCGCACGTTCCGCGCCGACGCCCGTGCGGCGGGGCCTACGGGCACGCGATCGGCCACTCTTCGGCCGAAAGGCCTACCGCGCCGAGGCCGCTCGGCCAGCTCGCCGACCCGGGCCGAGGTCGACGTACTCCTCGGGTCTCGTGCGGCGGACGTGGAGCGGGAGACCAGGCCTAACGAGAGACCAGCAGGACCGCGGGATCGAGACCACCGACGGTGAGCCGGCGTGCGACGTCCGCGAGCCGCAGGTTGTTGGCCCGGACGTAGCGGCGCAGCAGGTCGAAGGCCTCGTTCATGTCCACCCCGGCGTGCTGGGCCAGCACCCCCTTCGCCTGCTCGATGACGACCCGGCTGTTCAGGGCGGTCTGCAGCTGCTCGTTGACCACCTCGCCGCGGCGGATCAAACGCTCCGAGAGGATCCCTATCGTCGCGACGTCCGCGAGCGCCTGGCCCAGCACGAGATCGTCCTCGGGCAGCGGACCGGGCGCGTGGTGGAACAGGTTCAACGCCCCGATCGCCTGCCCGCGCAACCGGAGCGGGAGCGCGTGCACGGACCGGAACGCACCCCTGTTCTCCAGCGCCGCGACGAACGCGGGCCATCGGTGCGCGGCCTCGGCGATGTCGTCGACGCGGACCACGACCGACCTCCGGTAGCAGTCCAGGCACGGCCCCTCGTCGCTCTGCAGCTGGAGCAGCTCCATCAGCTCGGCGTCCTCGCTCGACGCCGCGACCGCCCGCAGCGCGCCGCGGTTGTCCGCGAGGACCAGCCCGGCCGCGTCGGCGGAGAGCAGGTCGGCGCTGTAGCCCACGAGCCGGTCCAGCAGGTCGATGACGTCGTAGTCGTCGACCATCGTGTCGGCGAGCGCGACGAAGGCCCGGCCGATCCGCCGTTCCCGGTCGCCCAGTTCCGCGTTCACGCCCACTCCCCGTCCCCGTGTGGTTTCAGCCGGTGCTGCATCAGCTCATGTCCTCGGTGAACCGCAGCCTGCGCGCCACGACGTCCCGGGCGATCTCGACGAGCAACCGCTGCTCGGCGAAGGCGTACGCCCGCATCCGCGCCAACGCCACCACAGGGTCCACCCCGAGCTGCGCCAGCACCATCCCGGTCGCCTGGTGCACCTCGTAGTGGGTAGCCGACCCGGTTTCCGGCCATCCGTCCGCATCCTCCCGGTCGGCCGCCTCGGCGGGGACGGTGAGCCTGTTGATGACCAGCAACGCCACGATGTCCACCGCCCGGAGCAGGTCCGCATAGCCCGCCACGGTCAGCCCGCCCGGCAGGACCCGGTAGAGATCCAGCACCCCGACGTTCACCGCCCCCCACTGCAACGGCAGTGCGAACAGCGCCCCGATCGTCGCACGTTCCGCCACCGCCGCGGCGAACACCGGCCAGCGCGCGGTCTCCGTGCCGTGGTGCATGTCCGGCACCATGACCGGCGCCCCGTACGTCGCGGCTTCGATGCAGGCCCCGTCGTTCAGGGAGAACTGCAGCTCCTCGAGCAGGTCCGCCGTCGGGTCCGTCGAGAAGAGGGTCGCGCGGGCGGTCCTCGCCGTGAGGACCGAGACCGCGGCGCCGTCGACGTCCAGCCCGTCGACGCAGGCCCGGCACAGCCGTTCGGCGAGCGCGCGCTGGTCCGCGTCCCGGGACCCGAGCAGGACCGCCCTCGTCACCGCGCCCGCCTCAGCCACGGCGGGCCGGGATCGGTGGTGCGGGTGGAACGGTGGTGGGGTCGATCGCGAGGACCATCCCGTCGGCGCAGGTTCGGTGGCACGGAGCGCGACAGGGTCCGGATCGAGCGCCGGGAGAACGCGCTCACCGTACCGCTCCCCGCCGGGTCGCTCGGGCCTGCCGGTCGAGCAAATTCGGCGCGCGACCGGCTCCACGCGAGCCCGTTCGCCCCGCGCGCGCGGTCGACCGCGCGCGTGGGAACCGATCGCGCGCGTCGGCAATGATCACGTGACCGGCCCGGCGTCGAATCAGGGCGCGAGGGCGATCTTCCCGGTGACGGCCCGGTCCGCGAACAGCCGCAACGCCTTCCCCGCCTCGACGAGCCGGAAGACCTGCGGCCGCGGCGGGTGCAGCTCTCCCCGGGCGATCCGGCCGAGGACGTCCGCGACGAGCTCGGTGGCCGCGTCCCCGTCGGTGCGGGCCCAGTCCCCCCAGTCCACGCCGACGACCGAGCGGTTCCGCAGCAGCACGATGTTGGCGGGCAGCCGCGGGATCTCCCCGGACGCGAAACCCAGCACACAGAACCGGCCGCCGGTGCCCAGGGCCCGGAGGGCGGACTCGGCCGCGGGGCCGCCGACGGGGTCGATCACGACGTCGGCGCCGCCGTCCGTCGCGGCGCGGATGCCGTCCTTGAGGTCCGTGTAGTCGATCGCCGTCTCGGCGCCCGCGGCCAGCGCCGCCTGCCGCTTGTCCTCCGACGACGCCACCGCGACGACCCGGCCGCCGAGGCTCCGCACGACGTCGACGGCGGCCAGCCCGATCCCGCCGCCCGCCCCGAGGACGACCACCCACTCGCCCTCGCCGATCGCGACGCGGTGGGTCACCGCGAACACCAGCGTCGAATAGCTCTCGATCGCCGTCACCGCGGTCTCGGCGCTCACGCCGTCGGGCAGCGGTACGGCGGTGCTCGCGGGCAGCACGGAGTGCGAGGTGAACCCGCCGAACGCGGTGGCCAGTCCGGCGACCGCGGTGCCCACTGCGGGCGCCGACACGCCCTCGCCGAGCGCGACGACCCGGCCCCCGACCGTCGAGCCCGGGGTGAAGGGCAGCGGCGGACGCACCTGGTAGAGCCCACGGACGATCAGCCCGTCGACGAAGCTGACCCCCGCCGCGTCGACCTCGACCAGGACTTCGCCGGGCCCTGGAGCAGGCGCCGCCTCCTCGACCACCTCGAGGTCCTCCACGTCGCCGAACGCCCGGCACACCACACGCTGCATGCCCCCACACTCTCCGATCGACGTCCCCGGTCACCAGACCCGACGAGGTGACACCGCCGAGGCCCGCGAGTCGGCACCTGGGACCGCGCGAGTCGGGGTCTCTCCGTCACCGAGTCGTGCCGGATCCGTGCGGGTCAGGGGCAGGTGGCCCGATCCTGGCGCGGGGCGGCCCCACCGGACCCGCATGGCCGATGCGCCGGAGCACCGGTGGGAGAACAGTGGCGACGAGGTCCCTTGCGGGCCCCGCTCGGCCCGCGCCGTCCGGCGCGCCACCGGGCGTGGCACTCCGCCACGTGCACCGAGGAGCTGAGTATGTCCGACAAGTCACCGCGCCAGTCCAGTAGCAAGAAGTCCGGGAAGACCCTGAAACAGAAGCGGGCGGAGAAGAAGTCCGCTTCGGCGGCGTCCGAGAACCCCGTCATCATCCCGACCCGCCGCGGCAGCAAGTAGTCCGCGGGGCTCAGGAAGGCGGCGGGCCGCTGGAGCCCCGGACTTCGAGGCGCGGCGGGATGAGGTGCACCCGTCGCGGCTCGTCCGGCCGTTCGATCCGGGCCAGCAGGATGCGGCCCGCCTGCTGCCCGACCGTCGGGGCCGCACCGTCGACGCTGGTCAGCCAGAGGGCCCGCAGCCTGGCGAGACCGGAGTTGTCGAAGCCGACGAGCGACACCTCCTCCGGCACCCGGACGCCCAGCTCCGCCGCCGCGGACAGCGCTCCCACGCAGGACATGTCGTTGGCCGCGAAGATCGCCGTCGGCCGCTCCGGCCGGGTCAGCAGCCGGACGGCGGCGCGATAACCACCCTCCTCGCTCATGTCCCCGGCCTCGACGTGGACGTGGTCGCCCAGGCCGAAGTCCCGCATCGCCGTCACGTAGGCGTCCCGGCGCAGCAGGCCCGCGGTCCCCGGCAGCCCGGAGATGTGGGCGATCCGGCGGTGCCCGAGCTCGACGAGGTGCCGGACCGCCAGCTCGCCGCCGGCCTCGTTGTCGTTGGCGACGACGTCGACCTTCGGCAGGTCGATGTCCAGCCCGCCGGCCGCGACGCTGGGGATCTTCGAGGTGACCTCGGCGATCGCCCGGGACATCGGTACGGACCCGGCCAGGATCAGACCGTCCACACCGTGCTCGAGGAACGACCAGGTCAGGGTCTCGTCCATCATCCGGTCCACCCGGCCGTCGCCGAGCAGGATGTGCTGCCCCGCCACATGCAGGACCGGTGTGAGGCCGTCGAGCAGGTCCGCGAAGTAGGGCTGGCGGATGTCGTTGAGCAGCACCCCGATCGTGCGCGACCGGTTCTCGGCGAGCCGGCGCGCGGCGGCGTTCGGCCGGTAGCCGAGCTCGTCGACGGCCCGCATGACCGCCTCACGACGGGCGGGGCTCACCTTCGGCGAGTCACGCAGGACGAGCGAGACGAGCGACTTCGACACCCCGGCCCGGGCCGCGACGGTCTCGAGGGTCGGCCGGCCCTGGGCGGGCCCCCTGTTCGGTGACGCCACCGGATTCCCGTCTCGCAGGTCGAGGATTGGAGCGATGCAACGCTAAGGCGGTGAGAGATCGGGTGTCAACGCCCAGCGCAGACCCCGTCAGGTGCCCGCGCCATGGCTCCACAACGCGGTCCGAAGCGCTCCACCTTCGCGTTGTGGCTCCATGACGCGAACGGCGGGGACGGGTCGGCCCGTCTTCGCGGAGCGGCGGAGGGACTCCAGGACCCGGGCCTGGGCGATCGCGGCCTCCCGGCCGAACTCCCGCTCCGCGCCGGCGATCACGGTCGCGGCGACGCCGAGCTCGATCCGGTAGGAGTCGGCGGCCGTGCCGACGAGGCCCCACTCCCCCGTCGGGTCGACGGGCAGCCGCTCCGTCACGCCGTCGCGTTCCAGCTCGATGTGGCCGGGCCGGCAGAGCCTCGGGTCCGGGATCGTGATCTTCCCACCGGTTCCGATGATCTCCAGCTCGTCCCGGCGGGGCAGGTCCGGCCCGACGTCGAAGTGGCCGAGCACGCCGTTCGGCAGGGTCAGGACGGCGGCCGTCCGCAGGTCCTCCCCGTCGGGGCCGTCCTGGGCCCGCACTGCGTAGACCTGCGACAGCTCCCCGCCGAACAGCCGGATCGCGCTCACGCGGTAGCACCCGAGGCCGTACACCGCGCCGCCGCCGAGGGCCGGGGTCCGCCGGATGTCGTCCGGCTCGGCACTCGCGCTCAGCACCGCGCGGACCCCCGCCTCGAGCGCCCGGACCGTCCAGTCCGTGTGCATCGAGATGGGCAGCGGGACGTAGACGGCATCGACCTCGTCGCTGCCCAGCAGCTCGTCGTACGAGCCGAAGGACAGCGGATGCCCAGTTCGTCGGCGTAGGCCTCGGCGCGCACGTCGTCCCGTGCGGCGACGGCGACGATCTCGGCGTCCGGCGCGCCCGCGGCCGCCGGGACCACGACCCGGCCGATCGCGGACGCGGACAGGATCCCCCCGAACGGCCACCTCAGCCGCCGAGCCGGACCGTGCGGCCGGTGCGCAGGCTCTCGGCCGCCGCGTCGGCGAGGACCAGCGCGGCGCGGCCGTCGGCGAAGTCCGGGGACGGCCGGGCCCCCTTCTCGACGGCGCTCACGAAGTGGTCGAGCTCGGCGCGGTAGGCCGGGCCGTAGCGCTCCAGGAAGAAGTTCAGGACCGGCGCGGCGGACTCGCTGCGCTCCGCCCCGGCGTACCGCACGCTCGTCGGCAGCTGGTTCTGCGCGATCAGCATGCCGGTGCTGCCGAAGGCCTCGAGCCGCTGGTCGTAGCCGTAGGCGCACCGACGGCTGTTGGTGATCTGGGCGAGCGCCCCGTCCGCGGAGCGCAGGGTGACGACCGCGCCGTCGATGTCCCCGACCTCCTCGATCTCCGGCGACACCAGGTTCGAGCCCATCGCCGACACCTCCACGACGTCCCCGGCCCCCTGGGCGCCGAGCAGGAAGCGGGCCATGTCGAAGTCGTGGATCGTCATGTCCCGGAAGAGCCCGCCGGACGTCGCGACGTAGCCCGCGGGCGGCGGCGCCGGGTCCCGGCTGATGATCACGACCTGCTCGAGCCGGCCGATCTCCCCGGCCGTGACGCGGGCCCGGATCTCGCGGAACGACGGGTCGAAGCGGCGGTTGAACCCGACCATGACCAGCGGGTCCGACGCCCCGATCTCGCCCCAACAGGCGTCGACGCGCGCGATGGCCAGGTCGATCGGCTTCTCGCAGAGCACCGCCTTGCCGGCGCGGGCCGCGCGGGTCAGCAGGTCGACGTGGGTGGGCGTCGGCGAGGCGACGATCACGGCGTCGACGGAGCCGTCGGCCAGGACCGCGTCGGCGTCCGTGCTCGCCGCCGCGCCGTACTGCGACCCGACCTCCTTGGCCGCCGTCTCCACCGGGTCGAAGACCCAGGCGAGCTCGGCCCGCGGGTGCCCCGCGACCGCCTCGGCGTGGACCCGGCCGATCCGGCCGCAGCCGAACAGGGCCACTCGCAGCATGGGAGCTCCTTCGCACCGGGCCCCGCGGGACCGTTTGGAACGTTCTAAACGTGGAGTGTGGGACTCGGCGCGAACGCCGTCAAGACCGCCCCTGAGATCGATCCAACCGTTCTCGGATACGGTGGCGCCGGCGGAGGGAGGCAGGGTGCCGAACAGCGACGGCGCGCGACCCAGGCGCCCCACGCTCAACGACGTCGCGGCGCGCGCGGGCGTGTCCCGCGCGCTCGCGTCCCTGGTCATCCGGCGTGCGCCGGGGCCGAGCGAGGAGTCCCGGACGCGGGTGCTGCAGGCCGCGGACGAGCTGGGCTACCGCCCGGACCCCAGCGCGCAGGTCCTGCGCAGCCACCGCAGCCGGCTGCTCGGCGTCACGCTCACCGTGCACGACACCTTTCACGCGGACCTGGTCGAGGCGATCTACCCGGCCGCCGCGGCGCTCGGCTACGAGGTCCTCCTCACCGCCGTCACCCCCACCCGCGCGGAGGACGAGGCGATCGACGCGCTCACCGCGTCCCGGTGCGAGGGGCTGATCCTCCTGGGTTCCGTCGCGACGCCCGCGCGGCTGCGCGAGCTCGGCGCGACCCTCCCGGTCGTCGTCCTCGGCCGCGGCGCGGGCGGCGGGAAGGCCGCCGTGGACACGGTCCGGACCGTCGACGCGGCGGGGCTCGGCCGGGCCGTCGACCATCTCGTCGGGCTCGGGCACCGGCGGATCGTGCACGTCGACGCCGGGCGGGACGCCGGGGCGGCGGAGCGCCGCCGTGGGTACCGGGACGCCATGCGCCGCCACGGCCTCGACGATCTCGCCCGGATCGTGCCCGGCCGCTACACCGAGCAGGCCGGCGGCGACGCGGCCCGGGTCCTGCTCGACGAGCCCGCGCTGCCGACCGCGATCGTCGCCGCCAACGACCGGTGCGCCGTCGGCGTCCTGGACGCCTTCCTGCGCGCCGGTGTCCGGGTGCCGCAGGACGTCTCGGTCGTCGGGTTCGACGACAGCCAGCTCGCGCGCCTGCACCACATCGACCTCACGACCGTCCGCCAGGACGCGGCCCGGATGGCGAGCCTCGCCGTCGGCGCCGCCGCCGAGCGCCTCGACGACGGCCGCACCGACGCCCGGGACATCACGCTCGATCCCGAGCTCGTCGTCCGCGGCACCACCGCCCCACCCGTCACGCGCCGACGGGCGACCTGAGAAGGAACTTGAGGGTGACGGACGGGTCGGCGAGGGCGGCCGGGTCCGGAACCGCGCGGCGGGCGATCAGCATCTCCGCGAGGCGGACGTCCTTGGCCACCGCGAGCGCGGTCTCCGGGACGGAGCCGATCCCGGCCACCACCACGTCGACCTCGACGACGGCCCCGTCCGCGAGCCCGATCGTGACCCCGGTCCCCGTCGACTCGCGCCCGGTGACGCCGGTCCCGCAGCGCAGGTCGACCCCGGCCGCGACGTGCCGGGCCACCAGGACGGCGGCGATCCGGGCCGGTACCGCGCGACCCATGGGGCGTGGCCCGAGCTCGACGACCGTCACCGAGCATCCCCGGGCCGCCGCCGACGCCGCGAGCTCCAGTCCGACGAACCCGCCGCCGATCACGCCGACCCGGGTCCCGGGCGTCAACCGCCGGCGCAGCGACACGGCGTCGGCGTGCGTCCGCAGGAGGTGCACCGGCGCCCCGTCGAACGGCAGCGGACGCGCCCGTCGCCAGGAGCAGCCGTTCGTAGCCCGGCCGCGGGCCGTCGGCGAGCTCGACGTGGTGCGCGCCGGTGTCCAGCCCGGCCACCTCGACGCCCGAGACCAGCTCGATGTCCGCGTCCCGGTACGCCCGGGCGTCGCGGATGGCGACCGGTCCGGCCGAGTCCGGGACCAGGCCCGCCTTGGAGAGCGGTGGCCGCTCGTAGGGCAGCAGCGGCTCCGCGCCGACGAGGGTGACCGGGCCGGTCCAGCCGTTCTCGCGGAGCGCGAACGCGGCACGGGCGCCGCACTCCCCCGCCCCGACGACCACCATCCCGGGCGGGGTCACGAGACCTCGATGTAGACGGTGCCGTCCTCGACCTTCGTCGGGTAGGTCCGTAGGTCGACGAGCACCGGGGCGCCCATCGCCTTGCCGCTGGTGTAGTCGAAGCGGCCGTTGTGCTTCGGGCACTCGATGACGCCGCCCATCACCAGGCCGTCGCAGAGCAGCTCACGTTCGTGGGAGCAGTGCCCGGCCGTCGCGTAGTAGACGTCGTCCGGGGAGCGGTACACGGCGTAGCTCTCCCCGGCGTGGTCGAAGGGGATGACGTCCTCGGGGTCGACGTCGTCGGTGGCACAGGCGGGGATCCACTGGGGCATCACGGTCTCCGGGGGGTCAGGCGGGGATCAGCGGGAGCGCGCGGCCGTCGTTGACGGCCGACGGCTCGTGGAACGGCGTCGCGCCGGGCGCCAGCTCGCGGCGGACGTAGTACGACTGGTCCTTCAGCTGGCGCAGGACCGCGGGCACGAGCTCCCTGTACGCCGCCCAGATCGAGGGGTACGCGGGCGCGAGATCGCCCTTGATCTCCTCGTGCAGCTCCGGCAGGCGGTGGTACGGGACCATCGGGAACATGTGGTGCTCGACGTGGTAGTTCATGTTCGAGTACAGGAACCGGTTGATCACGTTCATCCGCACCGTGCGGGTGTTGAGCCGGTGGTCGAGGACGTTCTCACCGAGACCCGAGTGCTGGGTCAGACCGTAGACGTAGAGCATGTACCGCCCGTACAGCGCGGGCCCGCCGACCAGGACCACCGGGAGCCAGGAGCCGGACACGATCGCCGAGGCGATCACCACGGCGTAGATCGCGAACCAGATCCGGGCGGTACGGAACACCTTCGGCCGCTCGGTCTCCGGGACGTAGTCCGCCTCCTCGGCGCTGAGCCGGCCCACGACGTGCAGCACCATCAGCCGCATCGCCACCGGCACGTCGACCAGCCCGACGAAGTTCGCGAGGAGCTTGGCCAGCCGCGCGGGGCGCATCGCCTGGATCTCCGGGTCCCGCCCGAGGACGAGGGTGTCGGTGTGGTGGCGGGTGTGGCTCCAGCGCGAGGCGGTCGGATCACGCATGACCATGAACGAGGCGATCTGGTAGACCACCTCGTCCATCCAGCGGGTCCGGAACGCGGTGCCGTGCCCGCACTCGTGCCAGCGGGAGTCCGACGCCGAGCCGTAGAGCACTCCGTACGCGGCGAAGAACGGCACGCACCACCAGCTGCCCCAGAACAGGGTCCCGACGCCGGCGAGGACGACCATGAGGCCGAGCCAGAGCGTCGTGTCCCGGACGGCCGGACCGTCGGAGCGGCGCATGAGCTCCTTCATCCGCTTGCGCGGGACGGCGCTGCGGTACCAGTCGGCGCTCGCGAGGCCCGCGTCGACCGCGGCTCGCGAGTCGGGCCCGACGAGGCTGTACCTCTCGAGGCGTTCCCTGCCCATGTCCGATTCCCTCTCCGCAGTGAGACGTGGCGTCGGACGCGATTGGAGCGCTCCAACCCAGATAATGGTGAGCGCGGGCACAGGCAGGTGTCAACCCCTTCGCGAGGGCGACCGTCGGCCTGGGAGACTGGGAACGTGACCGAGCCCGAGGACACGACGACCGCGCTCCCCCAGACCTGCGTCCGCTGCGGCACCCTCGCGCTGCTGCGGATCGTGGGCCACTGCGGGAACTGTGCCGCGGACATGGGCCTGCGGCACTCCGAGGACTACGCCCGGTGGCGGGCCGAGGTGAAGAAGGAGTTCGGCGTCAAGTAGCCACGCGGCAGACGGGCCCATAACACGGCTCTGTGATCGGCGTCTCGCCGCGCGACCAGGCAATTCGTCGTCCGTCGGCGAGTAGAACTTGTCCGCGCCGCCGCGGCACGTCACCCTCGTCGGTGTGAGCGAGAAGATGGTTGAACTCCACCTCGATGACGCGGGCCTGGCGGCGGACCTCCCGCGGCCGGAGACCCCGCAGGACCAGATCCAGGACGTCCCGTTCCGCCCGGTCCAGTTCCGCGACGACGACCTCCCCACGGCACTCGAACGCTCGGCGAAGTGGCTGCGCCGCGCCCAGGACTGGCTCGGCGAGCCCGTCGACGTCATCGCGATCCACCTCGACTACGACGACCGGAAGGGCTCGCCGTACTACGAGGTCAAGCTGCTCTGCAACGACGAGGACCTGGCCGGCGCCCCGCTGGCGATCCGGCAGGCGGGCGCGGCGCCGCAGCAGTGAGGGTTCACCGGGCCGTGTAGCCGCCGTCCACCGTGTAGTAGGCACCGGTCACGAACGACGCGGCGGGCGAGACGAGGAACCCGACGACGGCGGCGACCTCGTCCGCCCGCCCGAGCCGTCCCACCGGATGCCGCGCGAGGAGCTCCTCGTGCGCCTCCGGGGTGCGCTCGCCGAGCAGCGGCGTGTCGATGAACCCCGGCCCGACGGCGTTGACCCGGATCCCGGTCTGCGCGTACTCCAGCGCGGTGGTCCTGGTCAGGCCGACGACGGCGTGCTTCGACGCCACGTACGCCGACGCCCCGGGCACGGCGACGCTGCCGAGGATCGACGCCATGTTCACGATCACGCCCTCGCCGGCCGGGGCCATGACGGCCAGCTCGGCGCGCAGGCAGAGGAAGACGCCGTCGAGGTTGACGGCGAGCACCTGCCGCCAGGCGTCGAACTCCGTCTCCCCCGTCGGGACGCCGGAGCCGGTGCTGATCCCGGCGTTGTTCACCGCGACGTGCAGGCCGCCGAACTCCGCGACGGCCGCCGCCACCATGGTCGTGACCTGCACCGGATCGGTGACGTCCGCGACGACGGCGAACCCGCCGATCTCGTCGGAGACCTTCCGCGCGCCGCCCTCGTCCCGGTCCGCGACCACGACCCGGGCCCCGCGGGCGGCGAGCAGCCGCGCGACCGCGGCGCCGATCCCCGACCCCGCGCCGGTCACCAGCGCGACCTTGTTCGTCAGGTCCCTCGAGCCGTCGAACTCCATCGGGTTCCCCTCAGCTCTCGAACCGGTAGCCCGCGCCGTCGCGCACGACGAGCCCGGCCGTCGGGTCCGGGAAGTGCGTCCCGAGCACGAGCGTGCCCGAGTCCGCGAACTTCGCCAGGAACTCCTCGCGGGCGGACGTCCCGGCCGCGTGGTCGCAGTCCAGCATCGACGTCCAGCGCGGGCGCGCAATCTGGCACGGGAAGTGCACGAGGTCGCCGGTGATCACCGCGGACTCCCCGCGGGACTCGACGAGCACGCTCACGTGGCCGGGCGTGTGCCCGGGCGTCGGCACCAGCCGGACGTACGGATCGACCCGGGCGTCCGGCTCGACGAGGTCCACCAGACCCGCCTCGGCGACCGGCGCGATCGAGTCCGCCCAGACCGCCGCGACGTCCGTCATCGCGCGGAGCCAGCCGGGACGGTCGTCGTCCGTGCGGGCGGCCTCGGCCTGCCAGTGCTCGAAGTCCGCGCGCACCATGAGGTGCCTGGCCTGCGGGAACGTCGGCGCCCAGGCGCCGTCGACGAGCAAAGTGTTCCAGCCGACGTGGTCGATGTGCAGGTGCGTGTGGATCACCCGCTGCACGCTCGACGGCGGCCACCCGGTTGCCCGCATCTCGTCGAGGAAGCCGGTGCGCAGGCCGCTCCAGTGCGGCACCGCGCGCGGTTTGTCGTTGCCCAGCCCGGTGTCCACGACGATCCGGGTCCGCGGCGTCTCGACCAGGAACGAGTGGATGCTCATCCGCATCCGGCCCTCGGGCGTCAGGAAGTCCGGGACCAGCCACGGGAGGTCCGCGAGCTCGTCGGGGTCGATGCCGGCGATCCCGGCCCGGCCCGGCGGGACCTCGTCCTCGAGTTCGACGATCTTGGTGATGGTCACGTCGCCGATCCGCCAGGTACGGGTCACGGGCGGCGACCCATCATCCCGAGCAGCTCGGCCTGCGGGCCGGAACCGGGCGGGACGGCCACCTTCGGCCCGGTGACGCCCATCGCGCGGTACGTCTCCTCCATCGAGCCGAACCACTCCCGGACCGCGGCGGCCACGTCGGCGTCGACCGTCTCGTCCTCGCCGAGGGCACGCGCCAGGTCCACGGCGTGCACGAGGTGGTCCGCGGAGAGCTGCATCGCGTACTCCCGGCCCGGATGGTCGCCGAAGGACAGGTGCACGGTGCGGTCCAGGGCGCCGTCGGAGGTGATCGCGTCCAGCGCGGCGGCCGCGGTCTCGTCGATCGTGCCGACCGGGTCCTCGCCGAGCAGGTCGCCGTCGAACCGGGTGCCGACCTCCTCGATCGTCGCGCCACCGAACAGCAGCGGGGTCCAGCGCTCCTCGTAGGCGAGGTGGTTGACGAGCGTCCGGACGTCCCAGCCCGGTAGCGGGGTCGGATCGGCCCAGTGCCCGTCGACGGCGTGCACGCGGGCGCTGAACTCGGCGCTGCACCTGGCGTAGATCTCGCTGACGTCCACGTCGCCGAGCATGGTCGAGTTTCCCGCGCTTCGGAAGCAGGCCGGCCGCTTCGACGCGGGACGGCCCGCCCCCGGCAGGGCATGCTTAGCCCATGACCACCTCGGACACCGTCGTCCCGGACCGTCGCAAGGTCCGCGAGTTCGCCCGCCACCTCTTCGGCGTCTACACCAGCGGGGTCCTCACCTTCATGATCGACCTCGGGCACCGGACCGGCCTGTTCGACGCCGCAGCGGCCGGCCCCACCGACTCCGCCGGACTCGCCGAGCGGGCCGGGCTGGAGGAGCGCTACGTCCGCGAGTGGCTCGGGGCGATGGTCACCGGCGGGATCATGACCTTCGACGCCGGGTCCGGGCACTACACGTTGCCCCCCGAGCACGCCGCGGCCCTGACCGGCGACGGGTCCAAGAACATGGCTCCGATGGCGGCCATGGTCCCGCTGCTGGGCCGCAACCTCGACGGGATCGAGGCCGCCTTCCGCACCGGCGGCGGCGTTCCCTACTCCGCGTTCAGCCCGCACTTCACCGGGGTCATGGACCAGCTGAACCGCCGGCCCCTCGACGAGCTGCTGATCGACGCCTGGCTCCCGCTCGTCCCCGGCCTCGCCGAGCGGCTGGCGGCCGGGGCCCGCGTCGCGGACGTCGGCTGCGGCACCGGGCACGCCCTGGTCCTGCTCGCCGCGGCCTTCCCTGCGTCGACCTTCACCGGGTACGACATCGCGGAGGACGCCCTCGACCGCGCTCGCGCCGAGGCGGCCGCGGCCGGCCTGGAGAACCTCACCTTCGAGGTCACCGACGTGGCCGCGTTCCGCCCGGCCGAACCGTTCGACGTCGTGTTCGCCATCGACGCGGTCCACGACCAGGCCGATCCCGCCGCCGTCCTGCGCGGCGTCCACGACGCGCTGGTGCCCGGCGGCACGTTCGTCATGGTGGACATGGCCGCGTCCAGCGATCTGGAGGCGAACGTCGGCAACCCCTTCGCCGCCTGGATCTACTCGATCAGCACCCTGCACTGCATGACCGTCTCCCTCGCCCACGACGGCGCCGGGCTCGGCGCGGCCTGGGGCCGGGAGCTCGCCACCCGTATGCTCGGCGACGCCGGGTTCGGCGAGGTCACGGTGCAGCCGGCGCCGGGGCAGGCGCTCAACCTGATCTATTCGACGCAGCGGCCGGCCTGAGCCCGAGGATCCCGCGGGTCTCGCCGATCGTCGCCGGCCGTGTCCCGAGCCGGTCGAGCAGCTCCAGCACGCCCCGCAGCAGGTCGGTGTTCGACGGCGCGCCCGGACCCGCGTAGTCCTCCAGCCCGACCCGGAGGTGGCCCCCGCGCCGGACGGCCTGCTCGGCCAGCCCGGACGCGAGCACATCGCCACCCAGCACCGCGACCGACCAGGGCAGGCCCGACGGCTCGAGCAGCTCGAGGTAGGCGTCGAGGGCCTTCTCCGTCGGCGGGAGCCCGAACTCGAGGGCGCCGCCGAAGTACAGCTTGACGATCGCGCCCGCCGGGAGGCGGCCGTGCCGGTGCAGGGTCAGGGCGGTCCGCAGGAACCCCGGTTCGAAGATCGAGATGCTGGGCGCGGCGCCGAGCGCGGCCGTGCGGGTGCACATGTACTCGGTGTCCGCGATGCTGTTCTGGTATGGCTCCGTAGCGGCCGCCGGCGGGCACGTCCCGTCGGACAGCAGTCCGACGTTCACCGACCCGGGGTCGACGAGCGTCAGCCCGCCCATCCGCCGCCGCGCCAGCTCCTCGACGTGCGCCCACCGCCGCTCGACCGGGATCCCGCGCGCGCCCGCCGCCATCGTCGGGTAGAGCAGCATGTCCGGATGCCGGTCCAGCACCGGCTGCCAGGCCTGCAGGTAGGGCTCGACGGCGTGCACCCCGTCGTCGGTGAACATCGGCTCGTCGTTGTGGTTGTGCGCGATCGTGGCCCCGAGGTCGATGCACGCGAGCACGTCCTCGGTTATCTCCGCGGGCGTCCGCGGGACGTGCGGGTTGCGACGGCGTGGCGTCGTGCCGTTGACCGCCACCTCGACGATGACCGGGCCGGGGTTCTGCGTCGCCATGGCGACAGCATGAGGCGTCCCGGGCTCGCGTGCGTGATCAGCCGGTCCCGGTGATCACGGCGAGGAGGGCGCTCGCCTTCTCCCGGAAGCGCTCGACCGCGGCCAGCTTGATGTCCTCGTAGCCGCGCACGAGGTCCGGCAGCCCGGCGAGCTCGACGACCTGCTCCGCGCTCCCGGCGTCGAGGTGCTCCAGCGCGGTGTGCACCAGCCCCTGGTACTCGGCGACGAGCTCGCGCTCGACCCGGCGCACCTTCGCGTAGCCGAAGACGTCCAGCGGGGTGCCGCGCAGGCCGCGGACGGCCCGCAGCGCGCGGAAGGTGACGTCCGCGGTCCGGCCCTTCAGCCGGATCTTGCGCGTCATCCCCATCGCGCGCAGGACCGGCGGGTGCAGCAGGACCGAGACCGCCGCGTCCGGGCCGAACTCGGCGTCCCGGCGGGCCTTCTCGACCGGATCCAGGTGCAGCCGGGCGACCTCGTACTCATCCTTGTAGGCGAGCAGTTTGTGCAGGCCGATGGCGTACGCGAGGCCGATCCGCTCCCCCGTCGCCGCGCCCGTGCGGTCGGCCGCGATCAAGGTGACCCGCCCGACCTCCGCGGCGTAGCGGCGGGCCAGCGCCTCGTCCTGGAAGCCCTCGAGGTCCGCGACGCGAGTGGCGAGCACCGCCTCCAGCTCCCCGGCGACGCCCGTGGCGCGGGCGATCTGCGCGGCCGCCACGCCGACCTCCACCGTCGCGCGGGCCTGCGGCGTGGCGGCGGCGAGGACGGCCTCGGCGTCGATCACGGCGGCGCGGCCCCAGCGGAACGCGGCGAGGGTCTTCTCGACCGCGGCGCCGTTGAGCCGGATCGCCTCCTCGATGGCCTCGGCGGCGATCGGGACGACGCCGTGCTGGTAGGCGGCCCCGACCAACAGCATGTTCGTGGGCATGTGGTCGCCGAAGAGGGCCTCGGCCAGGCGCTGCGCGTCGAGGTAGAGGTTGTCCCCGCGGCGGGTCACGGTCTCGATCCGCTCGAGCGAGTCGGCCGGCGAGCCCGGCAGGGCGACCCGGTTGGTCACCATGGCGGCGGTCGGCACGATCGCGGTGTTGACGACGGCGACGGTGTGTCCGGGCAGGGCGACGGCGAGGTTCGACGCGTCCGCGGCGCCGAGCAGGTCGAAGCCGACCAGCACGTCGGCCGTGGCCCGGGAGGCGCGCAGCGAGCCGGTGACCGGCGCCTTCGCGATCCGGATGTCGGAGACGACCGGGCCGCCCTTCTGCGCGAGGCCGGTCTGCTCCAGCCCGGCGGCGAACAGGCCGTCGAGGTGCGCGGCCATCTGCAGGACCTGCGAGATCGTGACGACGCCGGTGCCGCCGATGCCGGGCATTCGCAGCAGCGTCGTGTCCCCCGCCAGGCGCGGCGCGGGCTCGACGAGCTCCACCGGGAGCGCCGGGACCTCACGGCGGGCCCGCGTTCCCGGCTCGACCAGCAGGAACGACGGGCAGTCGCCCTTGAGGCAGGAGAGGTCCGAGTTGCAGGACGCCTGGTGGATCCTGGTCTTGCGGCCGAACTCCGTCTGATGAGGCTGCACCGACAGGCATGTCGACTTGTCGCCGCAGTCCCCGCACCCCTCGCACACCCGCTCGTTGATCACGACCTTCTGCGCCGGGGTGGGCAGCCGGCCGCGCTTGCGCAGCCGGCGCTCCTCCGCGGCGCACCGGTCGTCGTGGATCAGGACGGTGACGCCGTCGAGGGCCGTCAGCTCGGCCTCGGCCTCCGCGAACTCGTCGCGGTGCCGGACCGACGCGATCGGGTCGAGCGCCACGCCGCGGTACTTCGCCGGGTCGTCCGTGGTGATCGCGATCCGCCGCACGCCCTCGGTGGCGAGCAGCCGGGTGATCTCCGGGACGGACAGCCTGCCGACGGCCTGCTGCCCGCCCGTCATCGCGACGGCGTCGTTGTAGAGCAGCTTGTAGGTCATCGTGACCCCGGCCGCGACGGCCGCGCGGATCGCGAGGGAACCGGAGTGGTGGAACGTGCCGTCGCCGAGGTTCTGGACCAGGTGACGGTCGTCCGTGAAGGGGGCCAGGCCGATCCACTGGGCGCCCTCGCCGCCCATCTGCGTCATGCCGACCTGGTTGCCGCGGCCCTCGCCGTCGAGCGCGACCATGGCGTGACAGCCGATCCCGACCCCGACGAGGGTGTCGTCCGAGGCCCGGGTGGAGGTGTTGTGCGGGCAGCCGGAGCAGAAGTAGGGGGTCCGCGCGGCGCTCTCGGCCACGGGGAGCGCGATCCGGGACGGCTTCGCCGGCGCGATCGCCGACAGGTGGACCGCCGCCGTTCGGGGCAGTCGGTCCGTCCCGATCCGGGCGGCGAGGGCGCAGGCCACCTCCTCCGCGCCGAGCTGGCCGCGGGCGGTGAGCAACGGGCGTCCCGTCTCGTCCCGGCGGCCGACGACGTTCGGGGCGCCCGGACGCCGGTAGAGCGCCTCCTTGAGCTGGCCCTCCAGGAACGGGACCTTGTCCTCGACGACGAGGCACTCGTCGAGGTCGCCGGTCATCTCCGCGAGCTGGCCGCCGTCGAGCGGGAAGGGCATGTCCAGCTTGATCAGCCGCAGGCCGAGGTCCTCCATCGCGCCCTCGTCCAGGCCGAGGTCCTCACAGGCCCTCTGGACGACGGCGTAGCCGGTGCCCGAGGCGAGGACGCCGAGGCGGGCTCGTCGCGCGGAGAAGGCGATCCGGTTGAGGCCCGTTTCCCGTGCGTACTGCCGGGCGAGGTCGAGGCGGCGCGTCAGCATGTCGTGCTCCGCGTCGAGTGCGGCCGGTCCGACGAGCGCGGACGAGGTCGGGCGCAGCGTCGACGGCGGCTGCGGGACACCCCGGCGCAGGGCGGTCACGTCGATCGTGGCGGACGCGTCGGCGATGTCCGCGACGATCTTGAGGCCGGTCCAGAGCCCGGTCGCCCGGGACAGCGCGACCGCGTGCAGGCCGAGCGAGAGGATCTCCGGGACCGTGCCGGGGGCGAGCAGCGGCATGACGAGGCTCTGCACCATCGGCTCGCACGAGCTGGGGACGGTGGAGGACTTGCTCGCCGGGTCGTCGCCGATCCATGCGACCGCGCCGCCGAGCGTCGCGGTGCCCACGAGGTTGCCGTGCCGGATGGCGTCCGCGGCCCGGTCCAGGCCGGGGTTCTTGCCGTACCAGAACCCGGTGACGCCGTCGTGCCGCCGGCCGGGGACGCGACCGAGCAGCTGGGTCCCGGCGACGGCGGTGGCGGCGAGCTCCTCGTTGACGCCGGGCCGGAAGACGACGCCGGCCGGGTCCAGGAACTCCGCGGCGCGCGCCATCTCCATGTCCACGCCACCCAGCGGCGAGCCCTGGTAGCCGGAGACGAAGACGCCCGTGTCCAGGCCGCGGGACGCGTCGAGGCGGCGCTGCTCCAGCGTCAGCCGCACGAGGGCCTGGATCCCCGAGATCAGGACCCGACCGGACTCGGCGGCGTACTTGTCGTCGAGGGACACGGACGTCGTGGTGGCGGTCACGTGGGAATCAGAACGGAACCGGCGGGAACGGCACAAGCAAGTCCCCGGTTATCGCCCTTCGCACGCAAAGTTCTCCTCCGTAGTCTGCCGGCGAGGAGAGGAGTTTGCGTGAGCGAGGTCGACGAGACGGACCACCGGTTGCTGGCGCTGCTGCAGGAGGACGGACGCCGGACCTATTCGGAGATGGCCGGCGTCGTCGGGCTGTCGGTCGCGGCCGTGAAGCGGCGTGTGGACCGGCTCCGCGAGATCGGCGTGATCACGGGGTTCACCGTGCAGGTGGACCACGCCAAGCTCGGCTGGGGCGTCGAGGCGTTCACCGAGCTGCGCTACGCCGGAAGGACCGGCGTCGGCGAGATCGTCGCGACGGCGTCGACGGTGCCCGAGGTGCAGGCGATCTACACGATCGCCGGGGACCCGGACGCGCTCGTGCACGTCCGCGTCCGGGACATCCCGCATCTGCAGACGGTGATCGACACCCTGCGCCGCGCCGGGACCGTCACGGGGACGAAGACGCTGATGGTGCTCGGTTCGTGGACCCGGGAGAGCTGAGCCCACGCGCGCGTTGTGATGTCACGCGCTGTTCAGCCTGACGCGCTCCGTCGACCGGCGCGGGTCGAACCAGGACGCGCGCGTGATTCAGAGCGTGAAGGCACGGCGGAGGCGGGCGGCGATGGGCCCGAAGACGTCGAGGTCGCCCCAGGTCCAGCGGACGACCGTCAGGCCCTCCCCGCGGAGCTCGTCCTCCCGGAGTTTCTCTCGGTAGACCGCCTCGGCGGGGTCCTGTCCGGGCTTCAGCGACCTGCCGTACTTCGTCCGGCCGCGTGATGCCCACCCGACCCGATGCGGATGACGTGCACACGGTCCAGCGGCACCGCCCAGACGTCGAACCCGTGGAGGAGCGCCGCGGTCACGTGGCCGACGACCGATCCCGCGGCCAGGCGCGGAACCACGGCGCGGACACCCAGCACGCGCCGGGTCTCCGCCGTTCGGTGGCACGTGCGCGGCCGTTGGCGCGCGTGAGGCTGGAGAACGCGCGTCGTGGAGTCCCGATACCTCCGGGCGACACGGCCAGGACGGCCCCGCGCCGTACCCGCCACCGCGGCCGGCGGCTCAGGACCGGTTCCCCGCAGCCGACTGCTCGAGCAGGCCGCGCCCGAGCGCGTACGCCTCCCGCAGGTCGGGCCCCTCGTAGACGACGGCGCACCGGTCCCGCAGGACGGGCGCCGGGTTGACGCCGACGGTGTGCCACAACCGGTCGAAGAGCAGCACGTCCGACGTCGAGTCCCCGTACGCGACGCAGTCGGACTCGGCGACGCCCAGCTCGTCGAACAGCCGCAGGGTGATGTCGACCTTGTGCTGCACCGTCAGAAGCAGGTCGTCGCCCGATCGCCCGCCCGGCACGACGCCGGCACCGAAGGTGTGGTGCGCTCCCCAACCCTCCAGCCGCCGCACGAAGAAGTGCGGGGACTGGGAGATCACCGCGCTGTGCTCGCCGCGGGCGGCGATGTCCGCGAAGACCTCGCGGACGCCGCCGATCCACGCCGCGGCCGCGAAGGCCTCGTCGAGCTCGGCCTCGGTGGCGTCCGCCCACAGCGGCAGCACGCTGTCCCAGAAGTCGACGTCGCTGATCTCCTTGCGCAGCCACGCCTGCTCGACGGCGTTCGCGGCGTCGTAGGAGCCGAGGTAGCGGGACAGCTCGACCGTCGCGGCTCCGCGGAGCAGGGTCCCGTCCATGTCGAACACGTGCAGCCGCGTCACGGCTCTCCTTGCCTCGTCGTTCACCTGGGCCGGCGCCCACCGCAGCCGAGGGGGTGCCGCGGCGGACGCCGGTGCATCAGGGCCGGCTCACGCGGAGACGGCCATCTCCGACGACACGGTCCGCATCGGGCCGACGACGTCGATGTAGTACGACTCCGGAACCTCGGCCTCGCTGTTCGCGACCAGCTCGGTGAAGTCCCACTTCTTGAGCAGCTTGCCGTTGCGGAACACCGGCTGCAGCACGTTCTCGGACTCGGGGATCGAGCCCTTCGGCACCGTCGTGTACACGCCGTTCTCGTGCTTGAGCGCGAGCCGGCCCTTCTTTGACGCCTTGAAGGCCGCGCCCGTCGGGTTCTTGGCGATGTCCCGCCACTCCCCGTTCACGCGGACCGCGGAGGCCTTCTGGCCGAAGTTCATCGTGTCCCGGTTCCAGTGCTGCAGGAGTCCGCCGCCCATGCCGAACACCGCGTTCTCCGCGGACATGCCGCGCCGCTCGAGCTCCATGTAGATCTCGCGCAGGCTGTCGAACGTGACGCCGTCGCCCTGCACCGTCCGGACGAACGGCGGCAGCACCTTGTAGCCCTTGGAGTTGACCTCGAAGCCGAACGCGTCCATCAGCCACTGGGTGGTGTCCGCGGTGACCTGCACCGGATCCCCCGAGTCCGGGCGGACGCCGACGAGGCCGGGGAAGTTCCGGACCATCTCCTTGAGCTCGCCGCCCAGAATGTTCTTCACGCAGTTCTCGTGGTCGTAGGTGTCCGTGAGGACCAGAGCGCAGCCCTCGGGCGCGAACGTCTCCAGCATGTTGCGGATCGCGCCGACCTCGTCGTCCGCACCCCAGGCGCAGAAGCCCGCGTGCTCGGAGTTCGGGCCGGAGTTCGAGATCTTCCCGGCGTTGTAGTAGCGCTTCGCGGCGAGGATGCCGGGGACGGTGTCCGACTGGTCGAAGTTGACGAGGTGGGCGAGGCCGCCCAGCGCCGCGGACTGCTGGGAGCTGACGCCGCGGGCGCCGTAGTCGTGGAGCATGAAGCGCAGCAGCTCGGGGTGGTCCGAGGTGTGGGCCAGCGCCTCGCGGATGACCTGCTTGGACAGCCAGCTCACCGTGCCGATCGTCGTCGGGTACCAGACGGCGCGCAGCAGGGCGGTCTCGAAGAAGCTCGTGGCCCAGAAGTACTTCGGGTCCGTGTTGATCACCTGGACCAGCACGTTGCGCGAGGGCACGACGGTCCCCTCGGGGACGGCCTCGATCTCCACAGGCAGGTAGCCGCCGTGGTCGTTGAGGATGCCCAGCCAGTTCTCCCGGTTGAAGTGCATCCCCTGCTCGCGGACGACGAACTCGGCCTCGTCGATGTCGTCGAGAGTGATCGGCTTCATCAGCTTCTCGCGCAGGTAGGCCTGCAGCCCGACGAACATCGTGACCGGGAACTCGCCCCCGCGCGACTCGATGTAGCTCGAGACGTACTCGGTGCCCTTCGGGTACAGCGGGTAGTGACAGTGCTTGTAGTTGTCCGTGTCGATGATCAGGTTGTCGAGATACCCCATGGAGAGAACCCACCCTTGTTCTGGAGAGAGTCGTTTCTGTTCCCGGAGACGAACTCGTCGGGGCCTGCCGTACATCGGCCCTGACCCGTGCCGGTGTGCACCGGAGCCACCATGGCGCACCGTGCGAGCGCGGGCCAGACATCGCGAAGGACACTAACATGATCGTAACGTTTCTACTATGGATGCAACACTGCTGAACAGCGCAAACACGATCGCAGAATCACCCTGAGAAGAGTGTGAGAGTGGACGGTGGAATCGATTATTTCGACGCTCCGGCCGGTGGGGCCACCGAGTCCCGTAGCTGCACCGTCGCCGGGAGCAGTCCGACCGACCCGCTGTCGGAGTTCTCGAGCAGGTCGAACAGGGCCGTCGCGGCGCGGAAGCCCATGTCGTGCGCGGGCTGCCGCACGCTCGTCAGCCGCGGGGTGAGCAGTGCCGAGAGCGGCAGGTCGTCGAACCCGACGACGCTGACGTCCTCCGGCACCCGCAGCCCGGTCGCCTTGCAGTGCTCGATCACGCCGATCGCCATCATGTCGTTCGCGCAGAGCAACGCCGTGGGCCGCTCGTCCGCGGGCCCGGCCAGGGCCTCCGCCGCGAGCGCCGCACCCGAGGCCTGCCGGTAGTCCCCCGCGTAGACGGGCACGGAGTCCGGGTCGATCCCGGCCCCCGCGCAGGCCTCCCGGTAGCCCGCGAGCCGCTGCTGCGCGGTCCAGAGCGCCGGTGGCCCGCCGATCACGGCGATCCGCCGGTGCCCCTGCGCGAGGACGTGCGCGGCGACCTCGCGGGCCCCCTTTCGGGAGTCGCAGACCACGGCCGGGAGCTCGAGGCCGGGGATCTGCTCGTCGACCAGGACCACCGGCCCCGACCGCGCGAGCTCATAGATCGACGCCGGCATCGAGCCGGTGCCGGACAGGTAGATCACGCCGTCCACCCGCTGGCTGCGGAGCAGCTTGGCCTGCTTCTCCTCCGGCTGCTCGGCGGCCTCCGGCACCACGAGGACCACCAGGACGTCCCGCGCCGACGCCGCCCGCTGCACGCCCTCCGCCACCATCGCGAAGAACTGGTTGGTCAGCTCGGGCACGACCATCCCGATCGTCGACGCCGAGCGGCGCTTGAGGTTGCGCGCGGACTCGTTCGGCGAGTACTCGAGCAGGCGGACCGCGTCCAGGACGCGGTTGCGGCGCTCCGGGGCGACCGGACCGCTGTCGTTGAGCACGTAGCTCACGGTGCTGACGGACACGCGCGCGTGTTCCGCGACGTCCTTCATGGTGGGCCGACGACGGGGCGTCAACTCAGGGGCCTCCTCAGCCGTGGGCGCCGGCGGACACCGGCGTGACCGTCCGCGAATCGCTCCCGACCCGGGCCGCCCAGGACAGTATCGACGTCCAGAGGCTCGCACAGTGCGCCCACTCCACGAACTCCGGCGGGGCCCAGTGCGGGGCCAGGTCCGAGGTGAACGCGGCGACCCGGCCCCCGCCGTACCCGCCGACGACGAGCAGCGGGTCCTCACCGGCACGGGCGACGACCGTCGCGCCGGGCTTGGCGACCACCCGGTCGAAGCCGAGCACCGACGGCCACCGGGCGAGCGCGCCGCCGCCCCCGCCGACGTGGTCCCCGAGCACGGTGAGCTTGTTCGGCGACCGTTCGGAACGCAGGAAGGTCTCGTCCGGGATCAGGAACGAGTTCGACCCGATGTCCGAGAGGACGACGACGTCGAACGCGTCGAGCTCCTCGGCGGTCTTCGGGAGGCGGGCGGAGATCTCGTGCCCGCGGACGTAGGTGACCGCGAAGCCGCCTGCTCGAGCGCGGCGAGGACGACGTCGGCGCCCTCCTCGTACTCGGTGGTGTGGAACCGGTCGAAGCCCTTCATGTGGATCGTGTGCCTGATCCAGGACTCGCCGGCGACCAGGACCCGCAAGGTGTTGCGGCTCATACGATCCGGTCCCCCACGTGGGCGGGCAGCGTCCGCGTCTCGGGCATGGCGATCGTCGTGATCTCGCGCATGTCCCAGCCGATCATCTTCGTCGGCGCCAGCTCGTAGTAGCGCCGGCCCGCGACCTCGCCGAACTCCAGGTACTGCTCGGCGTAGGGGTGCCCGACGTGGAAGTACTTGTCGTACACCAGCTGCGCCAGTGTCTCCTCCAGCGCCTCGTCCGTGACCTCGTGCATGGTGCCGGTGATGCGGACACCGCTCACGGTGGCGTACTCGTCCCCGCCGTCGACCAGCGCCGACAGCGCGCGGCCGGCGGTGAAGTTCGCGCCGTGCCTGCTCGCCGCGTCGATCGGGATGTAGAGCTTCTTCTCGTGCACCACCATCCACAACGGGGAGAGGTAGATCGAGCCGTCCTCGTTGAGGGTGGCGACCCGGATGGTCTTCGCCCTGCTCAGGTAGGCCCAGCGCTTGTCCCCGCGCAGAGGCTGCCAGGTGCTGGCGGTGACGGGTGCGACGGCCATCAGAGTCCCCCGGTTTCCGAGATCCGCAGTGCCCGGAGCTCACGGCTGTAGTCCGCGGCGTCGGCGACACCGACCTTGGGCGACGGGCCCGAGGTCCAGAAGAACGTGTAGGCGACGCCGGTCGCCTCGAGCGTGTACTCGTAGCCGGCGGGCAGGTAGATGTGCTCGCCCTCGACCGCCTCGAGCACGATCGAGCGGCCGGCTGCGTCCTCGACGACCAGGTGGATCTTCCCCTTGAGCACGAAGTGCGTCTCGTCGAAGTCCTTCTGGTCCCAGCGGTAGGGCAGGTGGTCCGGTTCGCCGTAGCAGTAACCGTGGCGGAAGTAGCGCGCGTCGTCCCGCTCGCGGGACAGGAAGATGTTGGTCTCGATGCCGGTGTTGAACTGCAGCCGCGGCATCTTGTCGATCTCGTCGGGCACGATCACCCGGGGGTAGCGTCGGGCGTTCGGGGCGGCCGGATCATAGTGAGCCACAGTGCCCTCCCTTCGGAAGAAGACCGGAGAATAGGACCGTAATCGGTTCTTGTTCTGGGCGATGAAGTCGGAACGCGCAGTTGACGCGCATTGGAGACGTTTCTCGCCGAGCCCCTACGGGGCAGCTCAGACCTTCTTCTCCCGCCAGCCCCGCTCGAACGGCAGCCGCCACGCGTTCGGCGCGATGAGCTGGTGGATCGCGTTCGGGCCCCAGGTGCCCGGGGGGTACATCTTCACCGGCGGCGGGTCCTCGAGCAGCAGCGCCGAGCGCTCCCAGAGGGACTCGATGCCGTCGGCCGTCGTGAAGAGGGTGTGGTCCCCGCGCATCGCGTCCAGGATCAACCGCTCGTAGGCCTCGAGGACGTCCCCGGCCCGCTCGGTCTCCTGCGTGGAGAACTGCATCGACAGCTTCTCCAGCCGCATACCCGGCCCGGGGCGCTTCCCGTAGAAGGAGAGCGAGACCCGGGAGGACTCCGCGAGGTCGAACGTGAGGTGGTCCGGCCCCTGCGAGCCCACCCCGGACCCGGCGGGGAACATCGTCCGCGGCGCCTCCTTGAAGGCGATCGAGATGATCCGCATCCCCTCGGCCATCTTCTTGCCCGTGCGCAGGTAGAACGGGGTTCCCGCCCACCGCCAGTTGTCGACGCCGACCTTGAGCGCGATGAACGTCTCGGTCTCGGAGTCCCGGCTGACGCCCTCCTCCTCGCGGTAGCCGCCGTACTGCCCGCGCACCGCGTCCCCCGGGTGGATCGGCAGCATCGAGCGGAAGACCTTGTTCTTCTCCTCGCTGATCGCCCGCGGCTCCAGGGCGGTGGGCGGCTCCATCGCGACGAACGCCATCACCTGCAGCAGGTGGGTGACCACCATGTCCTTGTAGGCGCCGGTGGACTCGTAGAAGTTCGCCCGCTGGTCGAGGCCGAGGGTCTCCGGGATGTCGATCTGCACGTGGTCGATGAAGTTGCGGTTCCAGATCGGCTCGAACAGCCCGTTGGCGAAGCGGAACGCCAGGATGTTCTGCGCCGCCTCCTTGCCCAGGAAGTGGTCGATCCGGAAGATCTGCGACTCGTCGAACGCCTCGTGCACGAAGGCGTTGAGCCTGATCGCGCTGGCGAGGTCGTTCCCGAACGGCTTCTCCATCACCACCCGGGAACGGGACACCAGGTCCGCGTCGCGGAGCATCGTGACCACGGCCTGCGCCGCCTTCGGCGGGACGGAGAGGTAGTGCAGCCGCAGCGCGTCCTCCCCCAGCAGGGACTCGGCCTCCTTGACGGCACCCGTCAGGGCCTCCGGCCCGGCGCCCTGGGGCACGTAGGTGAGCCGGTCCGAGAACTTCGCCCACGTCTCGTCGTCCATCGCGTGAGTGCCGAAGCTCGCGACCGCGGCCCGGGCCAGCGTGCGGAACTCCTCGGTGCCGATGTCCTCCATCGCGGTGCCGACCACGCGGATGTCCGGGGCGAGCGAGGACTGCATCAGGTACGCCATGCCCGGGATCAGCTTGCGCTTGGCGAGGTCGCCGGTGGCGCCGAACAGCACGATGACGTGCGGGGCCAGCTTTTCCTGTTCACGCATGTGGGGCCGCCCGCTCGGGTCCGGGTAGGAGATGGTCTGGGGACGGTTCTCGGCCACGGTCGATCCTCCTGCGGATGCTGGGCACGGAAAACCCTCGGAACCATACCGATTCCGGAGCGGTATCTCGTGTCGTCGACGTGACGGGCCGGAGGCGTCCGGATCAGGACGGCCGGCCCGCCGCGTCGGCCTGCCGCCCGGTCCATTCGACGAAGATCTCGTCCCGGAACCGGCGCTCCAGGGACTCGACGTCGTCCGCCCAGGCGTCCCAGGCGTCGCACGGGTACTCGTCCGCGACCGCGATCCGGATGCGAAAGCCGCCGACGGCCTCCTCCGGCGTGACGACGACGAACATGCCCTCGTACCGCCCGGCGATGATCTTCCCGATCTCGTGGACCCGCACCTCGGCCCTCGGCATCCCCCTCATGAAGGCGACGGTATCCGGGGCGGCCCGGGATGTCCTCCTCCACGGGGGTGTCAGCGACCGCCTTCGACGAACATCAGCGTCATCGCCAGATAGTCCCGCAGGGCGACGGTCCGGGGAGCCCTCCTGTGCTCGTGCCAGATCCGGTTGGCCACGGCGGCGTTCATCCCGCGGGACCTGTGCACGACCGCGGCGACCTCGACGTCGTCGATCTCCCGGCCGGCGAGCAGCGCGAGCTGACGCACCAGCTCGTGGGCCCGCACCTCGTCCACGGGCAGAGGATGCCGGGCGGCACCGACAGAATCGCGCCCGGAGATCCCGTGATCGTTCCCACCGCCGCGGCACGGTCGTTCCGGCCGCGGTGCGGTGGCCGTCGGAACGATCACCGGCGTCCACATTTGAGACACCGGACCACCCGCCCGGCCGCCTCCTGCGTGGGAAGATGCCCGGCGGGTCCGGGACGGTCCGGGCCGCCGGCACGACCGCTTGGGAGGCTTTCGTGATCCTCATCGTCCTCAAGGCCCAGATCCGCCCCGAGAAGCGCGACGAGTGGCTCACCGGGGTCAAGCAGTACACGGCCGACGTGCGGAGCGAACCCGGGAACGTCTCGTTCGACTACTACGAGAACGGCACCGAACCGAACGAGTTCGTGATCGTCGAGACGTTCCGGGACGGTGACGCGGGCTCCGCGCACGTCGCCACCGAGCACGCGACGAACTTCTTCGCCTGGATGCCGGCCATGATCACCGAGAAGCCGAAGATCAACTATCAGGACATCGACGGCGAGGCCTGGTCGGAGATGGCCGAGGTCTCCCCCGAGTGACCCTGCGCCCGACGCGTCCGACCCCGCCGTGATCGAACCCGCCACCGGCGACACTCCGGCCGCTCGGCGATTCCCTGCACCCTCACCGGCCCCCGACCTGCGGATTCGTCGCGGATGTGGAGAACCGGCGACACGATGTGCCGGGCCCGGTGGGCGATCACGCGGAAACGTGGTTGGATAGTCGTGGTCGTTCAGTTTCGGTGTTCGTGTCACGCACGCCGCAGGAACAAGTTGGCGGGAAGCCGTGAGACGTCGCCACGAGTCTCACGTTTCGCCTTCAAGGCCGGCCGGATCCCCCGCACAGGGTGGGGGATTCAACCACCTGAGAAGGAGCACGGCATGGCACAGGGAACTGTGAAGTGGTTCAACGGCGAGAAGGGCTTCGGCTTCATCGCCCAGGACGGCGGCGGCGCCGACGTCTTCGTTCACTACTCCGAGATCGACGGCAGCGGCTTCCGCAGCCTCGACGAGGGTCAGCGCGTGGAGTTCGAGATCGGCCAGGGCCAGAAGGGCCCTCAGGCCCAGGGCGTCCGCGTCGTCTGAGCTACGCCTCGCACGGAAGCCCGCCTCCCCTCGGGGAGGCGGGCTTCCGCTTCTGCGGGGGTCGTCAGCCGACGAACCCGGAGGGCAAGGGTCAGCCGGTGAGCCCGGCGTGCATCTCCCAGACCAGGACCTCCGACGCCTCCGACGCCGTCACCTTCTGGCCGCCGGTCGCGGTGAACCGCACCGCGTCCCCGGCCGCGAGCGCGCCGGCACCCTCGAGCGTGACTGCTCCCCCGGCGACGAACAGGTGCAGGTACGGCGCCTCAGGCAGCTCGATGCTCTGCCCCGGCGCGAGCCGGGCCGCGTACAGGGCGGCGTCGCGGTTGGCGATCCGGATCGCGCTCGCGCCGTCGTGCTTCGCCATCCCGGACGCGACGGGCACCAGCGCGCCGGAGAGCAGCTCGTCGTCGATCTCGGCCTGCTCGTAGCCGGGCGTGATGCCGTTCTCGTCCGGTAGGACCCACATCTGCACGAAGTGCACGGGATCCCGGTGGCTCTCGCCGCCCTGCAGCCGCCAGGCGTCGTTCTTCTCCGAGTGCAGGATCCCGGTGCCGGCGCTCATCCGCTGCGCCAGGCCCGGGTAGACCACCCCGGAGTGACCGGTGGAGTCCTGGTGCACGAGCGACCCCCGCAGCACCCAGGTGACGATCTCCATGTCCTGGTGCGGGTGTGTGTCGAAGCCGCGCCCCGGCTTCACGATGTCGTCGTTGTTGACCAGCAGCACGCCGTGATGGGTGTTGGCCGGGTCGTAGTGCGCACCGAACGAGAACGAATGGTGCGAGTCGAGCCAGGAGATCTTCGACGCGAACCGGTCGGCGGCGCGACGGACGTCGACCTCGGGGACGGCCACGGTCTCACTCATGTCTCCACCCTCTCACAAGTAGTTGCACCCACAACAACTACCGGCCGTCCACTCATTCCCCCGGGCCGAGGTCGCGCCGCGTCGCCGCGATGACCGTCGTCAGCACGCCGTGGAGCCGTTCGAGATCGGCCAGCGGCATGCCCAGCCGTTCGACGACCGCCGGTGGGATCCGTTCCGCGGCCACCCGCAGCGCCCGGCCCTCGTCGGTCAGCGTGATCGCCAGTGTCCGTTCGTCGCCCGGGACCCGGCGCCGCGTGAGCAACCCGGCCGCCTCCAGCCGCTTGAGCAGGGGGGACAGCGTGCCGGGATCGAGGGCGAGCGCCGAGGCGAGCGCCGTCACCGACCGCGGCTCCCGCTCCCACAGCGCCAGCATCACCAGGTACTGCGGGTGCGTGAGGCCCATCGGCTCGAGCAGCGGACGGTAGAGCGCGACGACGTTCCGCGCGGCGACGGAGAGCGCGAAACAGACCTGCCGATCCAGCTTCAGCAGGTCGACCGTGTCACTCCCGTGGTTCCCGGACACGCCCTCAGAGTATCATTGGGGTGCCAACTATTGGGGTGATAAGAATGGCCGTCCGCCGTCCCGACCCGTTCCACTGGGTGCTCTACGCCTTCGGCGCCAAGCTGCCCGCGCGGAACCGCGAGTGGGTGCTGCACGACGTCACCACCCGGACCTGGCAGCTCCGCCACATCGCCCGGGCCACGGTTCAGCTCGCACCCGTCGCGATCGTGCTGTACCTGTTCATCCCCGGCGAGTCCTGGGTGCGGGTCATGGCGGTCCTCGGCGGCGCGCTGATCGGCTACTTCTACTCGGTGACCTACATGTACGAGTCCGCCGAGCACCGGGCGATGAAGGCGGGGTACCCACAGGGCTACGCCGCGAACGTGCGCGAGGAGTCCCACTCGGAGGCGAACGCCGAGCGGCGGCGGCGCTACGAGGACCGCTGGCGCTGAGCAGGCGTCGGCCAGGGTCACGACGACGCACGCGCGCGACGTTGGCGCGACGCGCGGGTCGGCAGCGCGCGTCGCACTGAACGACGCGCGCGGGAGAGAGGGTCGCCCCCTCGCGCCCGCTCCCTCGCCGGCGGCGCCCCCCGGGTGATCAGCCCAGTTCGGCCGCCACGATCCGCGCCGCCTCGGCGATCACCGCGTTGTCGCCCTTCTCCTCCTCCCCGTTCCCGGTGGACAGGACGGCGAGGACGATCGGGGCCCGGCCCGGCGGCCACGCGACGGCGACGTCGTTGACGGTGCCGTATCGCCCCGCGCCGGTCTTGTCTCCGACGCGCCAGTCCGCCGGGAGCCCCGCGCGGATCCGGGTGCCGCCGGTGGTGTTGCCCACCATCCAGTCCGTCAGCAGCGTGCGGTCGGCGACGTCGAGCCGGGTCCCGAGGATCAGCTCCCGGAGGTCGGCGACGATCGCCCGCGGGCTGGTGGTGTCGCGCTCGTCGCCGGGGATCGCGGAGTTGAGGTCGGTCTCGCGCCGGTCCAGGCGGGTCACGTCGTCGCCCAGGGACCGGGCGAAGGCGGTGACCGCGCCGGGTCCGCCGATGTCGTCGAGCAGCAGATTGCCGGCGGTGTTGTCGCTGTAGCGCAGGGCCGCGTCGCACACCTCGGCGACGGTGAGCCCGTCGGCGACGTGCTCGGCGGTGACCGGGGACGCGTCGACGACGTCCGTGGCGGCGTAGCGGACGCGGGTCTGGAGGTGCTCGGGAGGGTTCCCGGCGAGCATCGCGGCGACGGCCAGGACCTTGAAGGTCGAGCAGAGCGGGAACCGCTCGTCGGGACGCTGGGCCACCTCGCGCCCGGTACCGGTGTCGACGGCGTGGAGCCCCAGCCTGGTGTCGAAGCGGGTCTCGAGGTCGGCGAACCGGGCCTGGACGTCGGATCCTGTGGCAGCGGGCGGGATCTGGCCGGAGCCCTCGCTCCGCCCGCAGCCCGCCAGCGGCACCAGCAGCGCCGCCCCCAGCATCCAGCGCCTGCTCATCGCGGCATTCCCCACGAAGGTTCTCCTCTCCGGACGCCCTGGAGCGGCGGCGTCAGGCCCAACAGCTTCCACCGTTCGGGCCAACTTGGATAACGAACAGGCTCACGATGCTCCCATCACGCATTCGACCGGCCCGAAACGGGAAGCCAGCCGCACAACGGCCCGAGCCCTCGGGCCGTCGCACACTGGAGGAACCGTGACCGTCACCGGCATCATCACTGCGATCGTCATCGGCGCGATCATCGGAGCGCTGGGCCGACTCGTCGTTCCCGGCAAGCAGCACATCCCGATCTGGCTCACGATCGTCGTCGGCATCATCGCCGCCTTCATCGGCACCTTCATCGCCCGCGCCATCGGCATTCCCACCGCCACCAGCGGTATCGACTGGCTCGAACTGCTCGTCCAGGTGATCGTCGCCGCCATCGGCGTCGTGCTCGTCGCCAACCTCTACGGACGCCGATCCGTTCGACACTGACCTGTTCCGCCCGCCGGGCCCGTCACCCTCGTGGTGGCGGGCCCGACGTGTGTCCGACACCCGTCGCGGGGGAATCGCCGACGAGCCGCGGCCGCCCGACCCCGCGTCGCGTACTTCTCACGAGCTTCAGGAGGCGCCATCATGTGGCGCCGCACATCCGTCGACACTCGCGAGGTCACCGTGGCGATGCTGGAGTTCGACGACGACGGCGCGCGGCTGATCGAGCGCGTCTACCGCAGCCCGGACGTCGTAGAGCAGCGCGCCCGGTCCCTGGCGCTGCTCGCACCGCAGCCGGGCGAGACGATCCTCGACGTCGGTTCGGGCCCCGGCTTCCTGCTCGCGTCGCTCGCCGAGGCGGTCGGGCCGGCCGGGGCCGTCCACGGCCTGGACCCGAGCGCGCCGATGAACGCGGTCGCCCGTGACCGGACCTCGGGGTTCTCGTGGGTGACCGTCGACGACGGCGACGCGCTGGCCCTGCCCTACGCCGACGGCACGTTCGACGCCGCCGTCTCCACCCAGGTCTACGAGTACGTCGGGGACATCCCGGCCGCCCTGGCCGAGCTCCGCCGGGTCGTCCGGCCGGGCGGCCGGGTGCTCCTGCTGGACACGGACTGGGACTCGGTCGTCTGGCACGCGGCGGACCGGGCGCTCCACCGTCGGATCCTGGCTGTCTGGGACGAGCACCTCGCCGACCCGCACCTGCCCTGCACGCTGCCGGGCCACCTGCGCCGGGCGGGGTTCCGGCTCACGGACCGCTCGATCGTGCCGATCTTCAACCCGACGTACGACCCGGACAGCTACAGCGTCCTGACGATCCGGACCGTCGGCCGGTACGTGCGCGGCCGGAGCGGGATCACGGACGCGGACGTCGACGCCTGGGCGGCGGATCTGGAGGCCCGCGGCGCGGAGGACGACTATCTGTTCAGCATCAACCGGTACTGCTTCCTGGGCGTCGCCGAATAGGCCCGGGCTACGCGCTCGTGCGGCGGGCGAGGACTCGGAAGGCGGGGGTGGGCAGCTCCGGGGCGAGGTCCACGGCGCAGCTCCGGGCCAGGATGCGCAGGGTGTTCGGGCAGCTCCCGGGCCCGTGGTCGACCTCCCGCTCCGCCCACGCGTAGGGGTCCAGCCGCGGGTGCACGGGCGTCCGCGCGTGGATCGAGCGCCAGTTCGGGTAGAGGTGACGGCCCGTGTCCGCCAACCGCTGCACCCCGCGCCGGGCCCCGAGCTCGACGGCGGCGCACTCGTCGTCGAACGCGACGGCGAGGCCGGCCGCGGCGGCCTGGTCGTGGTGCGGGACGAGCCGCAGGCCACGCTGCGCGAACCGGGAGCGCCACAGTGCGTCGGCCATGATCCGGCGGTGTCTGCCCCGCCGGGCCAGCTGAACGTCCAGCGCGGCGAGCTGTGGGCGCAGCACCGCCGCGGACAGTTCCGGCATCCGCAGGTTGACCCCCACGATGAGGTCCCCGCCGCGGGCGCTGAAGCCGTCCCGCTCGTAGCTGCCGACGTCGTGGTACATCGCCGCGCGCTCGAACAGGGTGCGGTCGTTGGTCAGCACCGCGCCGCCCTCGCCACTGCGGATGTTCTTGTGCTGGTTGAAGCTGAAGGCACCGGCGTGGCCCATCGAACCGACCCGCCGTCCGCGGTAGCGCACCCCGACGGCCTGGCACGCGTCCTCGATCACCACGAGCCCGTGCTCCGCGGCGACGGCCATGATCGCGTCCATGTCGCACACCAGGTTCAGCATGTGCACCGGGATGACGGCCCGGCTGTTCGGCGTGATCTTGCGCTTGAGGTCCACGGGGTCGAGCGTCAGCGACTCGTCGACCTCGACGAGGACCGGCACCGCGCCGACGGCCAGCGGCGCGGCCGCGGTCGACACCCAGGTGTAGGCCGGCACCAGCACCTCGTCGCCCGGCCCGATCCCCGCACCGACGAGCGCGGCGATCAATGCGCTGGTCCCGCTGTTGACGGCGAGCGCGTGCTCCACGCCCATCGTGCGGCGCAGGTCGTCCTCGAGCCGGCTGACCTCGGACCGTCCGTTGCCCGAGAACCGGCCGAGCTCCCCCCGGGCGAGCACCTGCACGGTGGCCGACATCCCCCGTGCGGTCGCCATCATCGCCGCCAGCGCCATCCCCGCCACCCACCCGTTCGTGCCCGTACCCGTGAACCAGTCATACCGGGCAGGACGGACATACGCACCGGGGACGGAGGCCATTCGACCGCACAAAGCCGGGGCCGGCCGCCGCGACGGTGCGGCGACCGGCCCCGGACCAGGCGGAAGACTACCCGGTCAGCGGTCCGCGTCGGTGTAGACGACCATCCCGCGGATGTTCTTGCCGTCCCGCATGTCCTGGTAGCCCTGGTTGATGTCCTCGAGCGTGTACTTCGTGGTCACCAGGCCGTCGAGATTCAGCCGGCCCTCCTGGTAGAGCGAGAGCAGCGACGGGATCTCCGCGCGGGGGTTGCTCCCGCCGAAGATCGCACCCTGCAGGTCCTTCTGCAGCAGCGTCAGCTCGAACAGGCTGAGCTTGACGTCGACGTTCGCCGCGCTGCCCATCCCGGTGACCACCGCGCGGCCGCCCTTGGCCGTCAGGGTCAGCGCCTCCAGGACGTTCTCCCCCTGGATGTCCCCGACCGTGATGATCACCTTCTCGGCCATCCGGCCCCACGTCAGCTCGTTGACCGCGGCGGTGGCCTCCTCGGCGGTCTCGTAGGTGTGCGTGGCGCCGAACTCCATCGCCCACTCCCGCTTGGCCGCGACGGGGTCGATCACCACGACCCTCTTCGCGCCCGCCGCCGCCGCGCCCTGGACCGCGTTCATCCCGACCCCGCCGGCACCCATCACCACGACCGTCTCCCCCGGCCGCACGTCCGCGACCTTCGTCGCGGAGCCCCAGCCGGTGCTGACACCGCAGCCGACGAGCGCTGCGACCTCGAGCGGGATGTCCGGCTCGATCTTGACCACCGACGCCTGGTGCACGGTGATGTACGGCGAGAACGTCCCCAGCAGGCACATCTGGACGACGTCCTGGCCCCGCGCCTGCACCCGGAACGACCCGTCGCTGATGGACTTGCCCGTGAGCAGCCCGGCGCCCAGGTCGCACAGGTTCTGGTGGCCGTCGGAACACGGCGGGCACATCCCACAGGCGGGGATGAACGCCGTGACGACGTGGTCGCCCTCCTTCAGCCCCGTCACACCCGGGCCGACCTTGACGACGACGCCCGCGCCCTCGTGCCCGCCGATCAGCGGGGTCGCGATCGGCGTGGCCCCGGTGACGAGGTGCTCGTCGGAGTGGCAGAGGCCCGATGCGGCCAGCTCGACCATCACCTCACCGGCCCGCGGGTCCCCGACCTCGATCTCCTCGACCGACCACTTCTCGCCGATCCCCCACAGCACAGCACCCTTGGTCTTCACCCGTGAACTCCCTCGTCCATTCGGCGACACGCCCGGCCCGGGCCGGGCCGGAGCCGCAACGTACCCGGCCGTGTCGGACGGGGCCCGGAGGGCAGCGGGGCCAGGGCCGAGCGGCGGCCGCGGATGAGCAGAATGGGAGCGGAACCCCACGGGAGGAGGAGGCCGTCGTGATCCTCAGGCCGCAAGCCGCGTCCGACCTCGACGCCGTCCGAGCGGTGGTCGGGGCGGCGTTCGGCGAGGAGGGACCCGGCATCGTCCGCATGCTCGACGCCCTCGACGTCTCGGGCGCCACGGTCGTCTCGCTGATCGCCGAGGAGGACGACGGGCAGGGTGAGCTGCTCGGTCACGTCCGGCTGTCGCGCTGCTGGCTCGACGCGCGGGAGCGGCTCGTCGACGTCCTGGTGCTCGGCCCGCTCTCCGTGCACCCGGACCGACAGGGCGCCGGCATCGGCACCGCGCTGGTCGCCGCGGCGCTGGGCGCGGCGAGGGCGTGCGGCGCACCGGCGTTGTTCCTCGAAGGGTCGCCGGAGTACTACGGGGCCCGCGGGTTCACCCGCGCCGCGGACCACGGCTTCGTCCGGCCGTCCGTCCGGATCCCGGAGGCCGCGTTCCAGGTCGCCGTGCTCCCCACGCACGAACCGTGGATGACCGGCGCGCTCGTCTACACCGACGCGTTCTGGGCGACGGACTCCGTGGGGCTGCGGGACCCCCTGCTGGCCCGGCTCGAGCGCGGTTGACCTGCAGGTCGTCGGGTAGCCCTCCCCCGGACCCGTCGCCGATTCTGGAGGTGGCCGTGAAGGTCGTCGCCGTGCTCTACCCGGACTCCGACCCGAAGGCGCATCCCGACGTCCTCGCGTCCGCGGAACGCGCGCTGGACCTCGGGCCGTTCCTGGCCGACCGGGGGCACGAGCTCGTCGCCACCAGCGACACCGGCGACGAGCTCGACACGCACCTCCGCGACACCGAGGTGCTGATCACCACCCCGTTCTGGCCCGTCTACCTGGACCGCGACCGGTTCGACCGGGCGCCGAGCCTGAAGCTGGTGATCACCGCGGGGGTCGGGTCGGACCACGTCGACCCCGAGGCCGCCGTCGAGCACGGGGTGACCGTCACGGAGGTGACCGGCAGCAACGTCGTGAGCGTCGCCGAGCACAACGTGCTGCAGATCCTGGCGCTCGTCCGCAACTTCGTCCCCGCCCACGAGCAGGTCGCGGACGGCCGGTGGGACGTCGCGGACGCCGCACAGGACGCCCACGACCTCGAGGGCAAGACGGTCGGGCTGATCGGGCTCGGTGCCATCGGCGCGCGGACCGCGCTACGGCTCAAGCCCTTCGACGTCACGATGCTCTACTCCGCCCGGCACCGCCGCAGCCCTGCCGAGGAGGCCGTCCTCGGCGTCCGCTTCGCCCGGCTCGACGACCTGGTGGCCCGCTCCGACGTCGTCTGCGCTGCCCTGCCCCTGCAGCAGGGCAGCCGGTCGTTGTTCGACCGCGAGCGGCTGGCCGCGATGAAACCCGGTTCGTGGCTCGTCAACACGGCCCGCGGCGCGATCGTGGACACCGACGCCCTCGTCGAGGCCGTCGAGTCCGGGCATCTCGCCGGGTACGCCGGGGACACGTGGTACCCGCAGCCCGCTCCGGCCGACCACCCCTGGCGCCACCTGCCCCGCAACGCGATGACCATCCACTACTCCGGCATGACGATCGAGGCGCAGCAGCGGATCGCGGACGGCGTCCGGGAGATCCTGGCCACCCACCTCGAGGGTGCCCCGCCGCCGGAGGACTACGTGGTCGGCGCGCCGGAGTCGTGACCGCACCTGCCCCCTGTGAGCGCGGGGTCGGTGTCTGTGCCGGGGGCAGGCGAGGTTCCGGCTCAGATCTTCTCCAGCACGTCCGGCTTGTGGACGGCCTCGCCGCCGCTCTTCTCGCTGCGCACCAGGTACTGCGGCTCGTCCTTCGACGCCCGGACCGTGCGACCGCCCGCCTCGGTGTCGGAGGTGATCTTCTTCAGCACCTCGCCCTCGGCGTGACCGCCGTGGCTCCTCCAGCGGACCTTGTCGCCCTTCGCGAACTCGGCCACGTCGCGTACCTCCTCGGTCGTTGCCGTGCGTACGACCCCTGGTACCCGCGCACGGATCACTCCATCCGCCCGGACGGATGATCGCTCGGCAGGGGGCCGCTGCTCTCCCCGCGCCGGGTCGCGGACTCCACGGACGCCGCGGCGCCGGCCGCGCTCGCCTCCTCGACCCGGGTGCTCGCCACCGCCGTCGGGCCGTACGCGCGCTACGGGCTCCCCGTGGTCGAGGCCTGTGCCCGTGCGGGCACGCACTACGCCGACCTGACCGGTGAGGTCCTGTTCGTCCGCGCCGCGATCGACCGCTGCGACGCCCTCGCCCGCGAGACCGGGGCCCGGCTCGTCCACTCCTGCGGCTACGACTCGATCCCCTCGGACCTCGGGACGCTCCTGCTCCACCAGCGGGCCGCCGAGGACGACGCGGGCGCGCTCGAGGAGGCCGAGCTGCTCGCCTCCGCCCGCGGAAGCTTCAGTGGCGGCACCGTGGCCTCGCTGCTCGGCCAGCTGGAGACGGTCGTCGGCGACCGCGAGCTGCGCCGGATCGCCGCGGACCCGCACGCGCTGAGCCCGGACCGTGCCGCGGAGCCCGCGAAGGCACAGCCCGCGGACGCCGCCCGGCCGAGCCGCCGCCCGGACGGCACGTGGGTCGCGCCCTTCGTGATGGCGCCGTTCAACACGCGGATCGTGCGGCGCAGCAACGCCTTGCAGGCCTGGGCCTACGGCCGGGGTCTGCGCTACGGCGAGGTCATGGCCTGCGGCCGGGGGCCGGCCGGTGCGGCGGTGGCGGCCGGCGTCACGGCCGGGCTGGCGACGTTCGTCGGCACGGTGACGCTCCCGCCGACCCGCGCGCTGCTGAGCGCATGCTGCCCTCCCCGGGCACCGGGCCGAGCGAGCGCACGCGCGAGAAGGGCTGGTTCCGGACCGTCGTCCACGGCCGGACGGAGCGGGGTCGCCGCTACACCGTCACGGTCGCCGGCCGGGGCGACCCCGGTTACGCGGGCACGGCGGTGATGCTGGGCCAGAGCGCCCTCTGCCTGGTGTCCGACGGGGACCGGCTGCCGGACCGCGCCGGCTCCCTCACCCCGGCGACGGCGATGGGCTCCGCCCTGATCGAGCGGCTGCGCGCGGCGGGACACACCTACGACGTCGCACCGGCCTGAGCGCACGTCGGGCGGCGGATCGCTCCGGCGCGCCGCCGACCGGACCGTGGCCGATCACGTGCGCGCGGCCGTGTTGGAGCCTCCGATCGCGGGGTACAACGCCGGTGACCTGCCCCCGACCACCCCGGAGGAGCCGATGACCACACCGGAGCGCTCCAGTTCCGACGACGCCGAGCAGCGGCGGACGACGGAGGAACCAGGGATCGACTACGCCACCGACGCCACGGCGTTCGACGACGCGGCCGCGCTGTCCGACGAGGCCGATCCCGCGGATGTCCTCGAACAGCGCCGCGACGACGGCCCGCCGGACGAGGACGAGGCACCCGAGACCGACTGAGGACCGGCTCCGCGGCCGACGGCGGCGAGACCACCCCGGTGCGCCCCTCTCGCGAGCAGCTCCTGACCGTCACCGCCGACGACCGCGACGCGGTCGTCGTCCTCACCGTCGACGGCGCCGTCGACCGCGCCGTCGACGCCCTGACAGTGCCCCGGCTCCGCGACGCGCTGCGCAGCGCCTTCGACCGTCTCGACGGTCGCGTCCTCGTCGTGGACCTCACCGCCGTCCGCTTCCTCGGCTCCCCCGGCCTGCGCGCCCTCGCCGAAGGTGCCACCGAAGCGGCCCGCCACCGCGGCGTCGAACCGCTGCGGGTGGTGGTCGACCACAACCGGCCGGTCATCGGGCCCCTCGAGATCGTCGGGCTCGACGGGGTCCTCGCGCCCTACCACGACGTCGGCGCCGCCCTCGGCGACGACGCCCCCACCAGCTGACGGCGCACCGCCGACGGCGGAAAGGGCAGGGCACCGCCTCGTGGCTCCTCCATCCGAGCAGGACGAGCACTCCTCCCGTCCCCACCGCATCCCGCGCGACGATCCGGACCCCACGCGCTCGGGCCGCTGGAGCTGCAGCTCCGCGCGGACCTCGTCTCCCCCTCGATCGCCCGGGACGACCTCGACGCCTGGCTCCTGTTCCAGGACTGCCCCCGGGGCAGACCGGCGAGCTCGTCCTCGCCGTCAGCGAGGCCGTCACCGACAGCGTCGAGCACGGCTACGAGGTCACCCCGGACGTCCACGACCACGAGGGGATCGTGCGCCGCACGGGCCTTCCTCACGGGCCGGCTGGCCGAGACGCAGCCGGATCCGTGATCCGGGGGGTTCGCCGGGGACCCTCCTGGCGCCTCGTGCCGTCGAGCGGGACGGTGTCCCCCCGCAGGACGACCCGCAGGCCGGCGTCGAGGCCTCGCTGCCGCATCTCGTGCTGGAAGTGGCTCAGCGGGGAGCGGAAGACCCCGTAGTCGTCGTAGTGGATCGGCACCGTCGTCCCGGGCCGGATCAGCTCGACGAGGTCCGCCCCCTGCCGGGCGTCCATGGTGACGAGCACGGGACCGATCTTGGTTCCGCCCAGGTGGGTCACCATCACGTCGATCTCCGGGTGGCGTTCGTGAACCTTCCGCAGGAACGGCCGGAACACGGTGTCCCCGGTGACGTACAGGCGCAGCTCGACGCGTCCGGCCCGCTCGAGCTCGAGGATCGTGCCCATCGTCGGCGGCAGGGCCCGGTGCACCAGCGCGGGACCGTGCCGGGCGGGCACCGCGGTGATCCGCAGCGTCTCGTCCCCGCGCTCGAAGCTGCGCGCGGCCCACGTGTCGAGTGCCGTCGCGGCGTCGAAATCCCAGCGCTGGAGCCGGCGTGCGGCGTGGTGGGTGGTCACGATCGGCACCGTCCGCGGCAGCCCGGCCCGGGCCCGCCGGTCGAAGTGGTCGCCGTGCAGGTGCGACAGCACGACGGCGTCGAGCCTCGGCAGGCCGTCCGTCGTGATCGCGGGCTCGGTGAGCCGACGGCTGGTGAGGCCGTAGCCGAGGTGGGCGCGTTCCCCGCGGTGCAGGAAGTTGGGGTCGGTGAGCACCGTGAAGCCGCCGAGCTGCAGGAGCGTGGTCGCCGTGCCCACGAACGTCAGCGTCGAGGCGCGCGGAGCAGCAGGCGTGTCGGGCGAGGTCATGCCTGGCCGGTACCCCCGATGTCCTCCGTGAACCCCGGACGGTTGTCCCGATCCGGCCGCGGGTAGCCCTGGTCCATGACGGACCGATCGCACGGCATTCCGCCGAACGAGCTGGACGACGCCGACCTGCACCGCGAGCTCCGGCACCTGCACGAGACACGCCACGACACCCTCCTCGAAGGCAGCGAGTCGGCCCTCGAGAACCACACGACGCGGATGCTGGCCCTCGAGCGGGAGTTCCTGCTGCGTTTCCCGGCCGAAGGCGCGCCGGATCCGCGACGCACCCGAGCGGGGAGCCGGGAGAACGCGGGCCAGCCGGTGACGGGAACGGCCTGATTCCTCGCCCGACGGAGTGAGACAGGTCTCGCGTCCTCGGGATCGGACCCCGCCCCCGCTGCCCGTGCTGATCGTCGCGGGCCTCGTGGAGTCCACCACCGCGACCCCCCACGGGCGCGTCGGCCCTGCGCCGTCGTCTCGGGGTGCGCCGGCCGCGCCGGGCCGGCCGCTGCGCGTCGTCGAGGACTCGCGGCCTGATCGTGGCCGCTCGCCACCCGAGGTGCGCGACACGAGCTTCCATCGGCTTGTACCGTCCGGCGGTGCAGACAGGTCAACAGGCGGCAGCCGCATGGGCGAACGTGCTCGCGCAGATCATCGATGGCGGGCACCTGGCCACCGGTGAGCAGCTCTCCACGATGGTCGACCGCGCGGTGCGGGAGATGGGGCTGACCGCCGACGTGCTGATGGTCGACCTGGCGCAGCACGCCCTCACCCCGGTCCGGCCCGAGCCCGGCGGGGAGGTCGCCGTCTCCGGCACGATAGCCGGACGCGCCTACCAGCTCGGCGAGATCCTGGCCGCCACCGACGACCGGGGCCGGGCGCTGTGGGTGCCGATGCTCGACGGCGCGGACCGGGCGGGCGTGGTCCGCATCGGCCTGGACGGGGTCCCCGACGCCGGGGTGGAGGACGGCCCGCTCCTGCGACGGTGGGTGTGGACGCTCGCCGGCCTGGTCGGGCACCTGGTCATGACCAAGGTCGTCTACAGCGACCGACTGCGGCGCTGGCGCAGCGGCGGACCGCTGTCCCTCCCGTCGGAACTGCTCTGGCAGCTGGTGCCGCCCCGCACCTTCGCGACCGAACGCGTCGTGGTGTCGGCCATCCTGGAGCCGCACGACCAGGTCGCCGGGGACGCCTACGACTACAACGTCGAGGGCGACGTCGTGGACCTCGCCGTGTTCGACGCCACCGGCCACGACATCCGGGCGGGCGTGACCACGGCACTGGCGATCACCGCCATCCGCAATGCCCGCCGCGCGGGCGAGAAGGACCTCGTGGCCGTCGCGGCGTGGGCGGACGCCTTCATCTCCGCGCAGCCCGGGCCGTTGCAGTTCACCACGGCGGTGCTGGCCCGGCTCGACACCGCCACCGGCGTCCTCGAGTACGTGCTCGCCGGCCATCCGCCTCCGCTGCTGATCCGGCACGGGAAGGTCGTCAAGGAGCTCACCGCGCCGCCCCGGCCCCCGCTCGGCGTCACCGTGGCCGGCGGCCTTCCCACGGCAGTGGAACGGGAGCAGCTCGAGCCCGGGGACCGGTTGCTGCTCTACTCCGACGGCGTCACCGAGGCCCGCGACGCCGACGGGGTGTTCTTCGGCGAGCAACGCCTGGTCGAGCTCGCCGAACACGCGGTGGCCGCGGAGCTGTCCGCTCCGGAGACGCTGCGGCGGCTCGGCGCCGCGGTGTTGGAGCACCAGGGCGGCAGGCTCCAGGACGACGCCACCCTGCTGCTGATCGACTGGTCCGCCGGCGGCCACCACCGGATGTTCCCCACGCTCCCGGACGTGTGACCGGCGGACGCGTTTGCCGTTCCCCGCGGTGGGCATCCGGGGCTGACCGCCGGGCCCGCGGCGGACGGAGGGGGACCAGTGCGGATCGTCATCACCGGAGCGAGCGGCAACGTCGGGACGGCGCTGCTGCGCCGGCTCACCCGCGACGTGGGGCAGGAGCACGATCTCGTCGGGGTCTGTCGCCGCCCGCCCACAGGCGGGCGCCCCTACGACGCGGTGTCGTGGACGGCGCTCGACCTCGCCGGGCCGGACGTCGGCGAGGCCCTGCGCCCGGTCGTCCGCGGCGCCGACGCCGTCGTGCACCTTGCGTGGGGGTTCCAGCCCTCCCGCGACATCACCTACCTGGACCGGCTCGGCATCGACGGCACCCGCGCCGTGATCGACGCCGTGCACGCCGAGGGCGTGCCCCACCTGGTGCACATGTCCTCCGTCGGCGCCTACTCCCCCGGCCCGGACTCGCCCGATGGCCTCGGCGTCGACGAGCTGTGGCCCACCGAGGGCATCGAGTCGCTGGCCTACAGCAAGGAGAAGGTCGCCGCCGAGCGTCTGCTCGACGAGTACGAACGCCTCCACCCCGACGGGGCGGTCGTCGCGCGGATGCGCCCCGGCCTGATCGTGCAGCGGGACGCGGGCAGCGCGCTGCTGCGCTACGGCGTGCCCTCCTACGTCCCCGGCGGCCTGCTCCGCCATGTGCCCGTGCTGCCGGTCGACCGCAACCTGGTCGTGCCGATCGTGCACACCACCGACGTCGCCGACGCGATCGCGCGCGTCCTGGAGCGACGCTCGGCCGGGGCGTTCAACCTCGCCGCGGACCCGCCCGTCACCCGCGACCTGATCGCCGACGTCCTCGGCGCCCGCGCGGTGCACGTCCCCCGGCCGGTCCTGCGCGTCCTCACCGACGTCACCTGGCGTACGCAGCTGCAGCCGCTCGATCCGGGCTGGATCGACCTCGCCTTCGCCGTGCCCCTGCTCGACACCACCCGCGCCCGCCGCGAGCTGGACTGGGCACCCCGGGTGGACGCCCGCACCGCCCTCGCCGGCGTCGTCGCCGGGATGGCCGACGCCGCCGCGACGACCAGCCCCGCGCTGCGACCGCGTTCCGTCGTCGGGGAACTGGCCGCCCTCGTCCGGCGCGGCCCCGTCGTCAAACGCCTGCTGCCCTGATCGCCCACCCCCGGAGGTTCGCCGTGTCCGATCCCACCCCGCCCGATCCCACCCCGCCCGATCCCGCACTGCCCGACACGCCCCCGGTCACCGGCGAGGTCCGCCGGCTCGGCCGGTGGGCGGTGGGCACCAGCCGCGGGGAGGACTTCGCCGTGTCCCGCCGCTGCCGGCACCAGCTCGCCGACCTCTCGAAGGGCACCGTCGACGACGACGGCTGCCTCGTCTGCCCCTGGCACGGCAGCCGCTACGACGTCCGCACCGGGGCCATGGTCGACGGCCCGCAGGGCTTCCTCTTCTACCGCGGCCCGACCCCCGGGTACAGCGCCCTCGTCCTCGCCTACGCCAAGCACCTCAGGCTGCGGGTGGGCCGCGTCGTGCGCCGCGCCGGGCGGATCACGGTCGAACCGGACGGCCGGGCCTCCGGCGACGGGAGGAGCGGCACGTGACTCCAGCACGGGGTGCGACGCTCCAGCGGGCGGTGTCGGACCTCGCCGACCTCGACGTCAACTACGAGCCCTCGGAGGTGGGCCCGCGCGGGTGGACGACGGACGAGCACGTCCACCTCCTCGGCACGGAGGCGCCGGGCGATCCGGTCCCCGACGGCCCCTGGGCCCGCGCCCGGGACCTGGTGGAGGACTACGACTTCACCCCGCCTGAGCTGCTTCGGGCCGTGTACGCCCGCGACACGGCCCTGCTCGGCCGCGACATCCTGCTGGACGGCCGGTTCGGCCCGGTCCGCTTCCTCATGGGCGTCCGCATCACCTCGATCGTCGACGAGGGGGAGGAGGCCGACGCGGACTGGCGGATCTGGGGCTGGGGCTACGAGACCCTGCAGGGGCACCTCCAGCGGGGCCGGGTGGTCTACCGCGTGGCGAAGCACCGGGAGACGGGCCGGGTCGAGTTCCGGGCCGACGTGCGCTGGCAACCCCATCCCCGGCTCGGCCCCGTGCTCGGCCTCGGCTGGCGGCTCTTCGGCCGGCACGAGCAGCTGCGCTTCTACCGGCGGATCGGCGGGCGGCTCCGGGACCGGGTCGTCGAGCATCCCGACGAGGGGCGCCGGGACCGGGCGGCCGACGCGGGCGACGGGCTCGTGTACGTGCCCACCGACGCCCCCGCCTCCCGCCTCGACCGCGTGCGCCTGCGCTGGTTCCACCCCGTCCGCGACGCCGGCGCGCGCCGCGTCCGGACCCCCGTCGCGGACCGTCCGGAGGGCTCGTGAAGGTCGTCGTGACCGGGGCGTCCGGCAACGTCGGCACCGGACTGCTCCGTGCGCTGGCCGGAGCGACGCCGGCCCACGAGGTCGTCGGGGTGTGCCGTCGACCGCCGCCTCCCGACCCGCCCTACGACATGGCACGGTGGCACGCGGTGGACCTGTCGGCGCCGGGAGCGGCCGCGGCGCTCGCGGAGCCGTTCGCGGGAGCCGACGCGGTGGTGCACCTGGCCTGGGCGATCCAGCCGGCCCGGGACGTCGCCGACGCGCTCGCCCGGGTCCTCGACCAGCGGGCCGGCGGGACGTTCAACATCGGCGCAGAGCCGCTCGGGACGCAGCAGCTGGCGGAGCTCGTGGGGGCCCGGCTGGTGACGCTGCCCCGGGCCGCGCTGGCCGGCGCGGTCAGCCTGGCGTCCGCGGGGCGCCTGCTGGCCATCACGCCCGGCTGGTTCCGCCTGCTGATGGAACAGCCGGTGCTCGGGACGGACCACGCGGCCGCGACGCTCGGCTGGTCGCCGCGCCACACCACGCGGCAGATCGTCCGGGAGCTCCTGGACACCATCGCGGAGGACCGTGCGGGGACGAGTGCGGTGCTGCGTGAGCACTGACCGGGTCGGGCGCGGCACGCTCCTCCGGTTGCCGGGCACCGCGACCGACGAAAGACTGCACGGGTGAACGGGGACAAGGGGCCCGCCGGCCGCGACGTCGTACCCGGCTCGTCGCTACGGGCCGGGTTCTCGTTGAGCGACCTCGAGCTGCCGGAGCTCTGGCTCGCCTACGTCGGCCTCGGCGGCTCGCTGGGTGAGGACGACCTCGAGGCGGCGCTGCGCGGCACGCTTCCGCTGTCCGACCACGAGCACGACATGATCGCGCAGGCGCTGAACGACTACTTCACCGAACGCGGCCAGGATCACCCGGTGGCCTACGCGAACGAGGAGGTCGAGCACGACCGCAAGGCGGCACGCCCGCGGGAGGGCTGATCCCGCCCCGCCGGGTCGGCAGTACGCGTAGCGGACGCGCGGTCACGGGGCGTGCGTCGCGATCAGGTCCCGGATCAACATTGTGGCACTCGGTGCCATTCCGCTCGGGTATCCCCTCGACGCGCGGGAGCGGCGGAGGGCCGTAGGCTGCGGGGCGCGCGAGGGAGGCGTACGGGTGCCTGGTGGCCCCCGCGGTCTTCAACACCGACGTGGCCGAGGATCTCGGCCAGGCGGGTTCGATTCCCGTCCGCCTCCGCTCCGCGCGCCCGCCCGATGCTCAGCGGTGCAGGGCGATGCGCCCGCTACCCGCCGAGACCGTGCCGATCACGGCCGCGGGCACGCCGCGCGAGGTCAGCTCGTCGACCGCGCGGTCCGCCCGTCCGGGCTCGGCGCCGAACAGCAGCCCGCCCGACGTCTGGGCGTCGGCGAGGATCGCGACGTCCGTGTCGGTGACGCCGGCGCCCACGTCCAGCACGTCACTGACCCACTGCCGGTTGCGCCGGCTGCCGCCGGGCACCGTGCCGGCCTCGGCCAGCTCCCGCACGCCGTCGAACAACGGCACCGCCGCGACGTCGACCCGGGCGTCGATCCCCGACGCCGCCGCCATCTTCCGCAGGTGCCCCAGCAGCCCGAAACCCGTGACGTCCGTGCAGCCACGGGCCCCCGCCCCGACCGCCGCCTCCGCGGCGGCAGCGTTGCTCGCCGTCATGGACGCGACGGCCTCGGCCACCAGCGCGTCCGGCGCCGTACCCGCCTTGATCGCGGTCGTGGTGATGCCGACGCCGAGCCGCTTGGTCAGGACGAGCGCGTCGCCCGGCCGCAGACCGGCGTTGGTGAGGATCCGGTCCGGATGCACCTCCCCGACCACGGCCATGCCGTACTTGGGCTCCGGATCGTCGATCGAGTGCCCGCCGACCACGGCGAACCCGCACTCCCGGCCCGCGTCGGCGCCCCCGGCCAGCACCTCGGCCAGCAGCTCCGCCGGGAGCTGCTCGGTCGGCCAGGCGACGAGGTTGAGGGCGAAGAGGGGCCGCCCGCCCATCGCGTACACGTCGGAGACGGCATTGGTTGCGGCGATCCGGCCCCACAGCCGCGCGTCGTCGACGACGGGGGTGAAGAAGTCCGTGGTCGCGACGAGCGCCCGGTCCGCGTCGAGCCGCCAGACGGCGGCGTCGTCCCCGGTCTCGGTGCCGACGAGCAGGTCGGGGTGCCGCGGGGGCGCCACCAGCGCCAACACGTCCGCGAGAGCACCCGGGCCGATCTTGCAGCCGCAGCCCGCGCCGTGGCTGAACTCGGTCAGCCTCCGGCCGGAAACGGCGGATGTGGCGGTCATGCGCATCCTCCCTGTCCCGCGTGACCCTACGACGGGGCGCGGTCCGCGGCAGCGCGCTCCGCCGGCGACACGCGTACGGGCGTGGCCGCGCCCACCGTGTGCGGCGGCCGTAGGGTGCCCCGGTGACCGAGTTCGCGAGCGGGCGGGGAGCCGACGGCGCCGCCGACGTCCGGCGCCGGATCCCCCGCACGGACATCGTCCTCGCCGAGCCGGCGGTCGTCGCCGCCACCCGCCGGCTCGGCCGGGACCTGGTCAAGCAGGCCGTCGTCGCGGCGCAGCAGGCGGCGCGGCGCGGCGCGATCGAGCCGGACGACGTCGTCGACGAGGTCCTCCGCCGGCTTCCGCGGGCGGCGACCCGGCTGCGGCCGGTACTCAACGCGACGGGCGTCCTGCTGCACACGAACCTGGGCCGCGCTCCGCTGTCGGCGTCCGCCCGGGAGGCCCTCGCGATCGCCGCGGGCACCTGCGACGTCGAGCTGGACCTCGGGACCGGCGGGCGGGGACGCCGCGGGGAGGCGGCCCTCGACGCCCTGCTGTCCGCCGTGCCCGCGGCCGCCGCGGCGCACGTCACCAACAACGGTGCCGCCGCCCTCGCCCTGGTGGCCGCGACGCTCGCGGCGGGCCGGGAGATCGTCGTGTCCCGCGGCGAGCTCGTCGAGATCGGCGACGGCTTCCGCATCCCCGACCTGCTCACCGCGGCCGGGGCCCGGCTGCGCGAGGTCGGCACGACGAACCGCACCCACCTGCGGGACTACGCGGACGCGATCGGCGAGGACACCGCGTTCGTCCTGAAGGTGCACCCCTCCAACTTCGTCGTCACCGGGTTCACCAGCGCCGTGGCGCCCCGTGAGCTGGCCGGGCTGGGCGTCCCGCTGGTGTGCGACATCGGCTCCGGGCTGCTCGCCCCGCACCCCCGGCTGCCCGGCGAGCCCGACGCCGCGAGCGTCCTGGCCGAGGGCGCGGCGCTGGTCACGGCCTCCGGGGACAAGCTGCTCGGCGGGCCGCAGGCGGGACTGCTGCTCGGTGCCCCGGGTACGGGCGCGGCCCTCGTCGAGCGGATCCGCCGCCACCCGCTGGCGCGGGCGATGCGCGTCGACAAGCTCACGCTCGCCGCGCTCGAGGCCACCCTGCGCGGGCCGGCCACCCCCACCCGCGAGGCACTGGACGCCGGCGTCGCCGGCCTGCGCGCACGGGCGGAGGCGCTCGCGGCGTCGCTCGCGGCGAAGGGCGTCCCCGTCGAGGCCGCGGCGTCGGACTCGACGATCGGTGGCGGCGGCGCGCCGGGCGTGATGCTCCCGAGCGCGGCGCTCATGCTCCCCGAGCACTTCGCGCGCGCCCTGCGGGAGGGTGACCCCGCCGTGCTCGGGCGGGTGGAACGCGGCCGCTGCCTGCTCGACCTGCGCGCCGTGGGCCCCGCGGCGGAAGCGGACCTGGCCGCCGCGGTGCTGGCCGTCCACGAGGCCGGCCGGCCCGGGGACTCCTGAATGGGCACGCACGTCGTCGCGACGGCCGGGCACGTCGACCACGGCAAGTCCACCCTGGTCCGCGCGCTGACCGGGATGGAGCCCGACCGCTTCGCCGAGGAGCGGCGCCGCGGCATGACCATCGACCTCGGCTTCGCGTGGACGGACCTGCCGTCCGGGGACACGGTCGCCTTCGTCGACGTGCCCGGTCACGAACGGTTCGTCACCACGATGCTCGCCGGCGTCGGCCCCGTGCCGGCCGTCGTGCTCGTGGTGGCGGCGGACGAGGGGTGGATGCCCCAGTCCGCGGAGCACCTCGACGCGCTCGAGGCGCTCGGCGTCCGGCACGCGCTGCTCGTCGTGACGCGCAGCGACCTCCTCGACCCGGAGCTCGCGCTCGCCGAGGCGCAGGAACGGCTGGCGGCGAGCGCTCTGGGCATCCGGCCCGCCGTGTGCGTGTCGGCCGCCACGGGTCAGGGGCTCGGCGAGCTGCGGGTCGCCCTGGACCTGCTGGTGGCGAGCCTGCCTGAGCCCGACGATGCGGCCGACGTGCGGATGTGGATCGACCGCGCCTTCACGATCCGCGGGGCCGGGACGGTGGTCACCGGGACCCTCGCCGCGGGCACCCTGGCCGCCGGGGACGAGCTGGTCCTGGACGGAGGCCGGACGGTGTCCGTCCGGGGGTTGCAGAGCCTGGGCGAGCCCGTCGAGCGGGCCCGCGGCGTGGCCCGGGTGGCGGTCAACCTGCGCGGCGTCCCGCTCGAGGCCGTGGCCCGCGGCGACGCCCTGCTGACCGCGGGCGCCTGGCTGCCGACCGCCGAGCTGGACGTCCGGCTGCACGGGATCCGCGGCGCGGCGCCCGATCCCGCGGCGCTGCCCCGCGAGCTCACCCTGCACATCGGGTCGGCGGCGGTGACGGCCCGGGTGCGGCCGCTGGGCGGGAAGGACGGGGACGGCGCGGATGCCGTGGTGGCCCGGCTCCGGCTGCGCCGCCCGCTGCCGCTGCGGATCGGGGACCGGGCGGTGCTGCGGGACCCGGGGCGTCGCCAGGTGGCCGCGGGTGTCACGGTGCTCGACCCGTCGCCTCCCGTCCTGCGCCGCCGGGGCGCGGCCGCCCGCCGCGCGGACGAGCTCGCGGCCTTCGACGGCGTCCCCGACGCCGCGACCGAGCTGGCCCGGCGTGGGCAGGTCCGGCAGGCCGAGCTGGTCGCCTGGGGGGTCGGCGTCCGCGACGTCGAGCGCCTGGACGCGGTCACGGCCGGAGGATGGCTGGTGGACCCCGCGCGCGCCCCGGCCCTCGTCGCCGACCTGCGGGCCGCGGTCGCGGCGCACGACGCGGCGGATCCGCTGGATCCGGGGCTGCCCCTCGAGGCCGCCCGCCGGGCGCTCGGCCTTCCCACCGCCCGGCTCGTCGAGGCGCTGCTCCGGCGCGTGGACGGTCCGGGACTGGTCCTGCGGGACGGCCGGGTCGCCGCGGATCGGGTGGCGGCGCTGCCGGAGCGGGTGCGCAGCGCGCTGGACGCCCTGCGCGCAGACCTGGAACGCGCGCCCTTCGGCGCTCCCGAGGCGGCGCGCCTCGCTGAGCTCGGCCTGGGTCCGCGGGAGCTGGCGACCCTGGTCCGCGCCGGGCACCTGCTCCGGGTCGCCGACGGCGTGGTGCTCCTGCCGGGCGCCGACGACCGCGCGGTGGACCTGCTGCGCGGGCTCGGCCCGGACTTCACCCTGAGCAGCGCCCGGCAGGCGCTCGGCACGAGCCGGCGGGTGGCCGTCCCGTTGCTGGAGCTGCTCGCCGGCACCGGCCGGACGGCCCGCACCCCGTCCGGCGGGCACCGGGTCGTGTGAGGAGGAGCCGCGCGGCTCAGCGGTGCGGGCGCTCGGCCTTGGTGCGGTCCATCGCGTCGCGGCCGTCCCGGGGGTCGCCCTCGCCGAGGGCGTCGCGCGCCGGGAGCAGGGCGATCGCCAGGCCCAGCAGCGCGATCGCCCCGGCGACGACCACCGCCGGGACGTTCATGCTGAGCACGTCGAACGGCGGCCGGACGAGACCGAGGATCCCCCATGCGGCCATGACCGCGCCGGCGACGGCCAGCAGCCAGCCGTAGGCCCGGGAGGCCGGCAACCGGGCCGCGCACGCCAGCCCGATGACGCCGAGCACGATGTGGATGATGTTGCGCAGGGGCGAGACCTCCACGCCCAGGAACGTCGGTCCCACGTCGCCCTCGGTGAGGGTGGAGAAGGCGGTGGGCCAGAACCCGAACACGCCGAACAGGAGCAGCGCCAGCCCGACGATCATGGCGGCCAGCTGCGGCCAGGGGAACCGCGCGGGTCCCGGCGACTCCGTCTCGTACCGCTCCTCGTGCCGCTCCGACATGCCTCTCCCCTCCGCGCCCGCCTCCGCGGGGACTCCCGCCAGTGCCGTCGAATACCACGGGCGCGGCGCGCCAACCGCGGCCGGGCGACATTCCCGGAATCGGACGCGCCGGACGCGCCGGGTGGACGGCGGGGAGGAGTTTCACGAGAATCCGCGGGGGTAGATCGAGGTGGACGGGTTCTTCGGCCGGGAGAGGGTGCACGTATGGATCTCGGGGGGCTGTTGCGGTCCTGGCCGCTCTACCGGCAGCTGACCGGCCCGGACAAGCTCGGCCGCGGCGCCGCGGCGCAGTCGCCGAAGCACGTCGGTCTCCGGCCGCGGACCGCGACGGCGGACCGGGTCGCGAAGTCCGTCTGCCCGTACTGCGCCGTCGGGTGCGCCCAGCGCGTCTTCGTCGAGAACGAGAAGGTCGTCCAGATCGAGGGCGACCCGGACTCCCCGATCTCCCGGGGCCGGCTCTGCCCCAAGGGTTCGGCGAGCCTGCAGCTCGTCACCGGCCCGCAACGGCTGGACAAGGTGCGCTACCGCGCCCCGTACGCCACCGAGTGGACCGAGCTCGAGCTGGGCGAGGCCATGGAGATGATCGCGGACCGTGTCGTCGAAGCCCGGGCCCGCGGCTGGCAGGAACGCGACGAGCAGGGCAGGCGGCTCGCCCGCACCAACGGTTTCGCCGGCCTCGGCGGCGCCACCCTGGACAACGAAGAGAACTACCTGATCAAGAAGTTGTTCACCGCGCTCGGCGCCATCCAGATCGAGAACCAGGCCCGTATTTGACACTCCGCCACCGTTCCCGGTCTGGGAGCAAGCTTCGGTCGCGGCGGGGCGACGGACTACCAGCAGGATCTCGCCAACTCGGACTGCATCATCATCATGGGCTCGAACATGGCCGAGGCCCATCCGGTCGGGTTCCAGTGGGTGATGGAGGCCAAGGCGCGCGGCGCACGGCTGATCCACATCGACCCGCGGTTCACCCGGACCAGCGCGCTCGCGGACACCTACGTCCCGATCCGCGCGGGGACGGACATCGCGTTCCTCGGCGGCGTGATCAACCATGTGCTGACCAACGAGCTGGACTTCAGGGAGTTCGTCGCGGCTTACACGAACGCCTCGTTCCTGGTCGGTGAGGAGTTCGCGGACACCGAGGACCTCGACGGCCTGTTCTCCGGCTACGACCCGGAGACCGCGACCTACGACCGGTCCACCTGGCACTACGAGGGCGTGGATCCGTCGGGGTCCACGCCGAAGGGTGACTCGGCGCGGGCGAAGGAGCAGACCCAACCCATGCAGGCGGGGGGCCGCGGCGCCACCGTGGAGGGCGCGGCCGAGGACATCGTGAAGGACCCGACGCTGCAGCACCCGCGCTGCGTGTTCCAGATCCTGAAGCGGCACTTCGCCCGCTACACCCCGGAGATGGTGGAGCGGGTCTGCGGGACGCCGCAGCAGCAGTTCCGCGACGTCTGCGAGGCGTGGACCGGGAACTCGAACCGCGACCGGACCACCGCGCTGGTCTACAGCGTGGGCTGGACGCAGCACAGCGTGGGCGCGCAGTACATCCGCACGGGCGCGATCCTGCAGCTGCTGCTCGGCAACGTCGGCCGGCCCGGCGGCGGGGTGTTCGCGCTGCGTGGACACGCCAGCATCCAGGGCTCGACGGACATCCCGACGCTGTTCAACCTGCTGCCGGGCTACCTCTCCATGCCGGACGTCGCGCACGACGACCTCGCGACCTACATCGACGACCAGCGTGCCGGCGGGCAGAAGGGCTACGGCTACAACGTCGACGCGTACATGGTCTCGCTGCTCAAGGAGTACTTCGGCGACGCCGCCACGGCGGAGAACGACTTCGGGTTCGGCTGGCTGCCGAGGATCGACGGCGACCACGGCACCTACCGCACCGTCATGGACATGATCGACGGCAAGGTGTTCGGCTACTTCGTCATGGGCCAGAACCCCGCGGTCGGGTCCGCGCACGGCAAGCTGCAGCGCCTCGGCATGGCCAACCTGGACTGGATGGTCGTCCGGGACCTGACCGAGATCGAGACGGCGACCTTCTGGAAGGACTCGCCGGAGATCGAGACCGGCGAGATCGTCACCGAGGAGTGCCGCACCGAGGTGTTCCTCATGCCCGCCGCATCGCACGTGGAGAAGGAGGGCACCTTCACCCAGACCCAGCGGATGCTGCAGTGGCGGGAGAAGGCCGTCGAACCGCGTGGGGACCAGCGCTCCGAGCTGTGGTTCTTCTACCACCTCGGGCGGCTGGTCCGGGAGCGGTTGGCCGCGTCGGAGGACCCGCGCGACGAGCCCGTGCAGAAGCTGGCGTGGGACTACGAGACCGAGGGCGACGGCGAGTGGGTCGAGCCGTCCGCGGAGGACGTGCTGCGCCGGATCAACGGCCACGACCTGACGACGGGCGAGGTCCTCGACAACTACCTCGGCCTGAAGGCGGACGGCACCACGTCGTGCGGCTGCTGGATCTACAGCGGCGTGTTCGCCGACGGGGTCAACCAGGCCGCCCGGCGCAAGCCGCACGACGCGCAGGGCCCCTACGAGGCCGAGTGGGGCTGGACCTGGCCGATGAACCGCCGGGTGCTCTACAACCGGGCCTCCGCCGATCCCGAGGGCCGGCCGTGGAGCGAGCGCAAGAAGCTGATCTGGTGGGACGCCGACGCGGGGAGGTGGACCGGACACGACATCCCGGACTTCCCGGTGGGCACCGCTCCGGGATACGTCCCGCCGGAGGGGACGACCGGACCCGACGCCCTGCACGGCGACGATCCGTTCATCATGCAGGCGGACGGCAAGGCCTGGCTCTTCGCGCCGCACGGCGTCGTCGACGGGCCGCTGCCGGCGCACTACGAGCCGCACGAGTCCCCGGTCCGCAACCCGATCTACACCCAGCAGGCCAACCCGACCCGCAAGGTCTACGGCCGGCCGGACAACCCGTCGAACCCGGCGCCGCCGGAGGGCGGGTCCGAGGTGTTCCCGTTCGTGCTGACCGCGGCCCGGCTGACCGAGCACCACACGGCGGGCGGGATGAGCAGGCAGCTGCCCTACCTGGCCGAGCTGCAGCCGGCGCTGTTCATGGAGGTCTCGCCGGAGCTGGCCCGCGAGCGCGGGCTGACCCACCTCGGGGAGGCGCACGTGGTCACCAGCCGCGCCGCGGTCCAGGCCCGGGTGATGGTCACCGACCGGATGGCGCCGCTGCGGATCGACGGGCGGGTGGTGCACCAGGTCTGGATGCCCTACCACTGGGGGGCCACCGGGCTGGTGACCGGGGACGTCGTCAACGACCTGTTGGGCGTCGTCCTCGACCCGAACGTCTTCATCCAGGAGAGCAAGGTCGCGACCTGCGACGTCCGGCCCGGACCGCGGCCGCGCGGCGCCGCGCTCACCGCGATGCTGGACGAGCTGCGTACCCGCGCCGGTATCACCACCGCCACCGGCACCCGGGTGGGGACCGCGGCGGGGGTGGCCCACGTCGAGGAGCCGGCGACGCCCGACACGCCCACGCACTCCCCCGCCGCCACCTCCGAGGAGACGCCATGACCGGCCGCAACCGGCTGTCCGGGCCGCTCGACGACGTCGCGCGCGACGCCGGGCACCTGGATCATCCCGCCCGCGTCGGGTTCTTCACCGACACCTCGGTGTGCATCGGGTGCAAGGCCTGTGAGGTGGCGTGCAAGGAGTGGAACGCCGTGCCCGAGGACGGGCTCGACCTGCTCGGCATGTCCTTCGACAACACCGGAATGCTCGGCGCCAACTCGTGGCGGCACGTCGCGTTCATCGAGCAGTCCCGCCCGCTCGGGCACCAGGATCCCGGCCTCGCGGGCCTGCCGACCGGGCCGAGCGGCATCGGGGAGACGGTGCACGCCGTCGAGCCCCGGCTGCGCGCCGCGCCGCGGGGTGGCTCGGAGCTCGGCACCGAACCGCTGCCGAACGCCCAGGACCTGGGGATGCCCGCCTTCTCCCGGCCGGGGGACGACAGCGGCGCCGAGTCCCGCACGGACTTCCGCTGGCTCATGGCCTCGGACGTCTGCAAGCACTGCACGCACGCGGGGTGCCTGGACGTGTGCCCCACCGGGGCCTTGTTCCGGACCGAGTTCGGCACGGTTGTCGTGCAGCAGGATATCTGCAACGGCTGCGGGTACTGCGTCTCCGGCTGCCCGTACGGCGTGATCGACCGCCGTGAGCAGGACGGCCGCGCCCAGAAGTGCACGCTCTGCTACGACCGGCTCGGCGACGGGCTGGAGCCGGCCTGTGCGAAGGCCTGCCCCACGGACTCCATCCAGTTCGGCCCGCTCGACGAGCTGCGCGAGCGCGCGGACCGCAGGCTCGAGCAGCTGCACGGGCTCGGGGTCGACGAGGCGAGGCTGTACGGCCGCGACCCGAACGACGGCGTCGGCGGGGACGGGGCGTTCTTCCTCCTGCTCGACGAGCCCGAGGTGTACGGCCTGCCGCCGGACCCCGTGGTACCCACCCGGAACGCGCCGCAGATGTGGCGGCGGGCCGGGGCGGCGGCCGCGGCGTTCGCGCTGGCCGGTATCGGCGCCTTCGTCTCCTCGACCCTCGGGAGCAGGCGGTGACCCGGCACACCGACCCGCCGCCGGCGGAGCGGCGCAGCGACGCGGGTGGCGCCGCCGACCGCGAAGCTCAGCTGTTCCAGGGCAGCCGCCGAAGCAAGCGGCCGGGCGGCCGCAGGCGCGGGGGCGGCGAGCCGACGGTCGTCCCGGATGCCGAGTTCCGCTCCTACTACGGCAGGCCGGTCCTCAAGGCTCCCGTCTGGGAGTGGAAGATCGCGGCGTACCTCTTCTGCGGAGGGCTCGCCGCCGGGTCGTCGGTGGTGGCCGCGGGCGCGGACCTGACCGGCCGGCCCGGGCTGCGGCGTGCGGGATGGCTCGGGTCGTTCGGGGCGCTGCTGGCCAGCCTCTGGTTCCTGGTCTCCGACCTGGGCCGGCCCGACCGCTTCCACCACATGCTGCGGGTGTTGAAGCCGACGTCCCCGATGAGCGTCGGGACCTGGATCCTCTCGGCGTTCGGGCCCGGCGTCGCCGTCGCCGCCGCCGCCGAGCTGGTTCCCGCGAGGTGGCGGCGGACCTGGCCCGCGCGGCTGCTCGCCCGGCTGGCCCGGCCCGCGGGGTTGTCGTCCGCGGTCACGGCGCCCGGCGTCGCGTCCTACACGGCGGTCCTGCTCTCGCACACCGCGGTCCCGGGCTGGAGCGAGGTCCGCGACGAGCTGCCCTTCGTCTTCGTCGGATCCGCGGCCGCCAGCGGGGGCGGGTTCGGGATGCTCTGCGCGCCGGTGGCGGAGACCGGTCCGGCGCGCGCGTTCGCCGCGGTCGGGGCCGCGTCCGAGCTCGCCGCGTCCCGGGTGATGGAGCACCGGCTCGGGCTGGTCGGCGAGGTCTACCGGAAGGGGCACGTGGGCCGGCTGCGGCGGGCGTCGGAGCTGCTCACCGCCGCCGGGCTCGCCGGGACCCTGCTCGTCGCGGGCCGCAGCCGGGCCGGGGCCGCCGCGTCCGGCCTCGCGCTGCTGGCCGGGAGCGCGCTGCAGCGGTTCGGGGTGTTCGAGGCGGGGGTCGCCTCGACGAAGGACCCGCGCTACGTCGTCGTCCCCCAGCGCGAGCGCCTCGAGGCTCGGGCGCAGGCGGGAGAAACCGTCCGGGGTGAGGCGTAGGTCCGTTCCGGCCGGGTACGACGCCCGGGTCCCCCGGGAACCGGCCCGGGTCCAACCCGAGGATGTGCAGGTCGATGACGACGACCTCGACGGTGTCGCCCTTCGCGGCCGCGCTCGCCCCCTTCATCGCGTGGCTCGCCACCCGCGAGAGCGACGAGGCGCTCCGCCGCGGGTACCGGGAGAGCGTCGAGGGCTACCTACGCTGGTCTCAGGCCGACCGGGGGGACGCCCACGACCGCCGCCGCCGCTACCTGGTCGCGATGCGGCGGGCCGGGAACGGCGATGTCGCGGCGACCCGGAGGGGCCTGGAGCGGCTGGCGGAGTACGAGACGATCGTCGCGCTGACCCTGCCGTTGGAGGCCTGACTCCTCGGGTCGGAACCGGACGCGCTACTCCGGGCACTCGAGCTTGCACCACAGGGTGAGCGTCGTGCCGGACTCCCCGCGGACGATCTCGACGGAGTCCACGTAGGCGCGGATCATCGTCAGTCCCCGTCCGCGGTCCCCCGGGTCCGCGGGCGTCGGCCGCCACCGGCCCTGGTCCGACACCGAGACCGTGACCCCGGCGGGTCGCCGCCCACCCCCCGTCCGGACGATCGCCAGCGCCGACGCCACGTCCGCGGCGGAACCCCGGGCCGGGTCGTCGTCGGCCGTCGCGCGGACGGTGATCGAGCCCCGCCCCCGGCCCGGGTAGGCGTGGTCGACACAGTTGGTGACGGCTTCGCTGACGGCGTAGACGACGTCGTCGCAGGTCTCGCACGATTCGCGACGTCCGCACACGGTGTGCAACCACACGGAGATCACCCGTCGGCACCGTGCGGCGGCGGTCGCTTCACTCGGAAGCACTAGCTCGAGGTCCGCAGCCACATCACTTTGTGCCCCGAGCGGAGGCAGGTCTAACCACTTACCGGGGAGTAAATCGTGTTCGCGCGCTCACGGTGGGTTCGACTCGACCCGCGGCGGAGGCGAGGTCCGAGAGCTCACCCCACGGGCGCCTCGTTCTTCGGCAAGGAGGTGTACAAAGCAATCCGGCAATTTCCCAGACCGCAGCATGCTCCGTATACGGTCGGTCACCTGAGCTCCATCATCGTGCCGACGCGGACGCTGACACCGCACCGTTGTGGGGACGAGGACGCGCCGGTGACCGAACCGACCGCCGGGCAGGACCGGGGCCAACCGGGCGATGCTCGTGCTGCGCGAGGCGCCGGGTCATCTGGTCCGCCGGGCCCCAGTACGCCGTGGTCGCCGCCGTCGGCGGGAACGCGGGCCTGGACCAGCGGGCGGTCGGTGAACGGGCCTCGCTGGACAAGTCCGGCGAGGCGGACATCGTCGCGCGGCTCCACGGGGCCAGGGCTGGCGGTGCGGCGGCTGCAGGACCGGATGACCGAGCCGCTGGTGGAGGCGCAGCGGGAGCTCTTCCTGCTCGGCTGCCGGGCGCTGCCCTACCCGGAGGACCCGGAGCGGGAGGGGGGCCCTGACCGACCGGGGGTCCGCCGCCGGACCTCTGCGGTGAGGGAGCGGCCATGGAAGCGCCGTGGCGGACGTCGTCGGAACGCGTCGACCCCGTCGCGCCGGTTCCGGCGACGGAGACGGCGGCTGGATGGCTCCCCCGCCTACAGCGTTCGGACGATCTTGCGCGGGCAGCCTTGTCACCTCGGCGGGCGGTCCGCAAAATCGACTCCACGTGCGGGCCGATCGGAGTCACGCGCGGCGGGCTCGTGGGCGGATCCGCCCGGCTTCCCCGCGATCACGAGGTGCGTCGGCCACAACGGGCCGGTCCTCGTGCCCTGACCGCGATCCGTGCCCGTGAGGAGTATGGATGGCCGAGCACTCCGACCGGTACGCCGGGGCCGGGGCCGCGCCGCCGAAGATCGTCGTGGGTCTCGTCGCCACCCCGCCCGACTACCCGGCGCGGGTCGCCGACCGGCTCCGCGAGGAGCTCGCGGCGCTCCTCGCCGACCGGGTCGACTCCACCGTGGACTGGGACGTCCGCACCGGTTGGGGCGCGATCGCGCCGCGACGCGACAGCGGCTACGACGGCTTGCTCGACGACGTGGCGGACCGTCGGCAGAAGGCCGGCTGGGGCATCGCCATCTGCCTCACCGACCTGCCGCTGCAGGTCCAGCGGGTGCCCCTGGTCGCCTACTCCTCGCTCCGCCGCCACGCCGGCCTGGTGTCCCTGCCGGCGCTCGGCTTCGGACAGATGCGGGCGGCCCGAGCCGCCGTCGCCGGGCTGATCGCCGGCCTGGTCACCGAACTCCTGATCGAGGACGACCTCGGCGGCGGCGGCCCCCGGGGTCGACGTGCCGCGAACGACCGGCGGATGACCGACACCGTCGTCCCGATCCATCGGGTCGTCACCGGCGCCGAGGACGGGGAGATCGGGTACGCGGCGTCCCGCGGCACCGGTCAGCTGCGGCTGCTGGTCGGCATGGTCCGGGCCAACCGGCCGGGGCGAGCGCTGCTCGGCCTGTCCAAGCTCCTCGTCGGCGCGTTCGGCACCGCGGCGTTCGCCCTGGCGACCAACACCATCTGGCAGATGGGCGACGCCCTGGACGGGCTGCGCCTGACCGTGATCATGGTGCTCGGCATCACCGCGCTCATCGGCTGGCTCGTCATCGCCCACGACCTGTGGGAGAAACCCTCCGACGACACGACCAAGGAACTGGCCCGGCTGTTCAACTTCGGCACCGTCATCACCCTGGGACTCGCCGTGGGGGTGTCCTACCTCGTGCTCTTCGTCGGGACCACCGCCGCAGCCGCCCTGTTCATCGACGGCTCGATACTCGAGGCCAACCTCGGGCACCCGTCCGGATTCGGGGACTACGCCACCCTCGCGTGGCTCATCACCTCCCTCGCCACGGTGGGCGGGGCCCTCGGTTCCGGGCTCGAGGACGAGGAGAACGTCCGGGCCGCCGCCTACGGCCACCACCCGACCCCGGAGGGCTGGCAGGACCTGGACCGCGACATGCGCGGGGACGACCGGGGCTGAGCGCGGGCCGGACGAACCGCCGCGGTGGGCTCAGCTCGAGGTGGGCGAGGCCCAGACGTCGGGGGACGCCTGCGCGCGGCGGACGTCGTACGACGCCGCGGCGTCACGGACGACCGAGAGCACGGCGGCGGCGCGGGCCGCGACGGCGTCGGGGGCACCGAGCCGGGACCGGCGCACCACCCGGCGTGCGAACTCGGCCGCGTCGAAGCACCGCGCGTCGTACCGGGCCCGCTGGAGGTCCTGGCGCAGGGCGCTCGGAAGCCGGGCCCGGAGCTTCCGGACCTCGCCGTCGTCCAGCATCTCCCCGAGCGTCTGCAGCACCGCCTGCGCCAGCAGCTCGGCGTCGTCACGCGGAAGCTCGGCACGCTCGGTGACGGCGTCGATGAACTCGTCGTAGTACATCTCCCACACCTTCGTCAGGGGACGTGGTCCCGCCCCGTCATTGCTCTCGGCCGGGGCCGGACGTGGCCGTCCGGACCGCCGTGTCCGCTCTCCGCCGGTCCGCCTGCCCTCCGTGCACCGCCTGGAAGGCGGACCTGTCCTTCGGGATCCTCTCCACCGCACGGCCCCCCGGTGCCGCGGCCGGCCGGAGGTGCGGCGGCCGGCCCTCCGGGACCGGCTGGGCGAGCCCTACGGCCTCCCGGTAGATCAGCTCGTAACAGTCGGCCATGTGATCGGCGCCGAACCGGGCCTCGACCTCCCTTCGGCAGCGGGCCGCGTCGAGGGACGGCGCCGCGAGGACGGCGTCGGCCAGCTCCCGCTCGTCGACGCAGACGAAGCCGGTCTCGCCGTGCCGCACGATCTCCGGCACCGATCCCCGCCGCAGGGCCACCACGGGCGTCCCGCAGGCCAGCGCCTCGATCATCACCATGCCGAACGGCTCCTCCCACTCGATCGGGAACAGCAGGCACCGAGCCCGTCCGAGCAGGTCCAGCTTCTCCGCTCCCCCCACCTCGCCCCGCCATTCGACGTCGTCGCCCAGCAGCGGGGCGACCACCTCGTCGAAGTACCGCCGCTCGCCCGGCTCCCGGCACTTCGCCGCGATGACGAGCGGCACGCCCACGGATCGGGCGACGCGGATCGCGGTGGTCACCCCCTTGTCCGGGTTCATCCGGCCCAGGAAGAGCACGTAGTCGTCCTTCCGCAGGCTGATCGGATAGGCATGGGGATCGACGGCGTTGTGCACGCTGCCGAACCACGAGATGTCCGGGGCGGCCGCACGCTGCGCCTCGGAGATCGCCACGAGCCGCACCCAGCCGGACACCGCCCGGTAGTACTCGCCCATCTCGCCGACCACCGGCCCGTGCGCGGTGACGACGGTCGGCAGCCCGTGGGTTCGCGCCAGCAGGGGGCCGGCCAGCGTGTGGTCGTGCACCACGTCGACGTCGAGGCCGGCGAGGATCGACGGGAGCGCGGCCGCGTGCACCACCTCGGGCAACGCCTCGCCCATCCGGTCGGTCTGGGGCAGGCCGTAGGTGCGGGCGAAGGCGGCGTCGGTGCCGTTGCGCCCGACGCCGACGAGCGTCAGGTGGTGGCCGTTGCGCAGAAGAGCCGAGACGAGGTCCGCGCACACGGCCTCGATGCCGCCGTAGCCGCTCGGGGGCAGTTCGGCCCACGGCGGGGCGACGACCGCGATTCGCAACGGCGACAGGGGATCGGAGGAAGCGCAGGAGGCGGTGATCGGCACTATTCGACCCTGCCTGCTCCCCCGGGGCGCGCACGTCGGCCCCGCAGGACGAACTCCGCGGACGAGGTGCTCCCCCGGGGGTTCACCTGCCTCGCCGTGTCGACTCCCGTCGCCGACGTTCACCCTGCCGTGCCGACGACACGACGACACCCGCCCACCGACGATCGGGTGGTCCGGCCGGGATCGTGACACCGGCGGAGCGGGACCGGTCGGTGCACCGGCGACCGACGATGCACGGTCGGCCGGCGCTGGTCCGCGTGCCGGGCCATCCGACGAGCTGAGGAGACCCATGGCCCTCACGAAGACGATCGGTCGCGCGGCCGCGGTCGCCGGGGCGGTGGCGGGCGGCCTGGCCGCGCGCCGCAGCCGGCCACGGCAGGACGGCACCGACGCCCGACGGTGGTTCGTGGTCACCGTGAACCGCTCCCCGGAGGAGGTGATGCCGGACGGGAAGCTCCCCGAGCCCCTGGCGCGGCTCGGCGACGCGATCGAGGTGCGGATCCGGCCCGCGCCGGGCGACAAGGGCACCGAGCTCGCCGCGCGACTGACCCACCCCCCGGAGTCCGGCCCGGCCGGGGCGAAGGCGCGGCTGCACGGCGAGGACCCGCGGCAGCAGGTCAGGACCGCGCTGCGCGAGGCGAAAGCCATCCTCGAGGTCGGCGAGGTCGTGCTGCCCGACGCGCCGGGGACCACCCATCCCGGCCTCGGCGGGCGGCTCGTGGCCGTGGCCGACCGCATCGCCCAGGGGAAGGGACGGCTGTGAAGGCGCTGTGCTGGGAGGGCACGAACGAGGTCGCGATCGAGAACGTCCCGGATCCGCAGATCCGCAACAGCGGCGACGTCATCCTGAAGGTCCGCGCCAGCGCGGTGTGCGGCTCCGACCTGCACCTGCTCGGTGGCTACATCCCGGCCATGCAGTCCGGCGACGTGCTCGGCCACGAGTTCCTGGGCGAGGTGGCCGAGGTCGGGCCCGGCGTGCGCGACCGCAAGGTGGGCGACCGGGTCGTGGTGTGCTCCTTCGTCGGATGCGGCAGGTGCTGGTACTGCACCCACGACCTCTGGTCGCTCTGCGACAACGCCAACACCAACCCGGGCATCACCGAGGCGTTGTGGGGCTCCGCCATCGGGGCCTGCTACGGCTACTCCCACGCCCTCGGCGGTTTCGCCGGCAGCCACGCCGAGTACATCCGGGTCCCCTTCGCCGATCACGGCACCTTCGTCGTCCCCGACGAGCTCGCCGACGACCTCGCCGCCGTCTTCGCCTCCGACGCCGGGCCGACGGGCTGGATGGGCGCCGACCTCGGCGGTGTCAAGTCGGGTGACGTCGTCGCCGTGTGGGGCTGCGGGGGCGTCGGCCAGGTCGCCGCCCGCGCCGCGGTGCTGCTCGGCGCCGAGCGCGTCATCTCCATCGACCGCATCCCCGAGCGGCTCGCCCAGGCCGAGAAGTACATGGGCGTCGAGACGATCGACTACGCCAAGACCGACGTGGGCGCCGAGCTCCGCGAGCGCACGGGCGGCCGCGGCCCGGACGTCTGCATCGAGGCCGTCGGGATGGAGGCGCACAGTACCGGCCCGGAGTACCTCTACGACCAGATCAAACAGCAGCTCCGGCTGCAGACCGACCGCCCGACCGCTGTCCGGGAGGCCATCTACAACTGCCGCAAGGGCGGCTCGGTGTTCTGCCTCGGCGTGTTCGCCGGGGTGGTGGACAAGTTCCCGCTCGGCGCGCTGATGAACAAGGGGCTCACGTTCCGCGGCGCCCAGCAGCACGGGCACCGTTACATCCCGATGCTGCTCGACCGCATCGCCAGCGGCGACCTGCCCACCCGGCACCTGGCGACCCATCCCATGTCCCTCGACGAGGGGCCCGAGGGGTACCGGCTGTTCAAGGAGAAGGAGGACAACTGTGTCCGGGCCGTGTTCCAGCCATGACGGACGGGAGCGGTGGGGGCAGGCCGGATGAGCACGACGAGGACGCGGAGAGCCGGCGGGGGGCGGATCATCTCCGTCTGGCGAGGGCTCTCCTCCCTCGCCGCGGGGATCGTCGCGGGCCTCGTCGCGGTGCTCCTCGGCGGGACGAGGATCGCCCCCCTCGTGGGCTGGAGCACCGGCGTGGGGAGCCTGCTGTTCCGGGTGTGGCTGGCCAGCTGGAGCCAGGGCCAGCTCGGCACCGAGGAGCTCGCCGAGGAGGAGCGCCGGACCCGCTCGACGGACACCTGGGTCCTCGTCGCCGCGGTGGCGAGCCTCGGCGTGATCACGGATGCGCTCGTCCAGTCCAGCGACAGCCAGGGTGGGACATCCGTGGCGCTGGTCATCCTCGGGGTCGTCTCCGTCATCCTCTCCTGGGCGATGACGAACACCGTCTTCGCCCTCAAGTACGCGCGCCTCTACTACCGCGACGAGGACGGGGGCATCGACTTCCTGCAGGAGGAGGAGCCGACCTACGCCGACTTCGCCTACATGGCGTTCGCCATCGGCATGACCTACGGGATCACGGACACCGTCGTCACCGACACCCGCATCCGCAAGACCGTGCTGGGGCACGCGCTGCTGGCCTACGCGTTCGGGACCGGCATCCTTGCGATCGCCATCAACCTGGTCGCGAACATCGGGGGAGGATCCCGGTGAGGGAGGCCGTCGGGGCCGGGGCCGCGGGATGACGGGGGCGTGGGCGTCCGGAGCCGGACCGCCGGTGCACGGCGGACCCGAGGGCACCACCACGGTGGTCGAGGGCTCGTCGTTCTGCGTGTCCTCCGTGTCGGGGGACGTGCTGCCCGACCGCGCGCAGGGGTTGTTCGTCGCCGACACCCGGCTCGTCTCCTGCTGGCTGCTGCGGGTGGACGGCGATGTCGTCGAGCCGCTCACCACCGTCGAGGACGAGAGCTACCGGGCGAGGTTCATCGCCCGTACCCCCCCGCGGCGCGGTCTCGCGGACAGCACCCTGCTGGTGCAGCGCACCCGCTACGTGGGCGACGGCATGCGGGAGGACATCCTCCTGCGCAACGTCGGGGCCGAGGCCGCCGGTGTGATGGTCACGATCGCCGTCGACGTGGACTTCGCCGACCTGTTCGAGGTCAAGGAGGGCCGGGCGTCCGGCCGGCCCGGCGTGGAGGCCGAGGTCGGCGCGGACACGCTCACGTACCGGTGCGCGACCCACGGCAGCTCGCGGTCGATGACGGTCGTCGCCACGGGCGAGCCGATCGTCTCCCCCGGGCTGGTGACCTACCGGGCCGTCGTGCCCGCTCGCGACGAGTGGTCGGTGTGCGTGTCCGTGCAGGCCGCGGTCGACGGCCGGCAGCTGCCGCCGCTGTACCACTGCGGCAAGCGGGTCGAGGAGACCGTCCCCGCGCGCCGCCTACGCGAGTGGCGGCTGGCCAGTCCCAGCATCTCCACCCCCGACACCGGCCTCGCGACGACCTTGCGGACCAGCAGCCGGGACCTCGGGGCGCTGCAGATCCACGATCCCGACCACCCGCAGCGCCGGGTCGTCGCCGCCGGGGCGCCCTGGTTCATGGCGCTGTTCGGCCGCGACTCGTTGCTGACCAGCTGGATGGCGCTGCCACTGGACCAGCAGCTCGCTCTGGGCACCCTGCAGACCCTCGCGCGCTTCCAGGGGGAGAAGGAGGACCCGCTCACCGAGGAGCAACCCGGCAAGATCCTGCACGAGGTCCGGCTCGGCCGGGAGGCGGCCCTCGCGCTCGGCGGCGGCCGCGCCTACTACGGCTCGGCCGACGCGACCCCGTTGTTCGTCGCGCTGCTCGGGGAGCTGCACCGCTGGGGCATCCCCACGGCCGACGTACTGGCGCTGCTTCCCGCCGCGGACCGGGCGCTGGCCTGGGTGGACGAGTACGGCGATCTCGACGGCGACGGCTTCGTCGAGTACCGCCGCGCGACCGACCACGGCCTGGCCAACCAGGGGTGGAAGGACTCGTTCGACGGGATCAACGACGCCGCGGGGCGGCTGGGGACACCCCCCATCGCGCTGTCCGAGGTGCAGGCGTACGTGTACGCCGCGTACCGGGCTCGCGCGGCCATCGCGAACGCGGTGGACGACGCGGACACGGCGGCGAAGCTCGAGGACCGCGCCGCGACCCTCAAGACCGCCTTCAACGAGAGCTTCTGGTTGCCCGACCGCGAGTGGTACGCCGTGGCGCTGGACCGCGACAAGCGGCCCCTGGACGCGCTGACCTCCAACATGGGCCACTGCCTGTGGTGCGGGATCGTCGACGACGACAAGGCGCCCGCGGTGGCGGCCCACCTCGTCGACGCACCGCTGTGGAGCGGGTTCGGCGTGCGGACGCTGGCCACCACGATGGGCGCCTACAACCCGATCAGCTACCACAACGGCTCGGTCTGGCCGCACGACAGCGCGATCGCCGCGGCGGGGCTCATGCGCTACGGGTTCGTCGCCGAGGCGCAACAGGTCGCGCTGGGCCTGTTCGACGCGGCCACCATGCTGGGCGGGCGGCTGCCCGAGCTGTTCTGCGGGCTGGACCGCACGGAGTTCCCCGCTCCCGTGCCCTACCCGACCTCCTGCTCACCCCAGGCCTGGGCCGCGGCGGCGCCGATCCTGCTGGTGCGCTCGCTGCTGCGGTTCGAGCCGGACCTGCCGGCCGGACGCGTGGGGTTCGACCCGGCGTTGCCCGAACGGATGCGCCCGCTCCGGGTCGAGCACCTGCCGCTGGCCGACGCGCGGCTCGTCCTGGACGTCCCGCCCGACGGGCGGCGCATCGAGGGCCTCCCGCCCGGCGTCGTGCTCGATCCCCCGGCGTGACCACCGGTCCGTCCGTGCACGGCACGGCGTCGCGGCGAGCGGGCGCATCCGCCGGGGCACCCGTCGCTCTCGGAGGCCGGTCTCGTGGGCTGCTTTCGCCCCGTCGGGACGAGGCGGGCGGACCGTGCGTTCAGCAGCATGGCGAGCACCGGGCCACCCGGGCCCGAGTCGACCGATCCCCCGGAGGACGAACCAGATGAAGGCCGCTGTGTACCGAGGACCGCGTCAGATCGCCGTCGAGGAGGTGCCCGACGCGCGGATCGAGGATGCGAACGACATCCTCGTCCGCATCACCACGACGAACATCTGCGGCTCCGACCTCCACATGTACGAGGGCCGGACCGACATGGAGACGGGACGGGTCCTCGGCCACGAGAACATGGGCCAGGTCGTCGAGGTCGGGGACGCCGTCCGGAAGGTCAAGGTCGGCGAGTACGTCGTGCTGCCGTTCAACGTGGCCTGCGGCCACTGTAAGAACTGCGAGCGCGGCCTCACCAACTACTGCCTGACCATGCAGCCGGAGCCGTCGTGGGCCGGCGCCGCCTACGGGTTCGCCGACATGGGCCCCTACCAGGGCGGGCAGGCCGAGCTGCTGCGCGTGCCCTACGGGGACTTCAACGCCCTGCGCCTGGGCGAGGACGCCGCGGAACGCCAGACCGACTACGTGATGCTCGCGGACATCTTCCCCACCGGCTACCACGCCACCGAGATGGCCGGCGTGAAGCCCGGCGACCAGACGGTCATCATGGGCGGAGGGCCGGTCGGGCTGATGGCCGCCTACTCCGCGATCCTCAAGGGCGCAGGCCGGGTGTGGGTCGTGGACCGGCATCCGGACCGCCTCGCGCTCGCCGACAAGATCGGCGCGATCCCGATCAACGACGCGGAGCAGGACCCCGTCGAGGTCGTCAAGCAGGCCACCCTCGGGCTCGGCGCCGACAACGGCTGCGAGTGCGTCGGCTACCAAGCGCACGACCCGCAGGGCCAGGAGAACGGCGCGCTCACGATGAACACTCTGATCAACGCCGTCCGGTTCACCGGCAAGATCGGCTGCGTGGGGGTCTTCGTGCCGCAGGACCCCGGCGGGCGGGAGAAGCAGGGGGACGTCGGCGAGCTCGAGGCGCAGGGCAAGCTACCGCTGGACTTCGGGATGATGTGGTTCAAGGGCCAGTCCGTCGGCACCGGGCAGTGCCCGGTGAAGAAGTACAACCGGTGGCTGCGCGACCTCGTCGCGGGCGAGAAGGCCCGGCCGAGCTTCCTCGTCTCGCACGAGCTGCCGCTCGACCAGGCCGCGGAGGCCTACGAGCACTTCGACAACCGCGACAACGGCTACACCAAGATCGTCCTGCATCCCTGAACGGGCCAGGACCCGCCGCCGGCGGTGAACCACGGGCCGGGGCCCGCAGCAGCGCTGCGGGCCCCGGCCCTCGTCCACATCCGGCCGCCGGTGGTGGCGGGAGCCGTCGGGCGGTCGTCACTCCTCGATGGTCAGCGCGCCGTGCAGCTCCGCGAGCGAGGCGCTGAGCAGCCGGGACACGTGCATCTGCGAGATGCCGAGGCGGCTCCCGATCTCGAACTGGGTCAGGCCGCCGAAGAAGCGCAGCAGCACGATGGTCCGTTTCCGCTCCGGCAGGGCCCTGAGCAGGGGGCCGAGCGTCTCCCGGTACTCCATCAGATCCAGCTCGGGATCCAGGGAGCCGAGGTGGGCGTCGAACCGGCTGTACTCCTCCGACGAGGAGTCCTCGAAGGACTCGTCGAGGGAGGCGCAGCGGCTGGCGTTCTGCACCTGGAGCCCGTCCACCACCCGGCTGAGCGGCATGTCCAGGCGGGCGGCGATCTCACTGGGCCGGGGGGCCCGGCCGAGCTGCTGGCCGAGGCGCTCGGCGGCCTCGTACATCTCCCGCTGGAGCTCGGTGAGGCGGCGGGGAAGGCGGATCGTCCGTGTGCGGTCGCGGAAGTGGCGCTGCACCTCGCCGGTGATGGTCGGCACCGCGAACGACAGGAAGTCGACCCCGCGATCCAGCTCGAAGCGGTCGACGGCGTGGATGAGGCCGACCGCCGCCACCTGCTCGAGGTCCTCCAGGTTCTCCCCCCGGTAGGCGTACCGGCGGGCGATGTGCTGGGCGACCGGCAGGTAGCCGGTGATCAGCTGACGGCGGATGACGGGGCCGCGCGGATGCCCCGCGGGCAGGCAGGCCCGTTCCTCGATCAACGACCGGAGGTGCTCATAGCTCCTCCGCTGGCGCCGCTGCGGCGTCGCGACTGTCGGATTGCGCACGGGCGAACTCCTCTCGACGGTCACCGCGATCGTGTCCACGAGAGGTACGGGTGTGCACCGGCTCGCAAGAGCGAACCGGCGGTCCTCGGTTGGGCCCGGGAGGTCGGCGCCCCCCGCCGCACGCCCCGCCCGGCGCCTCGCGGCCGCTCAGGAGCCGCCGCGCAGGATGTGCCAGGCGCGGGTGGCGACGTGCAGGTTGAGCCTGGTGTCCACCGCACCCAGGTCGTGACCGCTGACCTCCTTGATGCGGCGCAACCGGTAACGCAACGTGCTTCGGTGGATGAGCAGTGCCCTGGCCGTGGCGTCGTAGTTCCCACCCTGCTCGAGGTACTGCCACAGGGTGGTGACGAGATCGGACCTGCTCGTCGAGTCGTAGTCCAGAAGTGCGCCGAGCCACTCCCGGACGAACTGCTGCACCTCCCGGTTGTCCTCGCCGAGGGTGAGGACCCGGTAGATCCCCAGGTCCTCGTACACGGTGACGCCGGTGGGGGACGCCGAGCCCAACCGGACGCGCAGCGCCCGTTGTGCCTCGGCGTAGGACTTCGGGACCCCGGTCGGGGTCGAGCACACCCCGCCCACCCCGATGGCGCCCGCGGTCGAGCGCACGCTCCTGCCCACCGTGCGGTGCAGCTCGCTCCACCGGCGCCGCTCGTCGGGCCCGGGTGACGGAGCGACGAGCACCACCCCGTCCGGGCGGCGCGCGAGCAGGGCGTTGGTGTTCAGCAACCGGACGACGGCCTGCTCGACGGCGCGGACGAGCCCGTTCTCGGTCGGCGCGTCGGACCAGCGGATGACCAGGACCTGGTGCGGCGTGCGCAGGTCGTGACCGAGCGCCTCGGCCCGCGACAGGGCGCTCACGTCGTCGGTCCCGGTGAGCAGGTCGTCCACCAGATCCCGGCGCAGCCTCAGCTCGGTCTCGGCCAGGCCCCGCAGGTGCGCCAGCTCCATCGTCAACATCACCGCGCCGTGCTGGAGCGCGAAGAGCTCGTGCTCACCGGCTAGGCCCGCCGGGTCGACCAGGGCCAGCACGCCGAGCACCTCGTCACGCGGCTGGGCGACGGCGATCAGCCGGTCCCGGTCGCGTATCGGGTGCGGGCTGCGGCGGGCGTCGGCGAGCATCGCCTCGCGGCGCCGCGCCGGGAGCCGCGGATACGGGTCGGGCCTGCTCGGGCCGGCCCACGCGCGCAGGTTGCCGAAGGGGTCCTCGGCCGCGACACGCAGCCCGGTGAGCCGGTGCAGGGCATCCGCGATCCCCGCCTCCCCGGCCCCCGACGCGGCCACGGCGGTGAGCGTCTCGTGGACCTTGCGGCGCCGCTCCAGGTCGACGACGGTCGCGGCGAGGCGGTTGTTGACCTCGGCGAGGGTCGCGTTGAGCGTGCGGAGCTGGCCGGCGGTCTCCCGCTCGCGGCGGTGCAGCACGGCGGTGGTGAGGGCGAGGCCGGTCTGCTGCGCGAGTATCTGGAGCACCAGGAGCTCATCCGGTGGCGGCTCGCCGTCGGCGGCGACGACCAGATAACCGGCGTGGTGGCCGATCGACTCCAGGGCATAGGCCATGCCCCACGCCGAACCGGTCCCGCCCACCGGGCCGTCGGCGCCGTTGAGGTAGGCGAGCTGCTCGGCGAGGGCGGGCCGGGCGAGGATGGTGCCGTCCGGGGAGCGCAGCCCCTCGTCGTCACCGGTGAGGAGGGTGGCGACGGCACCGCACGAGGTGAGGGTGCAGACCGACGTCGTGGCCTGCTCCAGGATCTCCTCCTCCCCACACCCGTTGGACATCTTCAGCGAGAGCGTGAACAGGCTGCACAGGTTCGAGAGCTGCTGGCGCAACGCGTGGATCGTCGGGCCCTGCTTCATTCCGTTCTCCTCACCCACCAGGGTGTGCTCCAGACCACAACTGCGTCGGAAACCGACCGTACGATGCTCCTCTCCTTTTCGGCCCCCGACTCCCCGACGGTCCGACGCGTTTCCGCGGGCGGGGTGGCGCCGGACGCGGGGAGAACAGTGCTGCCCCGCTCGTGGGCGAGCCGGAGGTACCCGGTCCCGGGAGGTCGATGCCCGCGGGACAGGCCGATGTTCGTGCGGATCTGCCGATGCGCCCGGCGGTCGGAGCTCGGTGCGGATGCGCGTTCCGTGCGGGCCGTTCAGTCCAGCGTGCCGAGCGCGGCCCGCTGATCCGGGTGGATCTCGAACAGGGACGCCACCCCCGCGGCGTGCAGGGCGAGGGGGACCGGGTCGCCGGGACGGTCCCCGCACACCAGGCACAGGCCGATGTCGCCCGCACCCGCCTCGCACGCGATGTCGACGAGGGCGGAGACCCCGTCCGGCGACAGCCGGGAGAGCGGGCGCAGATCGACGATCACCAGCCGCGGACCCCGGGCCAGCTGCGCGTACACCGACTGTCGGAGCTGGGCCGCCGCCTCTGCGGAGATCCCGTCGCCGACCCGGACGAGCAGGACGTCGTCGGTCAGCCCGTGCACGACCGGAACGCTCCCGGCGGGAGCTGAGCCGTCCGGCCCATGGCCGTCGGACCGTTCGGGCGCGGAACGGCCCTCTGCATCACACATGATTCGACATTCAAGCGCGAGCCGGGGCGGCGGCGCCATTCGGGGGAATCCGGAGACACTCGGCAGAGGCGGGACCCCGGAGTACTTTCCGTGGGCCCCGTTCGACCCGTCGGGCCGAGGATCTCGGTCGGCGTTCGCATCTCCGGACCGGTTCGGAGGCGGAGACGGCCGCCCATGATGGTGGGAGTTCAGCCGGGTTCTGTCTCCGGCCGAGTCCCACGGGGAGGTGATGATCGAGTCCGACGACATGAATGGCACCCACGCCGACGCCGGACGACGAGTCACCTTCGCCGATCCGGCGTCGGCGGCCCCGTTCCCCCCGCGCGGGCGCGTTCAGCTCCCCCGGCGATCGGCAGGAGGTGAAGTGGCCGTTGGCGGCACTCGTCGTTCTCGTCCCCACACGCAACCGGCCTGCCGAGCTCGCCACCACCCTCGCCGGGCTCGCCGCCCAGGATCACCCGTTCGACCTCGTGGTGAGCGACCAGTCCGACGGGTCCCCGTCCTATGCCACCCCTGCGGCGGCCACGCTGCTCCGGGTGCTGGCCGGCGCCGACCACCGCGTGACGGTCCGCCGTCACCTTCCACGACGTGGGCTGGCCGAGCACCGGGCGTCGCTGCTCGCCGCCTCCACCGCCCGATACGTGCTGTTCTGCGACGACGACGTCTGGCTGGAGCCGGGCACGGTGGCGCGGCTGCACGAGGCGATCGTCGAACTGCGGTGCGGGCTGGTCGGGGCGGCGGTCCAGGGCCTGTCGTACCTGCACGACCACCGTCCGGCCGAGCTGGCCCCCTTCGAACGGTGGCAGGGCAGACCCGAGCCCGAGCGCATCACCCCCGGAACCCCCGCGTGGGCCCGCTGGACGCTGCACAACGCGGCGAACCCGAGGCACCTCGCCCGCCGGCATCTGCGCCCCGGCGAGCCGTGGGTCGCCTACAAGATCGCGTGGGTCGGCGGCTGCGTGCTCTACGACCGGGACGTCCTCGAGGCCGTCGGCAGCTTCGACTTCTGGCCCGACCTGCCCGAGGAACACTGCGGCGAGGACGTCCTCGTCCAGCACAGGGTGATCGCCCGGGCCGGCGGTGCCGGGATCCTCCCGTCGGGCGCCGTCCATCTGGAGGCCCCGACGACCGTGCCCGACCGACGGGTGCAGGCCCGCGACGTCGTCGGCCGCCACGACCCGCTCGGCTCGCCGTCACCGCCGTCGTGATCGGGCGGAGCACTCCTGCGGACCCTCCCCACTCCCGACCGGTTAGGAAGCTGAGCGACATGGCGTCGGCACTGTTCACCCACCCCGTGCACGAGGTCGAGGTCGAGCCCGTCCGGTTCGGCTCGGCGGTGTGCCACGGATCGGAGCCGCGGTCATGACGACCACCCGTCCCGCACCGATCGTCGTGAGCGCCCCGCGACCGCAGACGCACGGCAAGGGCTCACGGCTGCTGCACATGCTGCGGACCACGGACCCCAAGGACATCGGGATCCTCTACCTGGTCGCCTCGTTCCTGTTCTTCCTGGCGGGGGGAGCCATGGCCCTGCTGATGCGGGCCGAGCTGGCGAGGCCGGGCCAGCAGTTCCTGTCCGCCGAGCAGTACAACCAGCTGATGACCATGCACGGCACCGTGATGCTGCTGCTGTACGCCACACCGATCCTGTTCGGCTTCGCGAACTACATCCTGCCCCTGCAGATCGGCGCACCGGACGTCGCGTTCCCGCGGCTCAACGCGTTGTCCTTCTGGCTGTTCCTCTTCGGCGGGTCCATCGTGATGTCGGGTTTCCTCACCGCCGGCGGGGCCCCCGACTTCGGCTGGTACGCCTACGCCCCGCTGGCCGGGCAGACCTACACCCCCGGCGTGGGCGGGAACCTGTGGTTCGCGGGGCTCATCGTGGCGGGGCTGGGCACCATCCTGGGCGCCGTCAACATGATCACGACGGTCATCTGCCTGCGCGCGCCGGGGATGACGATGTTCCGGATGCCGATCTTCTGCTGGAACATCTTCGCCACCGCCATCCTCGTCCTCATCGCCTTCCCGGTCCTCACCGCGGCGCTGTTCGGCCAGCTGATGGACCGCCACCTCGGTTCGCACGTGTTCACCCCGGCCAACGGCGGGGCGATCCTGTGGCAACACCTGTTCTGGTTCTTCGGCCACCCCGAGGTCTACATCGTGGCGCTGCCGTTCTTCGGGATCGTCACCGAGATCATCCCGGTGTTCAGCCGGAAACCCCTCTTCGGCTACAAGGGGATGATCTTCGCCACCATCACGATCACGTTCTACTCCGCCGCCGTGTGGGGCCACCACATGTTCGCCACGGGAGCGGTCCTGCTCGCGTTCTTCTCGGCGACCACCTTCATCATCGCCATCCCGACCGGTATCAAGTTCGTGAACTGGATCGGGACGCTGTGGAAGGGGAAACTGACGTTCGAGACGCCGATGCTGTTCGCCGTCGGGTTCCTCGCGACGTTCCTCTTCGGCGGCCTCACCGGCGTCCTCCTGGCCTCGCCGCCGTTGGACTTCCACCTCAACGACACGTACTTCGTCGTCGGCCACTTCCACTACGTGCTGTTCGGGACCATCGTCTTCTCGGTGTTCGCCGGCATCTACTTCTGGTTCCCGAAGATGACCGGCCGGATGATGGACGAGACCCTGGGCAAGATCCATTTCTGGACCATGTTCATCGGGTTCCACACGACCTTCCTGGTCCACCACTGGCTCGGCAACGAGGGCATGCCGCGCCGCTACGTGGACTACCTGCCCACCGACGGCTTCACGACGCTGCACATGATCTCCTCGATCGGCTCCTTCCTGCTCGGCATGTCGACGCTGCCGTTCCTCTGGAACGTGTTCAAGAGCTACCGGTACGGCCGGAGGGTGACCGTCGACGACCCGTGGGGCCACGGCAACTCCCTGGAGTGGGCCACGTCCTGCCCGCCGCCACGGCACAACTTCACCGAGCTGCCCCGCATCCGCTCCGAGCGCCCGGCCTTCGAGCTGCACTACCCGGAGTACGTCGAGCGGTACCGCCTGGAGGCCCACGTCGGGCGCCGCCCGTCCCCGTTCGAGGTCGCGGCCGAGCGGGTCACACCGGACCAGGGGCACGACGACGACGACCCGAGATCCCGCTGACCTGCGTGGGACGACCACGGGAAGGCCTGCCATGACGACCGCCGACGTCGACGTCCGGGGCGCCGGATGACCCTTCCCCTCCCCGGCGAGACTCCCGTTCCCGTGGCGGTGACCCCGACGTGGGCGCCGTTGCGGCACCCGGTGTTCCGCGCCCTGTGGATCGCGCAGTTCGGCGGCAACATCGGGACCTGGGCGCAGATGGTCGGGGCGCAGTGGCTGATGGGCGACCTGGGCGGCGGCGGGCTCGCCATCGGCCTCGTGCAGACCGCCGCGACGCTGCCGGTGTTCCTGTTCGTCGTGCCGGCCGGTGCCCTGGGCGACAGCGTCGACCGCCGCAAGCTGCTGCTCCTCGGGCAGTCGGTGATGACCGTCGCCGCCACGGTCCTGCTCCTGGTCACCGTCACCCACGTGGTGAACCCGGTGCTGTTGCTCGGGCTGACCGCCGTGATGGCCGCCGGGCAGGGCCTGGCGGCGCCGGCGTTCCAGGCGGTGCAACCCGAGCTCGTCGGGCGCGACCAGATTCCCGCCGCCGCGCTCCTGAACGGCGTGAACGCGAACGTGGGCCGGGCCATCGGCCCGGCGCTCGGCGGGGTGCTCATCGCCGCGGCGGGCCCGGCGGCGGCGTTCGCGCTCAACGTCGCCTCGTTCGTCGGCCTGCTGGTGGTGCTCGCGAGGTGGCGCCGCGAGGTCGCTCCGCGCCCGCTGGGCGCGGAGCGGGTGCTCGCCGCGGTCCGCACGGGTGCCCGCTACGTCCGCAGCGCCCCGAGGTTCGGGGCGGTGCTGGCCCGGTCCACCGTCTTCATGGTGTTCGCGAGCTCGCTGTGGGCGTTGCTGCCGATCCTCGCCCGCGGTCCGTTGCGGCTCGGCCCCGGCGGATACGGGCTCCTGCTGGGCGGGATCGGGGTCGGGGCCGTGCTCGGCGCCCTCGTGGTCCCGGCCATCCGGGCGCGCGCCGAGCCGGGGGTCGTCGTCAGCGCGGGAACGCTGGTCTACGCGGCGACCCTGGTCCTCACCGGGCCGTCGCGCTCGGTCCCCCTCGTGGCGGTGACGCTGGTGGTCACCGGGCTGACGTGGGTGACGGTGCTGTCCACGCTGAACAGCGGCGCGCAGATGGTGCTGCCGGACTGGACGCGAGCCCGCGCGCTCGCCTACTACCAACTCGCCATCATGGGTGGGCAGGCGCTCGGCGGGGTCGTGTGGGGCCTGGTCGCGCAGCTCTGGGGCGCCTCGACGGCGCTCGTGGCCGCCGGGATCGGGCTCGCCGTCAGCCTGCCCGTCGGATGGCGGTGGGCGCCGATGGCCGGCCCGACCCCCGACCTGAGCGCCGAGCAGCACCTGCCCGACCCGCCGGACGTCCCGGTCACCGGCCTCGGGCACGTGCTCGTCCTCATCGAATGGCGGGTACCCGACGAGTCCGCGACCGCCTTCACCGAAGCCATGCGCGCCGTCGGGCTGTCCCGACGACGCACCGGCGCCACGCTGTGGGGTCTGTTCCGCGACGTGGAGGACCCCGAGTGCTTCGTCGAGGCGTTCACGGTGCCCGACTGGACCGAACACCTGCGCCAGCACCTCGAGCGCGGCACCGCCATGGATCGCCTCGCCGAGGCCGCCGCGCGCCAGCTGGTGGTGCCGGGCACCGAGCCGCAGGTCCGCCACCTGGTCCGGGAGGATTCCTGACGGGCGGCGCCGTCCCCTCCTCCCTCACACGGAGGCGAGGCGCTCGTGCACCATGCGGACCGCCATCGCGCCCTCCCCCACCGCCGACGCGACGCGCTTCACCGACCCGCTGCGGACGTCCCCTGCCGCGAACACCCCGCGCACGCTCGTCTCCAGCAGCAGCGGCGCCGCACCCCCGGGCTCCTCGCGCGCCGCCGCCGCGGGACCGGTCAGGACGTAGCCCCCGCCGTCGAGTGCCACGACGTCGCCCAGCCAGCCCGTGCACGGTGACGCACCGATGAACACCGCCAGCTCGCGGGCCGGCAGCGTCCGGCGCTCGCCGGTCCGGTTGTCCTCGACGACGACGGCCTCCAGCGCGCCTCGCTCCCCCACCAGCTCGCGCACCTCGGTGTGCAGGTGCAGCTCGATGCGGGAGTCGTGCAGGATGCGGTCGGCCAGGTACCGGGACATGTCCTGGAGGGCGGGCTCGCGGACCACGAGTCGGACCGCGCCCGCGTGGTCGGCGAGGAAGAGCGAGGCCTGGCCCGCCGAGTTGCCGCCGCCCACGACCACGACCGGGTCGCCGGCGCACAGCTGGGCCTCGACGAGGGTCGCCGCATAGAGGACGCACGTGTCCTCGAACTCCTCCAGCCGCGGCACCGGCAGCCGCCGGTAGTGGGCCCCGCAGGCGAGGATGACCGCGCGTGCCATGAGGCTGTCGTCGCCACCGAGCCCGAGCCGATGGTGCCCCTCGCGGCCCGCCTCCAGGGTCATGGCGTCGGCGGGCACCGCCATCCGGACGCCGAACTTCTCGGCCTGCACGACGGCCCGCTCGGCGAGCTCCCCGCCGGAGATCCCGGCCGGGAACCCGAGATAGTTCTCGATCCGGGAGGTCGTCGCCGCCTGCCCGCCCGTGGCGACGTGGTCGAGCAGGACCGTGCTGAGTCCCTCCGACGCGCCGTAGACCGCTGCCGCCAGTCCGGAAGGCCCGGCCCCGACGACCGCCAGGTCACAGACCTCGACCTCGCTCCGGCTCGGCCGGATGCCGGTCAGCTCGGCGAGGTCCTCGGGACGGGGGTTGCGCAACACCCGGTCCCGCCACACGACCACCGGCGTCTCCGCGGGGCTGATCCCCAGCTGCTGCAGGAGCGACTCCGCGTGGGGGTCGGACTCGAGGTCGACGAACCGGTGCGGCAGCCGGTTGCGGGCGGCGAACTCGCGGAGCCGGTGACTGTCCGGGGAGTACCGGGACCCGATGATCCGGAACCCGGCTCCCTCGCCAAGCACCAGCATCCGCCGGACGAGGTAGGCCCGCAGGATCTCGTCGCCGAGCGTGGGGTTCTGGGCGAGGTGATCACGGAAGCGGTCCGCGGGGACCACGAGGAGCTCGCCGGGGTCGGCCGCGATCCAGGTCAGGAAGGACACCTGCCCGGTGAGCAACCCGAGCTCGCCGAGGAACCGTCCCGGGCCGTGCACCCGCAGGACCCGCTGCTCGGGGGTGCCGAAGGCCTCCACCGACGCGACCCGCCCGGAGAGGATCACCCGGAACGCGTCGTCCGGCGTGCCCTCGGCGATCAGCACCTGGCCGCGCTCCGTCCGGGTGCGCTCGCCGAGCGCGGACAGCGTGCGGATGCGGGCCTCGTCGAGCCGGGGGAACGCCCCCTGCAGGTCCGGCGTCTCCCCGTCGGGGACGGACTCGAGCAGCTGCTCGAGGCCGGCCCCCGCCGTGTCCGTCGTGTCCGGGTCCGTGCGCGTCATGCGAAGGCCTCATCGACGAAGCACCAGCGCCAGTCCTCCCCCGGCTCGAACGACCGCACGATCGGGTGCCCGACGGCCCCGGCGTGCACCCGCGCGTGCCGCATCGGCGAGGAGTCGCAGCACCCGACGTGCCCGCACGTCAGGCACAGCCGCAGGTGCACCCAGGGGGTGCCCGAGCGCAGGCACTCCTCGCACCCGTCGGGGGTGCGCGGCACGACGTCGCGGACCCACGTGACGTGCGGGTCGACGCCCCCGCCGGAGATGGGCGCCGTGGTCATCGCGTCGTCCGGTCGCCGAGCACCAGCGCCGCCCCGATCGCGGCAAGCCAGGCGTCCTTGGCCAGCGGGATCCCCTCCTGGCTGGGGAAGGGTGAGCCCGGGCGGCGCATCCCGGGCGTCCGGGCGTACAACCCGATCAGTCCCGCGCCGAACCCGAGCAGCCCGAGCCCGGCCACGCCCGCCGGCACGAACGGGAGTAACAGGCTCGCCCCGAGCAGGATCTCGCCGACCGAGAGCGCCTTCGTGAACGCGGTGGGCTCGACCGTGGCCACGAACGGGTAGGCCCCGCTCGCGAAGCCGTGCAGGTACTTCGCCGTCTCCTCGTCCGCGCTCCACTTGCCCAGGCCGGAGTCCAGGATGTAGGCGCCGGTGGCGAGCCGCAGCGGCACCTGCCAGGTGAGGGACGGCCACAACCTCGCGGGCGGCGGGACCGGCTTCGCGGACGAGATCCGGGCCGGGACGAGGGTGGCGATCCGGTCGCGCAGGGTCATGAGGTGACCGCAGAGTCGGTGGGGTCGGTGAGCGCCTGGTCCAGCCAGCTGCGCAGCGCAGGCAGCGGTGCGGCGCCCGGCTGCCTGGCGATGACCTCGCCGTCGCGGAGCACCATCAGTGTGGGCACCGCGCGGACCTCGAAGCGCTGCGAGAGCTTGGGGGCGCTGTCGACGTCGACCTTCACCAGCTTGATCTCGCCGGCCCGCTCGGTGGCCAGCTGTTCCAGGGCCGGGCTCACCATCCGGCACGGGCCGCACCAGGTCGCCCAGAGGTCCACCACCACCGGCAGCGGCGCGCGCTCGGCCACCTCGGCGAAGTCGTCGTCGCCCGCGTCGGCGATCCACGGCAGCGGGTTGTGGCAGTTCCCGCACTTGGGGACGCCGTCACCGACCGCGGGCACCCGGTTCTTCTTCCCGCAGTGCGCGCACGTGACCACGGTGGAGCGCGACGTCCGGGTCGTCGGTGTACTCATACGGGCACCACCACCTTCTCCGGGTGCACCGGTGCGTTGTGGGTGACCACGAGGCGGTCGTCCTTGACGTCGACGACGACCGTCGAGCCCTCCACCACCTCGCCCGCGATCAGCGCCCGGGCGACCATGGTCTCGACCTCCCGGGAGATGAACCGGCGCAACGGGCGCGCGCCGTACACCGGGTCGTAGCCCTCGCGGGCGATGAAGGCGCGCGCCTCGTCGCTCACCTCGAGGTCGATCCGGCGCTCGGCGAGCCGGATGCGCAGGGCGGTGAGCATCAGATCGACGATCTCGGCGATCTGTTCCAGGACGAGCGGGGTGAACATCACCGTGTCGTCCACCCGGTTGAGGAACTCGGGGCGGAAGTGCGCCCGCAGCTCGGCCGTCACCAGATCGCGGGCCTCCGGCTTCAGCTGGCCGGTCTCGGTGACCCCGTCGATCAGGTACTGCGACCCGATGTTGGACGTCATGATGATCACGGTGTTGCGGAAGTTCACCGTGCGGCCCTGGGCGTCGGTGAGCCGGCCGTCGTCGAGCACCTGCAGCAGCGTGTTGAACACGTCCGGGTGCGCCTTCTCGATCTCGTCGAAGAGCACGACCGCGTACGGGCGCCGCCGGACGGCCTCGGTGAGCTGCCCGCCCTCGTCGTAGCCGACGTAGCCGGGAGGGGCCCCGACCAGCCGCGACACCGTGTGCCGTTCCTGGTACTCGCTCATGTCGATCCGGACCATGTTGTCCTCGGAGTCGAACAGCGCCGAGGCCAGCGTCTTCGCCAGCTCGGTCTTCCCGACGCCGGTGGGGCCGAGGAAGATGAACGACCCCGTCGGCCTACGCGGGTCCTTGATCCCCGACCGGGCCCGGATGATCGCATCGGACACCGCGCGCACGGCCTCGTCCTGCCCCACCACCCGGTTGTGCAGGATGGTGTCCAGCCGGAGCAGCTTCTCCCGCTCGCCCTCGGTGAGCCGCTTGACCGGGATGCCGGTCCAGGACGAGACGATGTCCGCGATCTCCTCGGGAGTCACCTCCTCACGGAGCAGCCGGTGCCCGCCCTGCTTCTGGACGAGCCGCTCCTCCTCGGCCGGGAGCCTCCGTTCGAGATCTGCCAGCCGCCCGTAGCGCAGCTCGGCGGCCCGGTTCAGGTCGTAGGCACGCTCGGCTTCCTCGGCCTCGCGCCGGACCTGCTCCAGTTCGGCCCGCAGCTCCTGGACGCGCTTGATGGCGCTCCGCTCGGCCTCCCACTGCGCGCGCATGGCGTCGGACTCGGCCCGCAGGTCGGCCAGCTCGCGGCGCAGCTCCTCGAGCCGGGACCTGCTGGCCGGGTCCTCCTCCTGGGCCAGGGCGGCCTCCTCGATCTCCAACCGCGTGACCCGGCGGGTGATCTCGTCGAGCGCCGCGGGCATCGAGTCGATCTCGGTGCGCAGCCGGGCGCACGCCTCGTCGACGAGGTCGATCGCCTTGTCGGGGAGGAACCGCTCGGTGAGGTAGCGGTCCGACAGCGTCGCGGCGGCCACCAGGGCGCCGTCCTGGATGCGGACCCCGTGGAACACCTGCAGCCGCTCGCGCAGCCCGCGCAGGATGGAGATGGTGTCCTCTACGCTCGGCTGGTCGACGTAGACGGGCTGGAAGCGGCGCTCGAGCGCGGCGTCCTTCTCGACATGCTTGCGGTACTCGTCCAGCGTCGTCGCGCCGATCATGTGCAGCTCGCCGCGGGCCAGCATCGGCTTGAGCATGTTGCTCGCGTCCATCGCGCCCTCGGTGGCGCCGGCCCCGACGACGGTGTGCATCTCGTCGACGAACAGCAGGATCCGGCCCTCGGCCGCCTTGACCTCGCCGAGCACGGCCTGCAGCCGCTCCTCGAACTCGCCGCGGTACTTCGCGCCCGCGATGAGCAGGCCCATGTCCAGCGCGAAGATCGTCCGGTCCCGGAGCCCCTCAGGGACGTCGCCGTTCACGATGCGCTGGGCGAGCCCCTCCACGATCGCGGTCTTCCCGACGCCGGGGTCGCCGATCAGCACCGGGTTGTTCTTGGTCTTGCGGGACAGGATCTGGACGACCCGGCGGATCTCGGCGTCGCGGCCGATCACCGGGTCCATCCGGCCCGCGCGCGCCGCCTCGACGAGGTCCTGCCCGTACTTGGACAGCGCCTCGTAGGTGCCCTCGGGCGTCGCCGAGGTGACCCGCTGGTTGCCGCGCACCTTCGTCAGCTCGGCGAGGAAGCTGTCGCGGGTGACCCCGTTCTCGGCGAGCAGCCGCCCCGCCCCGGTCCGCGAGCCCTCCTCGGCGAGCGCGACGAGCAGGTGCTCGACGGACACGTACTCGTCCTTGAGCCGGCGGGCCTCGCGCTCCGCGGCGTCCAGCAGGTGCGCCAGCCGCTGGGTGACCGAGACCTGCCCGGGCTGGGTCGCGGGCCGGGTGGTCCGTGGCTTGCGCCCCAACTCCCCTTCGAGGTCGCTGCGCAATCGGCTCAGGTCGACGCCGAGCCCGGTGAGCAGCCGCGGTACCAGCCCGTCGGGTTGTTCGAGGAGCGCGAGCAGGAGATGCTCGCCGTCGACCTCGGTGTGGCCCGCGCGGGTCGCGAGGTCCTGGGCGGCCGAGAGGGCCTGCTGGGACTTCTGGGTCAGGCGGTTCAGGTCCATCAGAGACTCCGTACCCCGTCGGTGTCGTGCCGTTCGGTGCGGCTCGGTTCGATGCGGTTGAGGGCGGCGCGCTGCTGCCGGTGCAGCGCGATCTCCAGCGCCTGGATGCGGTCGAGCAGCTCGACCACCAGACCGAGCGCCGCGTAGTTCAGGGACAGCCCGCTGCGCAGCCGTTCGATCCGGGCGACGGACATCAGCTGGCCGGGGGCGAACCACAGCGCGCCGTCGCCGCTGCGGCTCGCGCGCACCAGGCCCAGCGCGACGAAGCGGCGGACCAGGTCGGGGTGCACGCCGCTGCGGCGCGCGAACTCCTCCTGGCTCAGCAGCCGCCGGGGCCGCCGCACCGGCAGATATCGGCTCGTCATCGCTCTGCGCCCTTCGTGGCGGCCTCGCGGCGCGGGTCGAACGACGACACGGCGGCGAGTTCGGTGAACAGCTCTCGCTCGCGGTCCGTCAGCCGCGGCGGGACCATGATCTTGGCCTCGGCGTAGAGGTCGCCGGGCTTCCCCTTCGGGTTCGGCATGCCCTCCCCGCGCAACCGCAGCCGCCGCCCGGTCGACGTCCCCGGCGGAACGGTCACCTTGGTCTCGCCCCCCGGGGTCGGGACCGGCACGGTCGCTCCGAGCGCGGCCTCCCACGGTGCCAACGGGAGGTCGACGTAGATGTCGCGGCCCTGCACCCGGAACCGCGGGTGCGGCAGGATCCGCACGACGAAGTAGAGGTCGCCCCGCTCCCCGCCGTTGATCCCGCGGCCGCCCTCGCCGGAGAGCCGGATGCGCTGCCCGTCGGTGACGCCGCGCGGGATCGTGACCGTGTAACTGCGCGGCCCCGCGGTGCCCTCGAGCGTGATCGAACGTCTGCCGCCGCGGTACGCCTCCTCCACGGTCAGCGGCAGCTCGGCCTCCTGGTCCGCGCCCGCCACCGGGCCGGAGCGGCCGCGGGCACGGCCGCCCCCGCCGAAGATCCCCCCGAACAGGTCCTCGATGTCGACCCCGCCGGCACCGCCGAAGCCCTCGAAACCCCCGCCGTAGCCCTCGGACGCGTAGCCGCCGCCGGGCCGGCCGCCGCGGGACCCGCCGGAGCGGGCCCTGCCCGCGCCCACGCGCTCCTCCCAGTCCTCGGGGACCTGCCGGTAGTTCTCCCCGAACCGGTCGTAGCGTTTGCGCTGCTCCGGGTCCGACAGCACGCTGTAGGCCTCGTTGGCCTCCTTGAAGCGCTCCTCCGCCGCCGGGTCCTTGTTGACGTCGGGATGGTTCGCCCTGGCCAGCCGCCGGTAGGCCTGCTGCAGCTCGTCGGACCCGGCGTCCCGTGACACACCGAGGACCTCGTAGTAGTCCCGGGCCATGCGCTCAGTCCCCCGAGGCCCTGGTGACGGTCACCGACGCCGGCCGCAACTGGCGGTCCGGAGCCCCGTAGCCGGGCCGTACGACCGCCGCGACCGCACCCGGCGGAACGTTCGCGTCCTCGGGCGCGACGACGCCGACCACCTCGTGCCGCGCCGGGTCGAACGGCACGCCGGACTCCTCCTGACGGGGGTAGCCGAGCCCTGCCAGCAGCGCCATCGCCTGTTCACGTACCGCCCGGACGCCCTCGACGATCGAAGACGGGTCGGCCTCGGCGTGCCGCAGCGCCAGGTCGATGTTGTCCAGGACGGGGAGGAACGCCGCCGCCACCCGGTCGCGCTCGGCGCCGCGCTCCCGCGTGAGGTCGCGCTGGTAGCGCTTGCGGAGGTTGTCCAGGTCCGCGGCGGTGCGCCGCCAGCGGTCCTCCAACTCGGCCGGGGCCGGCCCCGCCCCGGCCGCGGTCTCCAGGCCCTCCGGCCGCTGCCCCGTCCCGTCGGCCCCGCCCGGGCCGGAGGCCGTGGCCTCCGACCCCGGCTGTTCCTGCCGGGCCGGTTCGTCGGACCGCTGCTGGGCGGAGAGCGAGGGCGCGGGGCTCTCGGGTCGCTGGGCTGTCATCGCATCCGCCCTCAGCTGCGGTCGAACTCGGCGTCGATCACGTCGTCGTCCGCGGCGGACGACTCGGACCGGTCATCGCTCGCCCCGGCCGGCTGACCGCCTCCGGCGGAGACGGTCTGCAGCCCGGCCAGCACACCCTGAAGCTCCTGGGTGAGCTCGCGGACCCGCTCGATCGGCGCCTGGTCCGACACCGCCTGCCGGGCGTCGGTCACCAGCATCTCCGCACGCGACCGCTCGTGGGGCGGGGCGGCGTCGCCGAGCTCGTCGAGCCGGCGCTGCACCTGGTAGGCGAGGGCGTCGAGCTCGTTGCGCGCGTCGATCTCCTGCCGCAGCTCCTGGTCCGCCGCACGGTTGCGGTCGGCCTCCTGCACCATCCGGTCGACGTCGCCCGCGTCGAGGTTGGAGCTCTCCGAGATGGTGATGCCCTGTTCCTTGCCGGTGTCCTTGTCCCTGGCCGTCACGTTCAGGATGCCGTTGGCGTCGAGATCGAGGGTCACCTCCACCTGAGGTTCGCCGCGTGGCGCCGGCCGGATGTCGGTGAGCTGGAACCGGCCCAGCACTCGGTTGTCGGCCGCGCGCTCCCGCTCGCCCTGCAGCACCACGACGTCCACGGCGGGCTGGTTGTCCGCGGCGGTCGAGAACGTCTCGGCGCGCCGGGCCGGGATCGTGGTGTTGCGTTCCACGATGCGGGTCATCACGCCGCCCTGGGTCTCCACGCCCAGCGACAGCGGTGTGACGTCGAGCAGCAGCACGTCGGACACGTCGCCCTTGAGCACCCCGGCCTGGATCCCCGCGCCGACCGCGACGACCTCGTCGGGGTTGACCGTCATGTTCGGGTCCTTGCCGCCGGTGAGCCGCCGCACGAGGCTCTGGACGGCGGGGATCCGGGTGGAGCCGCCGACGAGGATGACCTCGTCGATGTCGTCGGAGCTGACCTTCGCGTCGGACATGGCCCGCTTGACCGGCTCCATCGTGCGCTCGATCAGGTCCGAGGTGATCTGTTCGAACGTCGAACGCATCAGCGTCGCCGTCAGGTGCTTCGGCCCGTTCTGGTCCGCGGTGACGAACGGCAGGTTCACCTGCGTCTGCGTCACCGAGCTCAGCTCGATCTTCGCCTTCTCGGCCGCCTCGTAGAGACGCTGCAGCGCCTGCGGGTCCTTGCGCAGGTCGATGCGGTTCTCCTTCTGGAACTCCTCGGCCAGGTGGTCGACGATCCGCCGGTCGAAGTCGTCGCCGCCGAGGTGGGTGTCCCCGGCCGTCGCCCGCACCTCCACGACGCCGTCGCCGACGTCGAGGATGCTCACGTCGAACGTGCCGCCGCCGAGGTCGAACACCAGCACGGTCTCGTGCTGCTGCTTGTCCAGCCCGTAGGCCAGCGCCGCCGCCGTCGGCTCGTTGATGATCCGCAGCACCTCGAGGCCGGCGATCTTCCCGGCGTCCCTGGTCGCGGTCCGCTGCGCGTCGTTGAAGTAGGCGGGGACCGTGATGACGGCCTCGTTGACCTTCTCGCCGAGGTGGCGCCCCGCGTCGTCGGCGAGCTTGCGCAGGATCATCGCGCTGATCTCCTCCGGGGCGTACAGCTTGCCCCGGACGCTGATCCGCGCGTTGCCCTGGTCGTCCGCCACCACGTCGTAGGTGACCTGCTCGGCCTCCTCGCGGATCTCGTCGAACTTGCGCCCGATGAAGCGCTTGACCGAGTGGATCGTGCCCTTCGGGTTGAGGATCGCCTGCCTGCGGGCCAGCTGGCCGACCAGCCGCTCGCCGTTCTCGGTGAACGCCACGACCGACGGGGTCGTGCGCTGCCCCTCGGCGTTGGGGACGACGTCTGCCTCGCCGCCCTCCCACGCGGCGATCACGGAGTTGGTGGTGCCCAGGTCGATACCGGCGGCTCGCGCCATGATCAGATCCTCCGCTCGAGCTTGCGCAGGGCCTCGTCGGCCACGTCGGCGTCGACCATCACCTCGTACCGGGAGGGAAGCATCGCCGAGACCGAGGAGAAGTCCCGCCTGCCTCGCTGCATCGCATAGACGATCAGGCCCACGACCGCCCCGATCACGGCACCGAAGACCACGCCGTACAGCGCCAGCAACACCGCGTTGATCAGCGGGTTGACCCAGCTGAACAGACCGAAGATCCAGCCGATCAGGGCGCCGGGCACGGCGCCGCTCAGCGCGCCGCGCCAGAGGGCCCGGCCCCAGGTCATCTTGCCGACGACCTGTTCGACGACCTGCAGGTCGTGCCCGACGATCGACACCCGCTCGACCGGGAAGTCGAGGTCGGCCAACCGGTCGACGATCCGTTCGGCCGCGGCGTAGTCGGTCGTGGTGGCGATGGCTCGCCGGACAGGGGCATGGGACGGCGTGGTCGGCTCCGCGGCGGCACCGCTGGCACCGGGCGCGACCGCCGGCCCGACGGGGCTCGGCTGATCGGTCATGGCTGGGCTCCTGGAGTAGTGGTCGGCCGGCGACCTGTTCGCCGGGTGGATGTCGGGTCGGGAGGCGGACCGGGGGTCCCCCTCGGTCTCCTCGCTCTGTCGCGGGGTCTCGGGCGGGTCCGTCCACACGGCGTCCTGCGAGGGCCGGTGGTGCCCGGCACTGCGCCCGTGCGGTCGAGCCGTAGGTACACGATGGCAGCGCAGCCGCTGCGGCGAACGGGTCCCGCGGGGCAACCTTCGTGCGGCCGTTGGCCCCACGGGGCCGGTGCCGGTCCGGCCGGACGTCGATCGCGGTCCGGTCATCCGCTCGGCAGCTCGCCGAGGGTCACCGGCACGGTCGTCGGACCGCCCGGCGGGCGCACGAACGTCACCCGCACGACGTCGCCCGGGCGGTGCTCGGCCAGGGCTTTCTGGAGTTGCTGGGCTTCCTTGACCTCCGTCGCGTCGATCATGGTGATGATGTCCCCGTCGCGGATGCCGGCGTTCGCCGCGGGGCCGCCGGGCTGTACGGCCGCCACCCCGACACCGGCGGGCTGCCCGCTGTCGTCGGTGACCGTGACCGCCGACAGGCCGAGGGCGGCGCGCCGGGAGTCGACGACCCTGCCGTTGTCCACGATCTGGCGGGCCAGGTCGGTGGCCAGGTCGCTGGGCACGGCGAACCCGATGCCCGGCGCGGCGCCGCCCGCCTCGGGGTTCACCGCGGCCAGCGTCGGGATGCCGATGACCTCACCGTTGAGGTTGACCAGCGCCCCGCCGCTGTTCCCCGGGTTGATCGCTGCGCTGGTCTGGATCGCGTCGCGCAGCACGGCGCCGGGCGAGTTCGGCCCGGCCGGCTCGCTCACGGTGCGCCCGAGCGCCGAGACGATCCCGTCGGTCACGCTGCTGTCGAGCCCGAACGGGTTGCCCATCGCGATCACGATGTCGCCGACCACGAGGTCCGACGACCGGCCGAAGGCGGCGGGCCGCACCGGTGGCGCCCCGGTCAGCTTGATCACCGCGAGGTCGTCGGGCGGCCAGGAGGCCACCAGGGCCGCGGGATAGGTCGCGGTGCCGGAGGGCAGCCGCACCTGGAAGCTGGTCGAGCTCCCGACGACGTGCGCGTTGGTCAGGACGTGCCCCGCGCTGTCGAAGACCACCCCGGAGCCGAGGCCGCTGCCGGTGCTGATCTCCACGACGGACGGCAGCGCCCGGGTCGCGGCCTGGGCGTAGTCCTGCTCGAGCAGCTCGGCTACCCGGGCCGGGGGGGCGTCGGGCGCGGACGGGGCGTTCCCCACCGTGGTGCAGGCCGTCGTCCCCGCCACGACCGCGGCGCACAGGGCGGGCACCACCGCGCGGCGCCGCCGTCCGGGCCGGCGGCGGGTGGCGGTCCCGGCGCGGTCGTGGGTCCTCACCCCGTACGTCCGACGTGCAGCGTCTCCGCCGGCGACCGGCCGTACACGCGCCCATAGTCTTCGGTGAAGCGGCCCGGGTCGTCGAAGCCCCAGCGACCGGCGACCCCGTCCACGGAGGTCTCGTCGTCCGAGCCGTCCCGCAGATCGTGGTACGCACGCTCCAGCCGGACCCGGCGCAGGTAGGTCATCGGAGGCCACCCGACGTGCCGGAGGAACCCCTCGTACAGGGAACGCTCGCTCACCCCGCTCGCGCGCGCGAGCAGCGCCGGGGTGAACGGGTACTCCGGCTGGTCGTGCATGGTCTCGGTCGTCCGGTGCACCGGCTCCAGGCACCACGAGTGGACGGGGCGCTCCATCTCGGCGCGGTCGCGGTGGTCGGCCGCGGCCAGCAGCCCTTCGACGACCGCGTCGTGCAGCGGCGCGGCGACCAGCGGGTTCCTCAGGACGGGGCTGCGTGCCTCCGCGGCAGCGCAGAGCAGCTGCACCAGCCGGGCCCATCGCATGCCGGCGGGAGCCCGCAGGTCCATGCTCGCCTCGGGGTCGAGCGGGTGGCCGGGCGAGTGCCCGAGCAGCTCGAGCAGCGTGTCGTCGAGCGCGTCCCGGTCGATCCGCACGGTGTAGGCCGAGTACCCGTCGCCGATCGTCATGCTGACGTCGCCCACGTCCTGGCAGATCACCGCGCGTCCGGGGAACGCCTCGGTGGACTCCGACCGGTGCTCGACCTGCTTGACGCCGGTGTCGGGGAGGTCGACCGAGAAGCAGGTCTGCAGGTCCGACGTGCCGGTCCGGACGGCAGCGCCGGACCGGTACCGGACCACGCTCACCGCGCCGAATTCCACGCCGTCGAACCGGACGTCGTAGGGCGTTCGCCGATCCACCATGTCGAGACGGGTCGTGGAGCCGTCCCGGCCGACGTCGGCCTTCGCGTGGTCGAGGTCGTCCTCGTGGAACGAGATGTAGTTCGCGGTCCCCACCATTGACCGTTCACTCCCTCCGGGTGGAGCCGGGCGACGGGCGTACCGTGCACGACCGGCTACGTCTGGGCGTCGATCAGTGCGGCGTACTCGAGACCGAGCTGGCTGAGCACGTCGTCGAACTCCCCCGCGCTGACGGCGTCGGGGATCACGGAGAGCACGGCGGCGGTCGCGGCGGCCGCGTCCGCCGGGTCGATGCCGGAACGCTGCACGACCCGGCGCGTGAACTCCGAGACGTCGAAGCCCTGCGCCTCCTCCTGCGGTGGGATGAGATCCTCCTGCAACCCCTTGGGCAGCTGAGCGCGCAGGTCCTCGGCCTCGCCGCCGCTCAGGCGCTCGGAGAGCGTCCGCAGTACGGCGTGCGTGAGCGACTCGGCCTCGTCGCGCGGCAGGCCGGCGCGTTCGCTGACCGCATCGATGAACTCGTCGTACTTCATCTTCACCTCCTCCGCGGAGGTGCCAGCGTGGCTGGTCGCTCCCGGCCGGGGCACCGGCCTGATGCGCCCAACCGGGGGCGCGCGTCTCGACTCGGCAGAACCACGCGGCGGCGGTCCTTCCCCGCCCTCGACACGCGTCCGCGCTCGGACACGGTCCCTCTGGAATCGTGGGCAGGATGAGCAGTGATCATCCTGTCGACCCGTCGAACGCGGCCCGGTCCGCCAACTGGGACGGCGACGGAGGCGTCTTCTGGGCTGCCCACGCCGACCGCTTCGACGAGGGGGTGGCCGCCTACCGCGAGCCCTTCCTGGCGGCTGCGGCGATCGCCGACGGGGCGACGGTGCTCGACGTCGGATGCGGAAACGGCAGGGTCACGATCGAAGCAGCTCGACGCGCCGGTTCCGGATCGGCGCTGGGGGTGGATCTGTCCTCGGAGATGCTCGGAGTCGCACGTCGCCGCGCCGAGATCGAGCGGGTGCCGAACCCGACCTTCCTGCTCGCCGACGCACAACTCCACCCGTTCCCGGCCGAGTCCTTCGACCTCGTCGTGAGCCGGCACGGGACGATGTTCTTCGGTGATCCGGTCGCCGCGTTCCGCAATCTCGCGCGGGCGCTCCGCCCGGGAGGCTGTCTCGTCCTGTTGACCTGTCAGCGGTGGGAGCACAACGAGTGGCTCCGCGCCTTCCGTACCGCCTCGACGCAGGCCGCGGTCTGCCCGTCCCGCCGACGACCACGCCGAGTCCTCTCGCGCTGAGCGACCCCGAGCGCGTGAGGTCGCTGCCCACGGTCGCCGGCTTCTCCGACGTCCGTCTGCGGGGCCTCACCGCGCCGATGTACTTCGGTGCCGATCCCGACGACGCCTTCCGGTTCGTCTCCGCCCAGAACGCCGGGACGGTGCGGGACCTGGACCCGGACGACAGGAGTAGCGCGCTCGGCGCGCTGCGCGCGAGCCTGGTCGATCACCACCTCGCCGGTGGCGTGTACTACGAGTCCGCGGCCTGGCTCGTCGAGGCCCGGCGACCCTGATCCGGCCACGAGGCGAGCGTCATCCGGCGATTCACCCTCCGCTGCGGCGAACCGCTCGACGACCGGCCGCCGAGCGAACCGGACGTGGTCGGCGCAACGGGACGATCCCTCACCACATACACCCGCTCGGGTGGACCATGGCATCGTCTGGAACTGTGCTCGGAGGCGGAACGGCAGCGGCGCGAGCGGCCCTGCCCGGGCTGAGCGCCGCGATCGGTCCCGCCTCGCCCCCGAGGTCCGGTGGACCGGCGGCCGGCTGCCCGGTTCGGGCGCGGCGGGCGACACCGTCGCCGCGGCCGGAGTCAGGAGAGGTGCCCATGTCCCGCGCTGACGCTCCTGCCCCCGACGAACGCCGAAGGACACCGGAGGCACCCGATCCGGGCGCCCGCGGTCGTCGCATCGCCGGCGCCGCGGCCGTGCGCACGGTCGTGTGGTCGACCCGGCTCGTCGCCCTGCTGACCATCGTCTCGACCGTGTTCCCCGGGCCCCGCCGGATGCTCACCCCTGAGCTGCGGAGCTCGCTCGGCCTGCCTCCGACGATCGGTCTCGCGGGTGTCGTCATCGCCCTGGTCGCCGGCGTCGGGCTGCTGCTGGCGGCCACCGGGCTGCGCCGTCGCAAGCGGCGCGCGTGGCAGCTGGGCGTCGTCGTCACGGCGGTGCTCGCGGTCGCCGACGCGACGCGCGGCATCGCGACCCGGCACGGGTACTTCGCGGCCGCGGCCGCGGCCCTGCTGTGCGCGGCCCTGCTCTTCAACCGGCGGTGGTTCGTCGCGCGCCCGGATCCGCACGGTCTCGTGCGGGCCGTCGTCCTGTTCGCGCAGTTCGCGGCGGCCGGGTTCGGGCTGGTCTGGCTGCTGCTGGCGATCAACGGCCGTCGGCTCGAGGGCCGCCCCGGCGCGCTCGACGAGGCGACCCACGCGGCGCTGTCGCTGGTCGGCGTCAGCGGTCCCGTGCAGTTCCGGGTGGACTGGCTCGACGACCTGACCGCCACAGCCGGCCTGACCTTCGGCGTCGTGGCCGTCGTGGTGGCCGGCTACCACCTGCTCCGTTCTGCCGAACCCCGTCCGGGGCAGAGCGCGGAGGACTCCGAACGGCTCCGTGCACTGCTGGCCAAGGACCGCGATCCGGAGTCCCTGGGCTATTTCGCGCTCCGCCCGGACAAGGCCGTGGTCCTCGCCCCGGGCGGCCACGCGGCCGTCGCCCACCGGGTGCTCGCCGGCGTCGCGCTGGCCTCCGGCGACCCGCTCGGCGACACCGGAGCATGGCCCGGCGCGATCGAGGCGTACCTGGCCGAATGCGTCGAGCACGGCTGGACCCCGGCGGTGCTCGCGTGCTCGGAACGCGGGGCGACCGCCTACGCCAAGGCGGGCCTGGACGCGCTCGAGCTCGGCGACGAAGCCGTCCTGTCGACGGACACCTTCACCCTCGACGGCCGTCCGATGAAGGGCGTCCGCCAGGCACACGCCCGTATCGTCCGCGCCGGGTACACGGTGCGCGTCCGTCGCTGCGGGGAGCTCGACGACCAGGAGCGGGCCGCCCTCGCCGAGCTCGCCGCGAGCTGGCGCGGGGACGCCACCGAACGCGGCTTCTCGATGGCATTGTCCCGGGTGGCCGAGCCGCAGGACCCGGCCGCCGTGCTGGTCACCGCCCACGGCCCGGACGGCGCCGGCGGTGATCGGGTCCGCGGGCTGCTCCAGCTCGTCCCCTGGGGCGCCGACGGCCTGTCGCTCGATCTCATGCGCCGCGCTCCGGACACCGAGAACGGGGTGACCGAGGCGATGATCGTCGAGCTGATGAGGGCCGCCGAGGGTCTCGGCGTGGCTCGTGTGTCGCTCAACTTCGCCTTGTTCAGGGCCGCTCTCGAACGCGGCGAGCGCATCGGTGCGGGGCCGGCCACCCGGCTGTGGGCGAAGCTCCTGCGCCTCGGCTCGCGCTGGTGGCAGATCGACAGCCTCTACCGGTTCAACGCCAAGTTCTCCCCGGCCTGGACGCCGCGCTACCTCGTCTTCCCGCTGGTCCGCGACGTGCCACGAATCCTGCTGGCCGCGCTGGAGGCGGAAGGCTTCGGCGGCCGGCCGCCGGCTCTGCTCCGCCTCCTGCGCCGCTGAGCGGGACGCCGCGGCGGGACGCGCAGGTGAGCGGGAGGCAGGAGGAGCCGGGCCGCCGTGGCCACGGTCAGCGTGTTCGGGACGATGGCCGCCGACGTGGGTCAGTGCACCGTGCAGGTGCAGAACGGCTGGCGGCACGAGAAGCACGGGGGCCTGTTCCGACAGCACCCGCATCCGCAGTCCTCGGGTGAATGCGCCCGCACCTCGTACGCGTCCCGGGGGTCGAACCCGCGCCGACAGGTCGAGCACGTGACGGGCTCGACTCGCGCGGGGACGTCCATGGCGCCCATCTTCACCACGACGGCGCCGCCTCGACAGGGGTCTACCCCGACAGGGGTGCCCCGGACCGCCGCCGGCGACCGATCCGCGCGGTGCGCGGTCCCCGATTCGAGGTTTCGATCGGCAGCGCGTGAGCATGCTGCCGGACAGGAACTGGATTGGTGCGCGCACTCGACAGTTCCCAGGTCCGGCCGGTAAGGCAGATTGCCGGCCGGACCGACTCATCGACACAGCCGCATGTGACGCGGGCAACGCCGATGGCCGGGCTATCGATCACGCGGAGCGGCTACCTCGCTCCCGACACCACGCCGAGCTCGCTGTCCCCTCGACCCCGTGCGGAAGACGACGTCGCCTCCGACCGGCCGGCACCCCCCGACCCGAAGGACGCCATGCCCCTGCTCCCCCGACCCGGCCCCGCACGCTCCGAACCGGTGCGGCGGACCCGCCGGCTCCGCTGCGGCACCCGACCGGCCCCGGCCGCGCCCGTCACCCGCCACGAGATCACCCTCCACGACCAGCAGGTGACCTTCCTGGAGACGGGGGAACGCAGCGGCGGACCGACGGTGGTGCTGCTGCACGGGCTGGCGAGCAGCTCGGCGACCTGGCTGCCGGTCCTGCCCCTGCTCGGCCGCCACGCCCACGTCATCGCGCCGGACCTGCTCGGCCACGGCGAATCGGCCAAACCCCGCAACGGCGACTACTCCCTCGGCGCCTACGCCGCCGGTCTGCGCGACCTCCTCGTCGCGTTGCACCTGGACGGCGCCACCGTGGTGGGGCACTCGTTCGGCGGTGGCGTCGCGATGCAGTTCGCCTACCAGTTCCCCGAGCTCACCGAACGGCTCGTCCTCGACGCCAGCGGCGGGCTCGGCCCGGACGTGAGCATCGCCCTGCGCGCCGCGAGCCTGCCCGGCACCGCGACGGTGCTCCGGGTGCTGAACGCCCTCACCCCGCGCAGGTTCGCCGACCTCGCGCACCGGGCCGTCCGCACCGTTCCGGGTGTACCGATCGCCGACCTCGACGAACTGGCCCGCGCCCTCACCTCCTTCGCCGACGACGGCGCGCGCGGCGCGTTCGTCCAGACGGTGCGCAGCGCGCTGAACTGGTCCGGACAACGCCTCGACGGCAACGGCAGGCTCTACCTGCTCGCCGACGTGCCGGTCCTCCTCGTCGGCGGCACCGCCGACGCGGTCATCCCGCTCGCCCACACCACCGCCGCCCACGACCGGATGCCGGGAAGCCGGCTCGAGATATTCGACGACACCGGGCACTTCCCGCATTCCGAGCACCCGGCGCGGTTCGCCGGCGTACTCCTCGACTTCCTCCGCACCACCAGCCCGGCGCACGCCGACGTCGACTCGTTCCGGCGGCAACTGCTGGCGAAGGGTCCACGACCCGCAGCCGACGTGGTGCCGGCGTGAACCCTTGCCGGAACGGGCGATCCGCCGCTCCCATCGTGGCGATCGATGAGTTCCTCGATAATTGTCGCGATCATGTCAGGAGGTCCACCTCCGTCCGTTCCACGACGAGCGCCGCTCGACTTGTCCGGATCCCGGAATTGCGTATGCTCGAGTCGTTGCCCATCTTCGTCGAAGCCCGGGACGGCCGACAGCACATTCCCCGGATCTTGAGCAGCAGGTCACGGGGCCGTACTCGACAGGTCGCAATCGCGCCCACCTCGCCCTGCATTCGTCGTCTGTCAGCGAAGCGCGACCACGTGGCGCCATTGGGACCACACCAGAATCCGTCACAGAATGCTGCGCATCACCGTGCCGCAGCGCGTTCTCGAACCGTCGAAAGGCTTTTCTCATGACTCAGCCCGCTGATGCACGCAAGCCCGACAAGGGCGACAGGGAACCACAGGGCCCGGGCGGCGACAGGAAGGTCAGGCGTGAGCCCGGCGCCAAGGGCGACGTCGGCCCGAAGGGCCCGGCGGGCCCCGCCGGAGACCCGGGACCCAAGGGCGAGGCCGGCCCGAAGGGCCCGGTGGGTCCCGTCGGGGACAAGGGCCCGCAGGGCGAGCAGGGCCCGAAGGGCCTGACCGGGGAGACCGGCGACAAGGGTCCGACCGGCGCCGTCGGGCTCCCCGGGGAGCGTGGCGACCAGGGCCCGGCCGGCATCGCGGGGTTGCCGGGCGAGCGCGGGGACAAGGGCCCCGAGGGGCCGACCGGGGAGCAGGGGCCCCGTGGGGCACAGGGCTCCACCGGCGAGCAGGGCGCGCCCGGCGAGGACGGCGCGCCCGGACCGGCCGGTCTTCCCGGCGCCCAGGGCCAGCGAGGCGTCATCGGGGAGACCGGTGAGCAGGGCGAACGCGGGCCTCGCGGCCTGCCCGGGGAGCAGGGCGAGGACGGCCCGCGCGGCATCGCCGGACCGCAGGGCGTGCAGGGCGAGCAGGGTCCCCCCGGACCGGTCGGCCCGGTCGGCGTTCCCGGCGTGCAGGGGGCTCCCGGTCCGTCCGGCCCGGCCTGGCTGGTCCAGCCCGCGCCGTCGGAGTTGTTCCGCAACGTGCTCCACGCCGCCGCGGACGTCTCGCCGCGGACCGTGATCGATCCCCGCGCCGGCTTCCGCTACCTCACCACGCTCACCTCGCAGCTGGTCAAGCTGCAGGGCGGACTCGTCCTGCGCGCCATCACCCCGACCGAGGAGTCCGCCCACGACGTGGCGGACAACGTCCGCTTCATCGCCTAGGACGCGGGTCGGTCGTCGGCGCCCCGTCCCACGCAGGGACGGGGCGCCGACCTCGTGCGCTCGTTCCCTTCCCGGTCCGCTCGTTGCCGCTAGATTGCTCCCAGGCTCCGCACGGAGGGACCAGCCGGCCCTCCGCGGCGGGGATCCGTGGTGCCGGCGTCGGGTGTTGCCGGGAGCTGGAGAAGGTGGCGGTTCGGTGGACGAGCGTGCACCGTTGTGGGCTGCGTTGCTGGATCACGCACGGGTCGGGGCGTTCGCCCTCGACGCGCGGGGCCGGGTCGTCGTCTGGACCGCCGAGGCGGAGCGGCTGACCGCGCGGACCAGCTCCGAGGTCCTCGGGGCGGACGGCGTCGTCGTGGGGATCGCGCCGCCGGACGAGGCTGCCGGGTGGGAGACGACGGCCGACGCGCAGGCGGGAGCGACCTGGTCCGGCACGCTCCCGAGCACCTCGGAGCACGACCGGCCGGTGTGGTACCGGTGCCACCCGGTCCACGCGGACGGCCGGTTCCTCGGGGTCGTCGGGATCCTGTCCGACGAGTCCGGGAGCCCGGACTCGTCGGACGAGACCCTCGCCCTGCTCGACGGGCTGTTCGAGAACGCGCCGGTCGGCTTCACCTACGTCGACACCGATCTCCGGTACCGGCGGGTCAACGCCACGGTCGCCTCGATCAACGGGGGGACGGTGGAGGAACGGATCGGCCGGACGATCGACGAGGTCCACGGCGAGCCCTGCGGCCCGCGGTTCTCCGCGGTGTGCCGGGAGGTCATCCGCACGGGCGAGGCCCAGCGGGTCCGCATCGAGGGCCGGCTCTGGCACGGCCGGGGGCCGCACCAGGTCTGGCGGATGAACTACTACCCCGTCTTCGGCGCCGGAGGCGAGGTCGTCGGGGTGGGCGACGTCTTCGTCGACGTGACCGAGGCCGAGACGACCGGACGAGAGCTGACCGAGCTCGCCGCGGCCCGGCTGCGGACCGTGACCCGCTACCGGAGCCTCATCGAGGCGACGAGCGCCGAGGTCTGGACCGTCACCGCCGACGGCGACCCGGTGCCGGACCCAGACGCCTCGGCGGCGGACCGGGCGCCCTTCCTGACAAGGGTCCATCCCCACGATCGGGAGGACGCGGAACGACGCTGGCGCGAGGCGCTCAACACCGGCTCGGTCTTCGACGAGGTCGCCCGGCTCGCCGCCGAAGGGGGCGGGCACCGCCACTTCAGGATCCGCGCGGTGCCGGTGGTCGTGGCGGGCCGCACCGTCGAGTGGGTCGGCACCGAGACCGACATCGACGCCGAGGTCCGGGCCCGCACCCGCCTGGAGCTGCTCGCCCGGGCGACCGAGGCCGTCAACCGCGAGCTCGAACCGCTCAGCGAGCTGCAGGCGCTCGTCGACGTCCTCGTCCCCACCTTCGCCGACGGCTGCACCGTCCATCTCCTCGACCCGCTGGTGGCGGGCGGCCCCGTCACGGGACGGCGGTTGACCAGCCGGGTCGACATCGAGGTCCCCGACGCCTCCGCCGAGCCGTTCACCTACGCCGACGACCATCCCTTCGCCGAGCTCGTGCGCACGCGTCGCCCCCTCCTGCTGCACCATCCCCTGGACGACCGTGCCCGTTGGGCGCGCGACACCGCCCTCGCCGACTGGGAGCGCAGGCTCGGCTGGCACACCTCGCTCCTGACCCCCATCCGCTCCGGCGACGCCGTCATCGCCGCCCTGACCTTCGTCGCCTGGGGCGACCGGCCGCGCTTCACCGACGAGGACCTGACGTTCGTCAGCGAGCTCGCCGCGCGAGCCTCCGTGGCCATCGAGCACGCGCAGCGGTTCCAGGAGACGCGGCGCGCCGCGCTCACCCTGCAGAAGGCGATGCTCAGCGAGCTCCCCCCGCGCCGCGACGTCGAGATCCAGGCCCGGTACCAACCCGCGCTCGACACCCTCGAGGTCGGTGGGGACTGGTACGACGCCTTCACCCTCCCCGGCGGCGACCTCGGTCTCGTCGTCGGGGACGTCGTGGGCCACGACCTGGACGCCGCCACCGTGATGGGACAGCTGCGCAGCATGTTCCGCGGCATCGCCATGGACGACTCCATGGAGCCGGCGAGGGCCGTCGAACGCCTCGACGAGCTCGCGGTCGCGCTCGGGATCACGGACTTCGCGAGCCTGCTCTACGCCCGGCTCCGACCACGTCCGGACGGCGGCGCCACCCTCACCTGGAGCAGCGCGGGCCATCCGGCCCCGCTGCTGGTCCACCCCGCGCACGGCCCCCGGTCCCTCCTCGAAGGAGCGGGAATGGTGCTCGGCGTGACCACGCGCGGCCCCTCCCGGTCCCAGGGCCGCGCGACAATCGAACCGGGCTCGACCCTGCTGCTCTACACCGACGGCCTCGTGGAACAGCGCCGCAGGGACCTCGACGAGACGACGTCCCGGCTCGAGGCCGTCGCCTCGGAACTCCTCGACACGCCGCTGGCGACGTTCTGCGACGAGCTCCTCGCCCGCAGCGAGTCCGACACCAGCGACGACATCGCCCTCCTCGCCGTGCGGCTACCCGACGCCCTCCCGGCCGCCCCCCCGGTGCGGCCGGGACGGAGCGGGCAGACACAGCACCGGCCTCCCGAGGTCGTCGGGAGCGGAGCCGTCAGATCTCGGTCTTGAGGATGCAGATCGGCAGGTGGGCGTCGAGCACCGCCTGACGGGCCTCCTCGCCCAGGCCCGAGTCGGCCTCGGCCGCAGCCTTGGCGCTGTCGCCGGCCTGTTCGAGCTCGATGACGGAGTCACGGGCCTCGCCGGTGTCCGCGACCACCCGGTCCGCCTTGCTGTCGAACTCCCGGACCACGGCGACGAGCACGGCCGACGCCCCCTGGTCGCTCTCGGACGCCCGCACGGCGTCGGACGTCTTGGTCTCGATATCGCCGAGCCGCGTCTTCATGTCGGTCATGGCCAGCATGGCCTTTCCCCGGTGAGTGCGGTCCTGGCTTGCGGGACCGCATTCAAGACCTCACCGCCGACGCCGCCTATGACCGGAAGCACGTAGAGCGGACATACCGGGTGCACCGTCAGGATGGGAGGTTCTGCCGGAACGCAGTCGATCCCCGTGCGGCCACCGGGCAGGTTCTCCCGCTCAGTCCCGCGCGAGGTGCGCGATGATGTCGCGCTCGACGTCCCGGATGTGCTTCACCGCGGCCGCGCGAGCGTCGTCGACCCGGTGCCCGCCGACTGCGTCGACGATCTGGCGGTGCCCGGCGTGGGCGGCTTCCCGGCGGCCCCGCAGCCCGACGACCTGGTGCGAGTAGTCGACGAACAAGGGCTCGATCGTCGAGTGGAGCTTGAGCAGCAGCGAGTTCTTCGTCGTCTGCGCGATCGCGCGGTGCAGGTCGGCGTCGAGCGCGACGAAGTCCTTGTCGCTGAGGTCGGGACTCGCCATCGCCTCGATGATGCCGCGCAACTCGGCGGTCTCGTCCTCGGTCGCGCGTTCCGCGGCCAACCCGGCGGCGTCCCGCTCGAGGGTGATCCGGACCTCGAACAGCTCCTGCACCGTGTACTCGTCGAGTACGAGCAGCTGCGACAGGTCGGGCGCGCGGCGTGACCGGCTGACGACGAAGACACCGACGCCGTGGTCGGTCCGGAGCATCCCGTTCGCCTCGACGACGCGGATCGCCTCGCGCATCGAGCTGCGCCCGACCCCGAACTGCTCGGCCAGTGCCCGCTCCGGCGGCAGCTTGTCCCCGGGCGCGAAGTCTCCTCGGACGATCATCGACTCGAGCTGCTCGGCGACGGAGTCCGCCACCTTCAGCCTGCGGACGGGCTCGATCCTGCCGCGGCTCGTGCTGGACATCCGGCCCCCCTCTTACCCTTGACCCGGCAGGTCGGTGGTCGCGTCCCCCAGGACCACGAGGTCGCCAGTGGTCCGGTGGTCTGAAGAGTAGTGGCCGTGGTCACCGTCCGCCACCGCGCAACGCCGCGAGCCGGCGAACCGGTCGTGGTCCACGGCGGCCGGAGGTCCGGCCACGCCGCGTCGCGGGAGGATGTCCTCGGGCAGGATCGCCCCGGGAGTGCCCACGACCAGGGACGCGAGCCGATGGCCGGCCGCCGCCGCCTGCGCCGGTCGTTCACCGCGCAGCCGCGCGGCCAGGTACCCCGCGTTGAAGGAGTCCCCCGCCGCAGTCGTGTCGACGACCGGGACGTCGCGCCGCGCCGGCACGGGGACGACGTCGCCGCCGGTCACGACGAGACATCCCTCCGGCCCCGTCTTGACCACCGCCTCGGCGACGCCGAGCCCGGCCAGGCGGGCCGCGCACGCCTGCGCGTCCCGGTCCCCGTACAGCGCCCGCTCGTCGTCGAACGTGGGCAGGTAGACGTCGGTCAGCTCCAGCGTGCGGGTGACGGCCGCCCGCGCGGCCGCCGCGTCGGGCCAGCCGCGCGGGCGGAAGTTGCTGTCGAACGCGACCCGCGCGCCCCGGGCCCGGGCGGCCGCCAGGACCGACCACAGCCGCTCGCGGGCCGGTGCGGAGAGGATCTGCAACGTTATCGCCGACAGGTAGACCAGATCGCTGTCCGCGACCGCCCGGTCGACCCGCTCCGGCCAGCTCGCGTCGAACAGGCACCGGGCCGGGGACTCGGACCGGTGGTAGGTGAAGCTGCGCTCCCCCGCCCCGTCCGTCCGGACCAGGTACAGCCCCGGCGTGCGCCCGGGCATCCGCTCCACCAGGCCGGTGCCGATGCCCTCCGCGGCCGCGGCGGCGACGAGCTCGTCGCTGTACCGGTCGTCGCCCACCGCGGACACGTAGTCGACGGACACCTCGTCCGCCGGGGCGCTGCGGGCCAGGTAGACCGCGGTGTTGAAGGTGTCCCCGGCGAACCCGAGGGCGAGCGTGCGGTCCGTCCGGTGGGTGAGCTCGACCATGCACTCGCCGATCGCGGTCACCCGGGTCACGGCCGCGCCCCGATCAGGTCGCGCAGCTCCGCCACCTTCGCCTCGAGGTCGTCCGCGGCGTACACGTCGCTGCCCACCCCCACCGCGAACGCACCCGCGTCGAGCCAGGCCGGGACGTCGCGCACCGCGATCCCCCCGGTCGGGACGATCCGGGCCCCGGGCAGGACCGAGAGCACGGACTTCAGGTACTGCGGCCCGCCCAGGTGTGCCGGGAACATCTTGGCCACCCCGCGGTCCGCGGCGGCCCCGATCTCGGCGGGGGTGATGCCACCCTCGACGAACAGCACGTCCCCCTCGGCGGCGACCGCCCGCGCGGCCGGAACCGGGTACGGGCTGACCAGGAAGTCCGCGCCGTACACCACCGCACACTGCGCGTCGGCCGCCGTCCGGACCGTACCCAGCCCGACCACCGCGTCCGGCGCCTCGGCCTTCACCGCCGCGACGAGATCCGGCCAACCCGGGATCGTCGCGGTGAGCTCGAGGACGTCGAGACCCGCCGCGACCAGCCGCAGCGCGATGACGCGACCGGCGTCGGCGTCGGGCGCGCGCAGCACCGGGACGATCCGGGCGCTGCGGATCCGCTCGGCGGTGCGCTCCTGAGCCGCGGACAGGGTCATTGCTGGGTCCTCCTTCAGAACGCCCGGACGCCGGAAACCCGGGTCCGGAACCGGTGCAGCGTGGTACTGGCGCAGATGTAGAGCGAGCACAGGTCGTCGTCGCCCCAGGTGAAGTTGGCGGTCACCTCGGGAACCCGGATGACGCCGAGCGCGACGCCCGCGGGGTCGAAGACGTGGATGCCGCCCGGCCCGCAGCTGAACAGGTTTCCGGCGCTGTCGACCTTCAGGCCGTCGGGTTCGCCGGGACCGGCGCCCGTGGTGCGGGCCCAGACCTCGCCGCCGGTGACACCGCTCCCGGTGAGCGCGAACCGGCGGATGTGCATCCGTTCGGTGTCGGCCACGAAGAGGTGCCGCTCGTCGAGGGACAGGCACAGCCCGTTGGGGCCCTCGACGTCGTCGGTCAGCAGCTCGAGGCCGCGGGCGCCGAGCCGGTAGACCCCGCAGAAGGGCAGCTCCCGCGACCGCGGCACGCCGTAGGGGGCGGCGCGACCGTAGCCGGGATCGGTGAAGTAGATCGTCCCGTCCCGGGCCACGACCACGTCGTTGGGGCTGTTCAGCTCCTTGCCCTGGTAACGGTCCGCGAGGGTGACCACCGAGCCGTCGGCCTCCTGCCGGACCAGCCTGCTCGTCGCGTGCTCGCAGGTCAGCAGGCGGCCCTGCCGGTCGTAGGCGTTCCCGTTCGCCATGTGGCTGGGATCCCGGAAGACCGACAGCTCACCGGCGGCGGACAGCCTCGACATCCGCGCGGCGGGGATGTCGCTGAACACGAGCGACCGCTCCCGCGGATGCCACACCGGGCCCTCGAGGAACCGGAACCCCGTGGCCACGCGGCGCAGCGGCTCGTCGGCCACCACGTCGTGCAGCCGGGGGTCCCGGACCTCGAGAGCGGACACGGCAGGGATCACCGCGCGCCGAAGGCCGGCGGTGTGGCGCCGGGCGGGCGGGCGGAGCCCCGCGAGAGGGCGAACCGCTCGTCGGCGTCCGGGGCGAGCTCGACGCCCAGCCCGGGCGCGTCCTGCGCGGCCAGGTACCCGTCCTTCACCACCAGCGGGTCGACCAGCATCCCGTCCCAGCCCGGCCCGCCGTAGGCGTCGACCTCGATCAGCGGGGTGTTCTCGCAGGCCAGGATCATGTGCAGGCCTGCGGCCAGCGCGATCCCGGTGCCCGAGGAGCAGGCGATGTGCGGGATGCAGCTGAGGTTCCAGGTGCTGGCCATGTCGGCCACCCGCTTCGCCTCGGAGATCCCGCCGACGCTGGTGGCGTCGGGCTGCAGGATGTCGAAGGTCCGCCGGGTGAGCAGGTCGATGAACTCGAACCGGGTCAGGAGGGACTCCCCGCCCGACAGCTTGAGCGAGACCCGGTCCGCCAGCCACGTGTGGTCGTCGGCGTACTGGGTCAGGCTGCGCGCGAGGATCGGCTCCTCGAGCCAGGCCACGTTCAGGCCCTCGAGCTCGCGGGCGAGCTGCAGGGCCCCGCGCCGGTCGTAGGACATGTTGGCGTCCACCCCGAGGTCGACGCCGGGGCCGACGGCGTCGCGCACCGAGCCGACCAGGTGCACGGCGTCGCCGATGTCCCCGAGGACCCGCAGCTTCATCGCGGTGTAGCCGTCGGCCACCGCCCGCCGGGCCTCGTCGACGATCTGGTCGACCGGCTTGAGCGAGGGCGCGAAGTACGCCCGCACCTTCGACTTGGAGGAGCCCAGCAGCCGGTGGACCGGCTGGCCGGCGATCTTGCCCAGCAGGTCCCACAGCGCGATGTCGATGCCGCTGAGGGCATAGGTCTCGATCCCGCGGCGGCCCCACATGTGGGTCGCGTCGAGCATCTGCTGCCAGAGGGCGCCGATGTCACGGGGGTCCTTGCCGACGAGCATCGGGGCGAGCTGCTGGTTGATGATCGGCCCGACGGTCGGGAAGTACTCCGAGGAGAACCCGGCCTCGCCGATCCCGACCAGGCCTTCGTCGGTGGTGACCCGGACGACGATGCCGCCCTTCGACGTGACCACCATGGCGCCCCACCGCAGCGGCTCGTCGAGCGGTGACCCGAGTGGCGTCGCCTCGACGCTGGTGATCCGCATCAGCCGGCCTTCCCGAGGTGCGGGACGAGCTCGTTCCAGTCGTACTCACCGACGAAGTACTCGGTGGTGCTGTAGGTGCCGTCCATGGTGTCCTTCAGCGACTTCGGGCCGGGGAAGCCGATGACCTTCCAGCCGATCCGGTCCTTGTTCCCGCCGTAGACGGGGTCGCAGTAGAAGCCCTGCCGGGTGTGCAGGCACAGCGCCTCGAAGAACGGCAGGCCCTGGTCGAACGTGCCCTGCAGGAACGTCCCGACCGCGAGGCTCGAGCCGAGGGTGACGGGGCCCGGCTTCGGCGCACCGGAGAAGGCCTCGAGCGCCAGGTCCTGCTCAGCCTCCGTGAGCTCGATGAAGGCCTTGGCGAACTGTTCCCGGGCCGCGGCGTCGAGGGCCGCGATGCCCTCCCGGTAGGTCTGTTGCATGTCGTACATGCGCGAGCGCCAGGCGTCGGCGAACTTGCCGGTCAGCTTGAGGAACCCGCTGCCGTCCGCGGCGGCGAAGATGTAGTCGATGCCGGACAGGTAGCGGTCGATGAACACGACCACGCGGGCCTCGCGGGCGCCCGGGTCGTGGTCGGTGGGGATGATGCGGGCGGTGGCCGCCTCGATCGTGTCCCACTCGTGGTCGGTGAAGAACAGGCGCTCGTCGGAGTCGGGATCGATCGGGGAACCGACGATCTCCCAGTCGGCCTTCAGGGTCATGACGTCCTCCTTTCCTCGGGGTTGGGGTTCAGGCGACCTTGATGTGCTCATCACGGCCCTTGGACCAGGCGTCCGCGATGTAGTCCGACACCCGCCAGGCGTTGGCCATCATGGTCAGCGTCGGGTTGACACCGGTCGAGGTCGGGAAGCAGGACCCGTCGACGACGAAGAGGTTGTCGACGTCGTGGGACTGGCACCACTCGTTGAGCACCGTGTTCGACGGATCGGTGCCCATCCGGGCCGTCCCGTGCTGGTGGCAGGTGTTGCCGGTCATCCGGTCCAGGTAGACCGGGACGGTCTTGCGCGCGCCGGCGACCTGCAGGATCTCCGCGTTCTTGTCGACCTGCCACTTGCTCATGGCCACGTCGTTGCCGTGCGGCTTGTGCGTGATCCGGGCGACCGGGAGGCCCCAGGCGTCCTTCACCGTCGGGTCGAGGTCGACGCGGTTCCCCTCGACCGGCATGTCGTGCAGGATCGCGCCGATCTTCATCGCGAAGTTGAAGTAGCTGCGGTCGGCGTCCTTGAGCGACTGGCCCCACTGCGGCCGGCCGGGGAAGACCCAGTTGATCGGGTGGCACGTCTGAGAGGCCGAGATCAGGCAGCCGCCGATGTGCCCGCGGTTCTCGTCGGTCTCGTAGAACTCGAAGGTGCCGCCGCTGATGTAGTTGCCGGCCCAGCCGTGCAGCGGGTCGTCGATCTCCTGGTCGAACAGGCCGACCGCGAAGACGTACTCGTGGAAGGTCGCGTTCTTGCCGACCATGCCGCTGGAGTTGCCCAGGCCCTCGGGGAACTGCGGGGACCTCGACATCAGCATCAGCCGCGCGGACTCGATCGCGCCGAGCCCGAGGACGACGACCTTCGCCTCCTGGGCGACCTCGTTGCCGTCCGGGTCGATGTAGACGACGCCGGTGGCCTTGCCGTCCTTGCCGACCGTGATCTCCCGGACGAAGGACTCCGAGCGCAGCTCGAAGTTGCCGGTGGCGACGGCCTCGGGGATGAACGTGGTCAGCGTGTTCGACCGCGCCGTGCTCGGGTCGCCGTACTGGTTCCAGAAGCTGGTGGTGTTGAACGGGTCGCGGCCCTTGTGGTTGTTCGTCACCATCGCGTGCGGGATGGGGAAGCCGTTGATCCCCATCTTGTTGCAGGCCTCGTAGAAGCGCTTGCCGAACTTCGTCGGGCCCAGCGGCTCGCTCGGGTAGGCCTTGCTGCGGAAGGGCTCGTACTTGTCGGCGCCGGCGATGCCGGAGATGCCGAACTCCCACTCCACCTTGGTCAGGTAGGGCTCGAGGTGCTCGTAGCGGATCGGCCAGTCGGCCAGGCTCGCGCCCTCGATGTCACCGTGCAGGCTGCGGACCATGAAGTCCGACTCGCGCGGCCGGGGCACCCAGCCGGCCCAGTGGTTCGTGCCGCCACCGACCAGCTGCGGGGTCGGCGAGAACGGGAAGCGCTCGGCCTCGGAGGTCTCGTCGTGGCGCAGTGTGCGGGGGAACAGGTTCGGGTCCGGCCACAGGTAGTTGCGGTTGACGTACTTGAGCTCGTCGCCGGAGTAGTGGTCCTGGGCCGACAGCCACGGGCCGCGGTCGAAGCCGACGACCTTGAGGCCGGCTTCGCTGAGCACCTTGGCCGCGGTGGCCCCGGTGGCCCCGAGTCCGACGACGATCGCATCGACCTGCTCGGGCTTCTTGACGTGACGCACGTGCTCTCCTCTCCGCGCCCGCAGCAGTGCCGGCGCGTGATGGCGTGCCCCGGCCCGAGGGAGAGCGCCCTCGGGCGGGGTGACGGGGTGGGGGTCGGACGCGCGCGCTACAGCGCGGGCGCTTCCGCGTTGCTCGGGGTCGTCGTCTGCGACGCGATGTCCCGGTGGCGGCGCTTGATGTACTCGGCGGCCCGGACCGCGACGGCCTGCAGCGTGCTGGTCGGGTTCACCGCGGCGCCCGTGGTGAGCGAGCTGGCGTCGGTGATGAACAGGTTGGGCAGGTCCCAGGTCTGGTTCCACTTGTTGGTGACCGAGTCCTCGGGCGTGTTGCCCATCCGGCAGGTGCCCATGATGTGCCAGCCGGGCGGCGGCGCGTCGATGCCGCCGATGCCCGTCGTGGTGGTGTCGATGACGCCGCCGGCCGCGTCCGCGGCCTCGCGGGCCCGCTGCTGCCCCCACTCGACGAGCCGGCGGTCGTTCTCGTGCAGCTCGTAGTGGACGTGCGGCGCGGGGAGCCCGCTGGAGTCCTTCACCTCGGGGTCGAGGGTGACCCGGTTGGTGCGGACCGGCAGGTCCTCGCCCTGGACGTAGACCAGCGCGTGCCGGCCGAAGTGGTCGTCGAAGAACCTGCGGTGCCCGGCGCCCCAGGGGGCCGTGTTGCCGGTGTTCGTCCCGAGCGCGCTGGTGGCGGCACCCAGCGAGGTGCCGACCTGCAGCGAGAAGCCGTTGACGAAGCCGCGCGACGGGTCGCTGTCGTAGAACTCCTGACTGTAGAGCACGGCGGGCTCCGGGCCCTTGAAGCCCTCGAGCGGCTCGTCGAACCAGAAGTCGACGAAGGACCAGCTGTGGTACATCAGGTGCGTGCCGACGAGGCCGTTGGAGTTGGCCAGCCCGTCCGGGTGGCCGTTCTGGGCGGACATCAGCAGCAGCCGGGGCGTGCCGATCGAGTTCGCGGCGACCACCACGATCCCGGCCCGCACCTCGTGGTGCTGCCCGGTGACCCGGTCGATGTAGGTGGCGCCGGTGGCGCGGCCGCCCTTCGCGTTGATCTGCTCGACGCGCGCGTTCACCCGCAGGTCGACCCCGTTGCGCAGGGCCGCCGGCCAGTAGGACACGTCCGTCGAGGCGATCGAGTGCCGGGGGCAGCCGGCGAGGCAGAAACCGCAGTCGTTGCACGCCAGGCGGGCGTCCTTGGCGCGGGTGAGGATCGCGTTGTCCGCGGGCCACCAGTGCCAGCCGAGCTTGTCGAAGCCCGAGCCCATCTTGTGGCCGACCTTGCCGCCTCGGCTGGCCGGGCCCCAGCCCTCGGGGCGCGCCGGGTTGCCGGGGTCACCGGTCCGGCGCGCGACGCCGATCTCGGCGTCGTTGATCGCGTAGAACGGCTCGAGCTCCTCGTAGGAGATCGGCCAGTCGATCGTGCCCTCGACGCCGTGCTCGGTGCCCTTGCGGAAGTCGACGGGCTTGAACCGGGGCCACGCCGCCGCGTAGTGCAGCGTGGAGCCGCCCACCCCGGTGAAGGTGTACGGCGTGGTGTTGCCGGTGACCGGGTAGTCCTCGGGGAACCGGCGGACGTTGGGCTCGAACGACCAGCTCCGCTTGCGCTCGAGCTCCCACCCGTCGTACATGTGCGGGTGCTCCATCGCGTGGACCCAGTCGCCCTGCTCGAGGCAGACGACCTTGATCCCGGCGTCGCTGAGCCGCTTGCTCACCGCTCCGCCGCCCGCGCCGGCCCCGATCACCAGGACGTCGGTCTCGGTGTACGCCGCCATCAGTTCTCTCCTGCTTCCCGGGCCTGCCGTGCCGAACACATCGGGAGGTCGGCGGGGATCGCGACCCGCCGCACGTCCTCGGTCCGGATGTAGGTGCCGCGGACGCGGCTCAGCAGCTCGTCGTCCCAGTCGTCCATGACGTCGGAGTAGCCGTAGGGCTGCGGCGTGTTGCGGTAGTCCCGGCCCGCGGGCAGGCGGTTGATGGCCCGGATGACCTCGGGCCGGGAGTAGTACGCGTGGTAGACGACGTCCCGCAGGCGCGTGAAGAACTCCGGCTCGTCGCGCTCCAGCCCTTCCAGGACCGTCACGCGCCGCGCGGAGGCGGCGTCGGCGAACTCCTGCCCGAGCCCGTCGAGGCGGGCCCGGAAGTCGTCCTCACCGAGGAACGGGAACCACTTGGGCTCCAGCCCCGACGGCGTCACGTACCGGGCGATGAACGAGATCACGTCGACCTCGCTGGGCGCCGGGAAGCCGCCGCCGCCCGGGATGAGCTCGTCCGCCGCGGCGTCGAGCACCGCGGTCTGCGCCCCGCTCAGCCGGATTCCCGGTAACCAGCCGCCGATCGGCGGCTTGGCGTCACGGGGTGTCACGCTCAGTTCGGTCACGATCCCTCTCCTTTGTGGGACGTCGTCCACCGGTGTGGATCAGGCGCGCTCGAGGTAGTTGACGATCGCCCGGCCGAAGTCGGGCAGGTCGACCGGCGTGCGGGAGGTGATGACGTTGCCGTCCTCGACGACCGGCGCGTCGACCCAGGTGCCGCCGGCGTTCTCGACGTCGGTCCTGATCGGCAGGTAGCCGGTGATCTTGCGGCCCTTGGTGGCGCCGGCGGAGGCGAGCATCCAGCCGCCGTGGCAGATCGCGGCGACGAGCTTGCCGGACTCGTAGGCGTCCTTGACGAGGTCGATCATCTCCGGGTGCAGGCGCATGTTGTCGGGCGCGAACCCGCCGGGGATGACGACGGCGTCGAAGTCGGAGGCCGAGACCTCGGAGGCGGCGGCGTCCGCCTCCATCGGGTAGTGCTCCTTGCTGTCGTAGCTGCCCTTGGTGCCGCTACCGATCACCTTCACGTCGGCGCCCGCCTCCTGCAGGCGCAGGTAGGGGTACCAGCCCTCGAGGATCTGGTACTCGTCCTCGATCAGCAGGGCGACCTTCTTGCCGGAAATCGACATCTCACGTCCTCGCGTTCGTCGGTTCGTCGGGGCTGTGCGGGGTGTTCCGGCGCGCTCAGGCGTCGATCATCTGGAGGAACTCGATGCTGGTGCGCACGTCGCCGTGGTTGGCCTGGATCTGGCGCAGGGCCTCCCAGTGCTGCCCGTAGCCCATCGGGTCGTCCTTGCCCGAGGGGATGGCGGCGGTGGTGTCGGCCAGCACGACGATCTTGAAGTCCTGGTTCGCCCCGTCGATCGCGGTGGCGAGCTGGCAGTTGCCGGTGGACAGGCCCGCGACGACGAGGGTGTCGCAGCCGGCCCGGCGCATGTACTCGGTCAGCGCGGTGCCGTAGAACGAGCTGAAGCGGTGCTTGCGGATGACCGGCTCGTCGGGCAGGGGATTGAGCTCGTCGACCAGCTCGTCGCCGCCGTTGCCCCAGGACCCGGGGAACGTCGCCAGCTGGTCGACCAGGCCCCACTTCACATCGGCGAAGCCGGCGTCCTTGCCGTCCGGGCGCAGGCCCCAGAGCGACCACACGACCGGGATGCCCTTGGCGCGGCAGGCCTCGAGGACGTCGACGACGGGCTGGACGACGTCCTTGCCCTCGGGGGCGCCACCGACGCTGGGGATGTACATCGCGCCGCCGGGCTCCGCACACGCCTTCTGCATGTCCAGGACCAGCAGCATCGTCTTCTTCGGGTCGATCGTCGGCGCGAGCATGGCCGAGCGGTCGATGTGGTCGTCGATGTGCTTGTACGTGAAGTCGAGCGAGGACATCGCTGCTCCTTTGCGTTGATGCGAGTGATCGAAACGACGGGGTACGTTCACCTGGTCACGGCGCTCGTCCCGAAGGTCTCCGACCGCCCGAGCCGGTAGAGCTCAGGTGATCAGGTGGTCTGACCACTTTAACCCGGCGGTCGCCGGCCCTGTCAAGAGTCTGTTCCGGGGGCTCTGGGCGGCTGTGGCACAGAAGCGCCGACATGGATCGGCCCTGCGTTGCTGGCGCTCGTGGCTAGCTTCCGAGCCCCACATGGTTCCGTTCCTCTACCGCAGGTTTGGGACGACCCTGGTGCGGGGACGCCCGACGCATGGCGATAGGCCACGTGCCGGCGCAGATCGACGTGACGGCGCAGTTGAGGACCGCGGGCCTGCGGGTGACCGCGCCGCGGAAGGCCGTGCTGACCTGGCTCGCCGGGCATCCGCATGCGACGGCGGACGAGGTTCGGGCCGGCGTCGCCGCCGAGCTCGGGTCGGTGTCGCACCAGACCGTCTACGACGTGCTCCGGGCCGGCTGCGACGCGGGCCTGGTCCGCGTCATCGAGCCCGCCGGCCTGCCGGCGCTGTTCGAGCGGCGCACCGGGGACAACCACCATCACGTCGTGTGCCGCGGATGCGGCAGGACCCAGGACGTCGACTGCGTGCAGGGTCGCGCACCGTGCCTGTCCCCCGACGACGACCAGGGGTTCACCGTCGACGAGGCGGAGATCCTCTTCTGGGGCCTCTGCCCGATCTGCAGGAGTAACCACCACGAGGAGCGGCGATGACCGACCCGAAAGCGAACTTCACGACCACCGACGCCGGCGTCCCGGTCGAGAGCGACGAGCACTCGCTCACCGTGGGGCCGGGCGGGCCGATCCTGCTGCAGGACAGCTACCTCCTCGAGCAGATGGCCCAGTTCAACCGTGAGCGCATCCCCGAGCGGCAGCCCCACGCCAAGGGCAGCGGGGCCTTCGGACACTTCGAGGTGACGAACGACGTCAGCGCCTACACCAAGGCGGCGCTGTTCCAGCCCGGGGCGAAGACCGACCTGGGCATCCGGTTCTCCACCGTCGCGGGCGAGCGCGGCAGCCCGGACACCTGGCGGGACCCGCGCGGTTTCGCGATCAAGTTCTACACGTCCGAGGGCAACTACGACATGGTCGGCAACAACACGCCGGTCTTCTTCGTCAAGGACCCGATGAAGTTCCAGCACTTCATCCGCAGCCAGAAGCGCCGGGCCGACAACAACCTGCGCGACCACGACATGCAGTGGGACTTCTGGACCCTCTCCCCCGAATCCGCCCACCAGGTGACCTGGCTGATGGGTGACCGCGGCATCCCCCGCTCCTGGCGGCACATGAACGGCTACACCTCCCACACCTACATGTGGATCAACGAGCCCGGCGAGGAGTTCTGGGTCAAGTACCACTTCAAGACCGACCAGGGCATCGAGTTCTTCACCCAGCACGAGGCCGACCAGATGGCGGCCGCCGACACCGATTACCACATGCGGGACCTCTTCGAGCACATCCGCGACGGCGATCACCCGAGCTGGACACTGTACGTGCAGGTCATGCCGTACGAGGACGCGGAGAACTACCGCTTCAATCCCTTCGACCTGACGAAGGTGTGGCCGCACGGCGACTACCCGCTGATGGAGGTCGGCCGGATGACGCTCGACCGGAACCCGACCGACAACCACACCGAGATCGAGCAGATCGCGTTCCAGCCCAACAACCTGGTGCCGGGCATCGGCCCGTCGCCGGACCGGATGCTGCTGGCCCGGCTGTTCTCCTACGCCGACGCCCACCGGCACCGCCTGGGGGCCAACTACCAGCAGATCCCGGTGAACGCGCCGGTCACCCCCGTCCGCTCGTACAGCAAGGACGGCGCGATGCGGATCCAGAAGGTGTCGGATCCGGTGTACGCGCCGAACTCCTACGGCGGCCCCGCGGCGGACGTCGAGCGCTACGGGAAGGTCCCGACCTGGTACGCCGACGGCAACATCATGCGCACCGCCTACGTCGACCATGCCGAGGACGACGACTGGGGCCAGCCCGGCACCCTGGTCCGCGAGGTGCTCGACGACGCCGCCCGCGAACGGCTCGTCGACAACGTCGTCGGACATCTGCTCAACGGGGTGTCCGAGCCGGTCCTCCAGCGTGCCTTCGCCTACTGGCACAACATCGACAAGAACATCGGCGACCAGATCGAGTCGGGGGTCCGTGCGAAGGCCTCCGAGAAGGACCCGAAGGCCGACGAGCAGGGCAACCCGGCGCGGAGCAGCATGCAGGCGAAGGCCTGACGGGTAGTCCGGTGCCCGCCTCTGGCTCGCGAGATGCCGGGAGCGGGCAGCTACGTGAGCGTCGAACGAGGCCGGCCGATGCTCGGGTCCTGGCATGGCGCGCCCACGGACGCGGGCGAGGGTGCGGCCGAGCGCCCCCGTACCGATCGTTCCGGGATTCCGGCCTCCAGCATCGCGTCGACCGCTGCGACGGTGACGCGCGCCCACCTGCGAGCGAGGCGCCGACACATACGGGTCTAGAACGTGCTCGGTGTCCTCGCGTCGAGGTGTTCCAGTGTCATGCGGACAACTTCCTCGTCGCGCATCGACCGGCCGTGGTTGACGGCCGCGTCGAAGGCGGCCGCCCCGTAGCGGGCGCGGACGGTGTCGGCCAGGCCGTTTACCCGGGCGGCCCTGGAGGGCTCGAACGGTAGGGCCGTCGCCGCTCCGGCCGCGTCGAGCGCGCCGTGGAGTACGGCGGCGATCTCGTCGTCGCCGAGGGAGGCGAAGACCCCGAACAGGTGGCGGAGGGACAACCATTGGTTGGCCCACTCGCCGCCGCGGAACCAGGTGTCCACGACCTCCCGGTATCCGGTGAGCGCCTCGTCGATGTCGCCGCGCTGGGCGCGGAGATAGAGCTCCTCGGTGCGTGCGAAGGACCGCAGCCATCGGTTGCCGACGGCGCCGGCCAGCCGTTCGCTGCTCACGAGCAGTTCGACTGCTCGACCGGGGTCGTCACGCTCGCAGGAGAGCCCGGCGGCGTAGGCGGCCTGGGCCAGCGCGGTCGGGCTGCCGCACCGTTGCGCGGCGCGCTGGGCCTCGGCGGCCAGCCGCCGGGCGGCGTCGTGGTCGCCGACGCTGGTGTGGGCCACCGAGCGCATGTAGCAGCCGTGGGCGAGCAGGCTGGCGTCCCCGGATTCCTGGGCGACCTCGACCATCCGGTCCATCCACACGAGCGCGTCGGCGGTCTCGCCTCGGAAGAACAGGGCGTTGCCCAGGACGCGCTCGGCCAGCGCCAGGGTGGGCACGCCGAGCCGCGCGGCCGCCGCGACGGCGTTGCGAGCGGCGACCACAGCGCCGGTGAGCTCGCCGCGGACGAAGCGCCCGTAGGCGAGGATCCCGAGGACTACCGGGTAGAGGGGTCGCTCCTCGGTGCCGGGCATGGTCGAGACCGTGTGCGCCCAGTCGACGATCTCGTAGCGGACGCTGCGGAAGGCGAACTCCCGGATCGCGACCACCAGCTCGAGCGCGGTGTCCAGGTCACCGAGGCGCAGGCTGGCGCCGAACGCCTCCCGCAGGTCCTCGAGGTCGTCATCGATCCGGCGCGACCAGTGCCGCTCGTCCGGGCCGCCCAGGCCCTGACCGGCAGCCTGGGCGGTGCGCAGGTGCGAGCGGGCGTGCGCGCGCCGAGTCGCGGTCGCGTCCGACCGCGTCCGCAGCTGTGTCCGGGCGAACTCGCGCAGGGTCTCCAGGAGTCGGTAGCGCATGCGCCCGTCCGACTCGGCGGCCACGACCATCGACTTGTCCACCAGCGCAGCGAGCAGCGCCGCCACCGCCGGCTGGTCGAGATCGGCCGAGGTGCACACGTCTTCGGCCCGAGGGAGGTCGAAACTGCCGGCGAACACGCACAGGCGGGCGAAGAGCGTCTGCTCTGCGGGGCCGAGCAGGTCGTAAGACCAGCGCACGACGTCGAGCAGGGCGCGGTGGCGCATATCCGGTGACCGGGTGCCGGCCAGTAACCGGAACCGGGCGTCGAGACGGTCTGCAATGTCGGCGGGGGTCATCGAGCGGACCCGCGCAGCGGCCAGCTCGAGGGCGAGTGGGAGCCCGTCGAGCCGGATACAGATCTCGGCGACGGCCCGACGGTTGGCCTCGTCGAGGATGAAGCCGGTTCGCGCCGCGCCGGCGCGCGCAGTGAACAGAGCGACTGCGGTGCTCGCGCGTATTTCGGTCAGTGATGCGGTGCCCGAGGACGGAACGTCGAGCGGGGGCAGGGCCCAGGTCGCCTCACCGGGCAGGCCGAGGGGTTCGCGGGTGGTGGTCAGGACCCTCGTCGAGGGGCACCGGCGCAGGATCCGAGCGACCAGCGGGGCGATGCTCTCTAGAACGTGTTCGCAGTTGTCGAGCACAAGCAGCAGGGTCTGCAGGGCCAGGACCTCGACGATCGAGTCTTCCAACGACCGTTCCGGTCGCCGCTGCAGATCGAGCGCGGTCGCGACCGCGGCCACGGCCGGTTCGCCGTCGCGGACCGGGGCCAGCTCGACCCACCGGATGCCGCCGGGATGGGCGTCGGCGAACTCCTCGAGCAGTTCCTGCACGAGGCGGGTCTTGCCGACCCCACCCGGCCCGGTCACGCTCACCAGACGGTTCTCGGCGACGAGCCGGCGCACGATGGTGAGCTCGCCGTTGCGCCCGAGCAGGGGCGCGGGGTCCCGAGGTACCGCCCTCACGGCCTGCGGGGCCGGGTCCGGGACAGGCGGCCCGACCCAGGTCAGCTCGGGACGTTCGGCCAGGACGTCGCTCTCCAATGCCCGGACCTCGGCCGAGGGCGAGAGGCCCAGCTGCTCCCGCAGCAGGCTCCGCAACTCGGCCCCGCGCTGAAGGGCCTCCCCTGGCCGGCCGCTGCGATAGAGGGCCAGCATGAGCTGCGCCCACAGCCGTTCCCGAAGGGGGTACTCGGCCACCAGCGCTTCCAGGACCCCGATGACGTCGGCGTGCTCCCCACATGCCAGCCGGGCGCCGATGGCCACCTCATGGGCGACGACGCGGAGCTCCTCGAGACGGGCGGCCTCGGCGCGCAGGACGTCCTCGCCGGCGAACTCCGCGAACGCGGGCCCTCGCCACTCGCGCAGGGCCGCCTCTGCGGCGCGCAACGCATGCCGCGGATTGTCATGGTCGAGTTCGCGGCGGGCGCAGCCGACACCGGCCTCGAAGCGAGCCGCGTCCAGGCGCTGCGGCGCAACCTCGAGCCGGTAGCCAGGAGGTCGGGTCTCGATCCGGGGCGGGTCCGTTGCGGCCAGGAACAGGCGGCGCAGCCGGGAGACGTGGGTCTGCAACGTCGGGACAGCGCTCACTGGCGGGCTCGGCCCCCACAGCGCGTCGACGAAGCGGTCGAGGGAGACGACGTGGCCACGCTCTGCGAGCAACATCGCCAAGATCAACCGGGGCTTGGACCCGCCCAGCGACAGCGCTGAGCCCTCGTCCACCACCTCGACAGGGCCCAGCACCCGGCAGTCCACACCAGGCATTGTCGCTGAGCCGGGCCAGTAGCCGAACGACGATCGACCGACCGATTGCACCCGATCTGCAAGCGGACCAGGTCACGGTATCGGAGTCCGGCACAGCGCCGGCGACCAGAGGAGTAATCATGCCCTACGTTCAGGTGAAAGTGATCGAAGGCGTCTTCGGATCCGAGGAGAAGGCCCAGATCGTCCGCGCTGTGACCGACGCGATGGTCAGTGTGGAGGGCGAGGCCATGCGCGGAGTGACATGGGTGACCGTCGAGGAGATCGCCAGCGGCTCCTGGGCCATCGGTGGCACACCGCTCACCACCGCAGACGTCACCTCGATGCGAACCACAACCCCGGCCCACGCCTGACCGGCAACCGCGCCGGTCGCGCGAAGCCCCACTCCATTGCCCGCAGCCCGCGCGGCAATGGAGCAGGGGTTGTTCGGACAGGGGTTGTTGGACGTGGTCGTTCTCGATCGACCCTGAAGCGCAGTGCTGCGGGCTCTCTTCGAGATCTGGCACCAGCACGCCCAGGGGTAGCGCGCACGACCGCAGCCGCTCGCGCCCTGGCGGCTCGTCGCTTCGGCCTTCCCTGCAGCACCCGCCGTGTTCGCCCGGCCTCGGACCGGCGGTCGATCCGCCGACTTGGCGACAGAGCGTGCACCGGAGTTGCTGGAGTCTCTCGCGTGGTCTCCTCCAGCGGGAGGGGCAGCGGTGCAGCGCGGCGATGGATCGGTCGGGGCTCGGCCTACGACAGTGTGTGGTGAAGTCTGCCTACGAGGAGGAAAGGGTAGTGAGCGTTCTGGTCCGCGCAGAGTTGGCGGTTACGCCCGGCCGGGCTGCCGACGCAGTCGAGCTGGCGCGCAAGCTCGCACGCGCGGCCGCCGACGAGGCCGGCACTCTTCGCTACGACTGGTTCGGGTCGGAGGACGACGGAGCGCTCGTGGTCATCGAGGAGTACGACTCGCCGGAAGCTGCGATCCAGCACAACGAGCATTGTGCGGACCTGTTGGGGCGGATGGGCGAGGTCACGAGGTTGACCAGGGTTGACGTGCATGGCGACCTCGACGCAGCCCTGCTCGCGTGGATCGCCGGCCGTCCGCAGGCCCGCGCACACTCGCCGCTAGCTCTCTGACCGCTCGAAAAGGCCCCGGCGACATTCTCCGGGAGGCCGGTCCCACCGGGCGTGACCCCCTTCGAGGCGGAGGTCCAGATCATCAGGGCGAGCCCCGCCTTCGGACAACGCTGTGGATCAGCCACGACGGGCGGCGGCGTGACACGTTGGGATTTGCCGAGTTCGCCGCCGCACGGCTCACGGCCGGGTCGCCTTCAAGCTCGACGCGTGTTCTCGTCCGGGTCGATGACCGTGCGGTAGCGCCAGCGCAGGGCGCTGCCTGGGATGTACTGCGCGGGCAGGTGGGCGTAGCCGGGGGCCGGTGGCAGTGGATTGCGGGCTTGTTGCCTCTGCATCGCCAGGATGAGGCGGGGGGCCAATGCATGCGGTGGTAGCTGCCCCCCGTCCTCGGCGTAGTTGCGTAGCTCCCGGCTGAGGACCTCGCCGATCGGGCCGGGGTATGCGTGTTCGGCGTACCTGGCCGCTACCGTCGCGTCCTGGCGGGCCTGCGCGGTGAGAGATCCTGAGCCGTGGGGGTCGACGGGTGTGTTGACGGTGGCAGGACGTGCCTCAGTCGTCGGATCGGTTGTCGGAACGGTGGGGTTCATCGAGGGCTCCCTCGTGGTTGCTGGTTCGTCGTGCAGCCGTTCGACCCCGTGCCGCTCCTTCGGGGCCCGCGGTGTCGTGGGGTGGAACCCCGTTGCCGCGGTCTCGGTTGCAGGCACGACAGCGGGCGCCCGTGTGCGGCCCGGATCAGCACTCGTAATCTGGCGGCGTGCCGCCCGAGCTCCGCATCGAGACCGCCCCCTTCGACCACCCCGACGCCGCTGCGCTGCGCCCCGCCCAGCGCGCGGAGCTCGCCGTCCGGTACGGCACGCCCGACAGCGAGCCCGGCCCCGCCCCGACCGCCGCCGACACCGCCGTGTTCCTGCTGGCCCGCGACGTGCAGGGCGGCGCGGTCGGGTGCGGCGCGCTGCGCGAGCTGGGCGAGGGCCTCGGTGAGGTGAAGCGGATGTACGTCGTGCCCGAGCGGAGGCGGTCGGGCGTCGCGGCCGCGCTGGAGGCCGAGGCCCTCACCTGGGGGTGGACGCACCTGCGGGTGGGGACGGGAACGCTGCAACCGGACGCCATCGCGTTCTACGAGCGGCACGGCTACCGGCGGATCGAGAACTACGGCCCGTACGTGGGTGAGCCGCTCTCGGTCTGCTACGAGCGCCCGCTCGCCCCGCGCGCCGCCGTCGCGGGCGGGTGAGCCGACCTGAGCCGCGCGGATCAGGTCGGTGGGAGCGGTGGACCGAGAGACGAGGACAGCGATGGCTCAGCAGGTCAACACGATGCTGGTCGATGACAAGGACGGCGGCCGCGCCGACGAGACGGTTGCCTTCGGTCTCGACGGCAGGCAGTACGAGATCGACCTATCGCGTGCCAACGCCGAAAGTCTGCGGGCAATCTTCGATCCCTTCGTGGCTGCTGGCCGGCGTCAACGCCGAGGTCGTCGTCGCGTGACGACACCAAGGGCGGGGAGCGGTGGCCGGGAGCGTAACCAGGCAATCCGGGAGTGGGCTCGGCAAGAGGGTATGCAGGTGTCATCCCGAGGCCGTATCCCCGTGGAGATCGCGATCCGCTACGACAATCAAACCTCCTGAGCGTCCGCACTGCCAGCGATGTGGCATCACTCCGATGGTCACAGAGCGGCCGCCTCGACGAGAGACATGGGGCCGGCGGTTTCGGTGACTGCGCTGACTGTGAAGCCGGCGCGGCCGAGGAGCGCCGCCGACTCGCTCGCGGTCCGTTCGCGCCCACCCGTCACGGTCAGCATGATGACGTCGAGGGTCTGGGCGCGTGGGTCGGGCTGCTTCTCTGTGATGACGCCCTCGGTGATGAGCAGCGTGGTGCCGCTAGGCGCGGCACGGCGGATCGCGCTCAGGATGGCTACGGCCTCCTCGTCGGCAGCACCTGATCAAGGAGCGAACGTCATGATCGAGATGCACGAGACCGTTGCTCTGGCACGTGAGGCCTCCCTTCGTCCGGATCGCCAGTGGTCGCCAACGGGATGGCAGGCCATGTACGTCAGCAGGGTGCACGACGGCCCCGAACCGTGGACACCCAACTACGACCCGATGAGCGGCAACGTCTACGGCCGGGCGGTTGAAGCGTGGGGAAGGGACGGCGAAGCACTCGTCGTGGACCCGCTGAAGGGCGCTCTCGTGGACGCTACGACCGAGCCTGGCTACGTCCGCCTGGTGCAGACCGGGCGACTGCAGAGCATCCTACGTGCCGACCCGGGTTGGACCGTGGAGATGGACGACGGAACCGGGACGCTGCCGGTAGCGGCATGGATGGTCGACATCGACGGGACCATGCGACCCGTTCCCGCGGTCGACGTCGACGGCGCGCTGATGGCCGCTGAAGATCTCAAGGCGCTGCAGGTTCGACCGCCGGTCGAGGACCACACCACGCCATAGCTTCACGACACCTCCGTGAGGGAGGGTCGAGCCGGCCGCTTGCTGTCGAGCTGCACCGGGCGAGCCCTGGGCGTTGCGGCCCCTGGTGGAGGTGCTGCGCGGCCGGCACGCCGCGAAGCGGGATCGGGGGCTGGGGACACGAGAGCTCCCGAGGGGAGTCGAGCGCCCCGTAACCGAGAGGGATCGGTCCACCGCCGCTACAAATAACCTGAATGACACTGTCCCCACAGGGCACGCAGGGTCAAGGGGACGTCGAGCGACTGGTGCTGTCCCGCGACCTGCGCCGGCACCTGAAGGACCGGGTGCTCGTGCACGGCAACAAGACGGTGGTCTTCCGCTGACTGGGTAGATGTCACAAGCCGCGGACCCGCCGCACGTCGACGCGCACCGGCACCGAGTAGGTCGACGCGAAGTTCTCCGGGTCCTGCCAGCCCTCCCTGATCCGCTCGCCGTACTTCGCGAGGTAGTCCGGGTTCCGGTCCACTGGCGGATCGTCGGTGCCCACACGCGCCGCCCCGGTCAGCACGACCACGTCCCCTCCGAGGGGGCTGCAGTTCAGGTGCAGCGCCACCCGCGGGCGTTCCCGCAGGTGGGAGAGCCGCTTCGCGTCGTGCTGGCTGTAGACCAGCACCGTCCCCGAGGCGGGGTCCCATAGGAACCACACCGGTGCCGGCTGCGGGGTCCCCGCGCCGTCGACGACGGTCAACCACATGACCCGGTCGTCGGCGAGGCGGCGGGCGACCCGCGCACCGAACTCGGTACCGGGGTCCGGCAGGACGGGCATGTCTCCTCCTGGGGTCGAACTAGCCGATGCGCCCCCGAGGGGTGTTCCCCAAAACGCCCGAAAGGCACCGCCGGACACCGCGCGTGTTCGCGGTGCCGTTCGGGGTTGCGGCTCTGGCGCGGCGGCGGCCACCAGCGCCGGCTCCAGCACCTCGGCCACCTCGGCGACCGGTTGCACCCGGAGCGCACCGCGCACCGACTCCGGCAGGTGGTCGAGCTCGGGGCTCGTTGCACCTCGAAATGATCACGTCGGTCAGGCCCGCCCGGTGCGCGGCCAGCAGCAGACCAGGTGAGCCACCCCTGCCGGGTGATGCGGCTCTTGTATCGAGCAGCTTCGCTCGGCACGGGCGGTAACGACGAGACGACAGGCCTGTGTCGCGCCTGTTGGGCGGTGGCGACCGCGAGAGGAATGGGATGGCGAAGTTCGACAACACGCAGGTGAACGTGGCGGGGTCCGGCGCTGCTGGAACAGACGGAGACCCCACGTCCCGCCTCCCCGCCAAGAACGTCTCATGGCGCCGAGCGGCCGATGCTGGTTCGCGTCGACCAGCCCAGCGACTCGATCGAGACCTTCCGCAGCCGAGAATGCGAGCCATAACACGAGGTGCGATGTTCTGCGAACGACACGACGTCCTTGTCGAGACACCACAACCCAGCACCGCGCGGCCCCGCCGATCCGGTGTCGGCGACGAGATCGACGCCCTGGTCGGCCCCGCCCACGACGGCGACGGACAGGCCGTCACCGCCCTGATCCGGCTCCTCCGGCCGCTGATCGTGCGCTACTGCTCCCACCGGCTCCACGGCTCACCCGTCTCCGCCGAGGACGTCACCCAGGACACATGCATGGCGATCATCCGCGCCCTGCCGGGCTACCGCGATCGCGGCCGGCCCTTCCTCGCCTTCGTCCAGACCGTCGCGAGCCACCGGATCGCCAGCGCCTACGCCGCAGCGGCGCGGAGCCGCGAGGTGGTGGTGTCGGAAGTACCCGACGCCATGACCACAGCCGACGACCCCGAGCAGCACCTGCTGCAAGCCGCCGACGCGGCCGCGCTCGCAGCACTGCTCGACCGGCTACCACCACGGCAACGCGACGTACTCCAGCTCAGGATCGTCTGGGGACTCTCCGCCGCCGAGACCGGCAACGTCATCGGCGTCCGCCCCGAAGCCGTACG
>NZ_JAODNI010000255.1 GCF_025465255.1 Pseudonocardia sp.
CGGCGGTTGCGCGGTCGCTCCGCCCCGGAGGGATCCACGTGTGCCCCCTGAACACCGGTACGGCCCGGGCCGGCCGGCCGTCGCCGGGCCCGGAGCCTACTACCTCGAGCTTCGGCCCTGCGCCGACGTCGGCATGGGATGGGCTGCCGAGACGGTCGTCAGTCGGATGCGGAACCGGCCGGCGCCACGGCCGGCCCCGCCTTCATCGGGAGGTTCGAGGTACCGCATTCGCGGGTCCTCACCGGCGCGCCGACAGCCGCCACGAGGAACCTGCTGATCGACGTCATCGGGGGCGGTATCGGGTCCGCGCTCGCCGCCGGCCGCGCGGCGCGTGGGCCTCGACGCCGCGCGTCGGGGACGACCGTGGTCTGCAGCCGTGCGGCTGGGGAGAAGAAGGGCGCCTCGGCTGCGTACAGCGTCGCGTCGTCGGCGCAGTCGGCGACCGACCCGCCGCCGCCCTGTGCGCAGCAGGGTTCGTCGAACCGTCCGTACACCGCGAGTACCGGGACGTCGATGCCCAGCGTCGCCGGCACGTACACGTTGATGTTCGCCCCGACGCCCGCCGGGATCTCGCTGCGCGTCGCCTCCTCGTGCGCGACCACCGCGGGGTCGGCGTTGGGGAGGTGGAAGAACGCCGCTGCCCGCGCGCCGGGGATGCCCAGGTAGCCCGGGTCCGCGGGGGGCACGGACGGCGCGACCACCGGGTCGAGCTGCGCCGGGCGCGCGAGGCGGACGAGGGGGCTCCGCCCAGCGAAGATGCCAGCCGGGTCGTCGTTCGGGACATCCTGCCGCACACCGACACAGCAAGCCCCTTCGCCGCGTGCTCCGCACTGAGCTCGAAGCGCACGTGGTCGGCGAGCCGGCCGCGCTGTCCGCCGACGCGGATTGAGGAAAGCCAACAACCTGTACGGCATGACGACACCAAGGCCATGAGCGGTGGCGTGGGAAGCCCGCGCGGCTGGCCGAGGAGACCATGCCTCTGAGCGGCCCGGCGCAGCCGAGCCGCGCGACATCCACTGCAGAGGCGGACAGCGCGGCGCTGAGCCCCGACCACGTGCGGTTCACACGCCGACGATGAGCCGGCCCGAGATGAACACGGCTCGGACCGCATCAGGCCGCTGGTCCCGAAGAGCCGTGGTGAGCGGGCGGTCGAGTAGAAGCAGGTCGGCGGTGACCCCGGGGCGGATCCGCCGGGGCGGACCGCCGGGGTCGTCGGGTGGGGCGAGATAGGCGTCGAGTGCCGCGGCCGGGGTCAGGCGCTCGCCGGGGCCCGCGACCTCGCCGGCTGGGGTGCGCCGGTGCACGGCGGCGGCGATGACGGTCCAGGGGTCGAGGGGGCCGTAGGGAGCGTCGCTGGACAGGGCGAGGGGCACGCCGGAGTCCAGCAGGCGGGCGCAGCGGTAGAGGTCAGGGTGGTCGGTGGCGGGGACGTCGCGGAGGTAGTCGTCACCGCGGTGGGCGAGGAATCCGGGCTGGGTGACCACGCGCAGGCTGTGGCGGGCTAAAACGTGGATCAGTTCGGCGGGGATGAGGGCAGCGTGCTCGATGCGGTCGCCGGGCTGGCTGCCCGCGTCGTCGAAGGCGGCGAGGAGCAGGACAAGCGCCTCGCGGGTGACACAGTGCACCGCGGCGGCGCGGCCGGTGGCGTGGGCGGTGCGGATCCGGTCGGTGAGGGTGTCGAGGTCGGGTAGCCCGGAGTCGGCGAGGACGATCTTGTAGGGGCCTGTGCTGAGGGGTGCGGGGAGCGCAGCACCGAGGGGGGCGCCGAGTAGGTGCAGGTGCTGGGGTAGCGCCCCGCTGGTCACCGCCGCGGCGAGGGCGTCGACCGCGGCCGGGTCGAGGTCGGGGGTGGCATCGGTGACGGCGGTGATCCCGAGGCGGGCCAGCCGGGTGCCGACGGCGGCGAGGTCGGGTGGGCGGGCGCGGGGGAGGCGGACGCGCAGCCAGTTGTCGGCGCGCCAGAGCCGGCCGGTAGGCGTGCCGTCGAGCGCGCGTTCGACCCCGGGGTGGTCGGCGTGCGCCAACCCGAGACGGGCGGCGGCCGCGCTGTTCACCGTCCAGAGCGCCCCGCTGCGATGCTGGATCCGGACTGGCCGGGCGGAGTGCAACCGGTCGAGGGCGGCGGCGTCGAGGTTGCCGGCGACGGTCTCGGCGTAGCCGATGCCGCGGACCCAGCCGTGTTCGTCGGCGGGGGCGGCGGCGAGGGCGGCGGCCAGGCCCGCGGGATCCCGCGCTTCGGGTGGGCCGCACGCGACGGAGTGCTCGGCGGCGGCGAGGGCGTGCAGGTGCAGGTGGTGGTCGACCAGGCCGGGCAGCAGCGCGCCGCCACCGGCCTCGATGACCTCCTCGCTGGGGTGGCGGGCGAGGACCGGTGCGATCTGGGCGACGCGTCCGGCGGCGATCCGCACGTCGGCGCGCCGGCCCTCGACCTCGGCGCCCCGGATCAGCGTCCCGGCTGCGCTCACGGTGGGGGGATCCCGAGGTCGGCGAGGACCGCGGCGGTGTCAACACCGCTGCCGGGCGCCTGCCCGGCGGGTTGGCGGCGCTGGGGTGCGGCGACGGGAACGGGGCCGTCGGCGGCGTCGACGACCCAGCCGTCGGCCTGGCGGCGGGCCGACGGCGCCGGGCCGGCCGGCGCGCGGTCGAGGGTGGCGGCGACGACGTCGGTCATCGCGAGGTCCCACAGCATCCCGGAGCCGTTGGCCGGCGCGGTGAGGGCGAGCGCGGCGGCGGTGAGCCCGGTGAGCGGGTCGGCGATGGCGTCGCCGCAGAACACCGGCGTGCCGCGGTTGTCATAGGCGACGAGGCCAGCGGAGGCGGCGACGTCGTCGCCGAACCCGATCCGGTCCGAGCTGCGGCCGGCGGCGGTGATGGAGATCCAGGTAGTGCCGGCGGCGACAGCGGCGTGCGCGTCGAGCCCGAACCGGGCCAGGGCGCGCGGCCGGGACGCCTCGATGACGATGTCGGCGGCCTCGACCAGCTCAGCCAGGGCGCGCCGCCCGGCGGAGGTGGTGGGGTCGAGCACGACCGAGCGGTGCCCGGCGTGCAGCAGCCGGTAGAAGCCGGGGTGTCCGCGCCGGGCGCCATCGGGGCGGGTCGGGGTCTCGACCTTAACCACACGGGCGCCGGCCATGCCGAGCAGCAGCGCGCACAGCGGGCCGGCCCACAGCGCGCTGAAGTCGACCACGAGCAGCCCGTCGACCGGGCGGGGCGGCAGCTGCGGCGGGCGTGGTGGGGCAACCGCGAGGTGGCGGACCGGGGCGGCGGCGGCGCCGAGTAGTTCGGCGCGTTCGGCCAGGTCGTCGCCGGTGTGCTCGCGTAGCCACGCCGCGACCCCCTGCCACGGGTCCGCGGGGAGCTCCGCTTGGACGAGGGCACCGAGCAGCAGCGGGTCGTCGGGGCGGGCGCAGGACACCGCGGCCCAGCCGTCGGCGGCGGGCAGCAGCCGGCAGGCGCCGCCGGCGGAGATGGGGCCGTTTCGGCGGTGGACGGTGAAGGCGGCGCGTTCGCTGAGCAGGCGCCCGCCATCGAGCCGGACCCGACCCTGCGTCAGCGCCGCGATGCGCTCGCCCAGCTCGCGGGCGCGGGTGGCCGCCCGTCCCGGGGGCACGAGTGGCGGCTCGTCGGCATGCCCGGTGAGGGCCACGATCCCGCTGTCGGCCCAGTCCCGCACCGGATCCGCCAGCACCGGGGACGGCGTCGGCGCGGGCGGCTGCGGCACGCGGCCACGATACGCTGGCGCGGAGATGACGATCAGCAGCGGCGACCGCTCCAGCCGTAATCCGCAGTGGACGGATCCGGCAGGGCTCGCCCGCGGCGCTGGCAAGTCCGTCCTCGACGAATCGGGGCAGGTCCGCGGGCCGCTGGTCGTGGTGGACCTGTACGGCGCACCGGATCCGCTCGTCGTGAAGGCGGCCGCGCGGGTCGCTGGGGCGGGCGATCGGATCATGATCGGGGTCGTCGGGCGTGGGGGACCGCATCCCGTGCTGCGCCCGCTGGTTGCCGCACTCGATCTCACCCTCGTCCCCGGTGATGTCGGGGCCGAGCGGGAGCTGGTCGGCGTGCCCGATCCGGTGGCGCAGGCCGAGGCCGTGCACGCGGCGGTCGTGGCGAACCCGCATGCCGCGACGGTGCTGGCAGGGCTGCTCCGCTGGTCCGGGTCGCTGCCGGTGCCGGCCGCGCTGGACGCCGAGTCGTTCGCCTACTCCACCCTGCTGGGCGGGCCGGAGTTCCGCCGCTGGCTCGAGCACCGCGGGCCCCGGCCGCTGCCACCACCCGCTCCCGCCGACCCGGTGCTCGTCGCTCGGGCCGGGGACGAGCTGCGGATCACGCTCAACCGGCCCGAGCGGCGCAATGCCTACGGCCGCGAGGTCCGCGACGCCCTCGTGGAGGCCCTGCAGATCGCGGAGCTCGACGACACCGTCGACCGGGTGGTGCTCAACGGGGCCGGCCCTTCGTTCTGCGCCGGCGGCGACCTCGACGAGTTCGGCACCACCCCCGACCTGGTCACCGCGCATCTCGTGCGGACCCGAGGCGGGGCTGCTGGCCCGCTGCATCGCCTCGGCGAGCATGTCGAGGTCCGGGTGCACGGCGCTTGCGTGGGCGCAGGGATCGAGCTCCCCGCGCTCGCCAGCCGCATCCTGGCCCACCCGGACACGACCTTCCGACTTCCCGAAGTTGGCATGGGCCTGATCCCCGGCGCCGGCGGCACCGTCAGCATTCCCCGCCGGATCGGCCGCTGGCGCACCTTCCACCTGGCCCTGACCGGCGCAGCCCTTGACGCCCGGACTGCCCTCGAGTGGGGACTGATCGACCAGGTGCTGTGAGAACCGCGGCCGTGGCGTGCAATCGGGATTTCCCTACGGCAACTGCTCGACGTCGTCCTTGCTACGGGCTCGTGATGGTGCAGCGACGCCGCGAGGAGCTGCGGTTCGCCCTTCACCGTGCGGCGGGCGACGGCTTGATCCACTGTGTGTATCCCGCGAGGCCGCCACGCCGCCGCCTCGTCCGTCCACCCTTCCTTGATCGCCGCCACGGACGCCAGCAAATGTCGGGTGAAGCGGGCGCAGTCGGAGCAGGTCGTCTACGAGTAGTTGGCAGAGCCAGTCGGTGTATTGCTCTGGCGTCCACCCGAGCCCATTGATCAGGAGATGGCGCATTTCGGGGCTGGTCAACGCGCACGCCTGTTCGCCTGCTTGTTCGATGGTCATCCCCGGGCGTAGGGATGTGCCGGCATAGCGTGGGACGAGAGTGGTGATGTTGGCGAGGCGGTCGTGGAGCAGTCGTTCGCGAAGCTCGACGGCGAAGGGTTCGCTGTCTGCTTCGCCGCGGATGAGGGCGTGGATCGGTCGGTGTGGGCCAGGGTCTCGCCGACGAACTCGCCCCAGGCCTGGAGCCGCTGCCGCGCGGTCGCCAGGCGGCTTATATCGGCGAACCGGTTCAGCCAACAGCGGAGTGATCACCTACGTTCCGAGCACGACGTCGGCACTCCAGAGGCGGCGTCGCCGCCCGGGCCTGATCACCTCCCGATCGCCGATCCGGGGCCACATGATCGTGGCCGGTCAGCGGATCCCCGACATGTTCAACCATGGCCCCGGAAGGCCAGAACGGCGGCGAGCGACCGTAGCCCGGGGGACTGGGGGACGGGCAGCCGGTGCCGCCCGAGGCGGAGCAGGCCGTGTTCATCGAACCGTGTTCGAGGTGTGCCCTCAGCACCGGAGAGCGCGCATCATGGCTCCTATCGATTCCTACCCAGGAGGAGGAGTGCGATGACCAGTTCGCAGGAGCAGCTCAGCGAGTTGACACGCCGTACCCAGGAGGGCTTCAAGAGCCTGTGGCAGCAGTGGACCGAGAAGAGCAACGAGCTGATGAAGGGGGTGACGGGTCGAACCCACGCGGCGGCGCCCGCCGGGGGCAACCCGGAGGAGGTCCTCGACGCGGTGTTCGACTTCGCCGAGAACCTGATCGCCCAGCAGCGCGTCTTCGCCAAGCAGATGCTCGCCGCCGCCGCCAAGGGGCAACAGCCCGC
>NZ_JAODNI010000149.1 GCF_025465255.1 Pseudonocardia sp.
GCCGCTCGATCTTGATCTTCACGTCCAGCCGGCCGGGCCGGAGGATCGCGGGGTCGATCATGTCCTCGCGGTTGGAGGCGCCGATGACGATGACGTTCTCCAGGCCCTCGACGCCGTCGATCTCCGCCAGGAGCTGCGGCACGATCGTCGTCTCGACGTCGGAGGAGACCCCCGAGCCACGGGTCCGGAAGATCGAGTCCATCTCGTCGAAGAAGACGATGACCGGCGTGCCGGCCGACGCCTTCTCCCGGGCCCGCTGGAAGATCAGGCGGATGTGCCGCTCGGTCTCACCGACGAACTTGTTGAGCAGCTCCGGGCCCTTGATGTTGAGGAAGAACGCCCTGCCCTCGCTCGGGTCGTCCCCCCGCTGGGCCGCGATCTTCTTGGCCAGCGAGTTCGCCACCGCCTTGGCGATGAGCGTCTTCCCGCAACCGGGCGGCCCGTAGAGCAGGACGCCCTTGGGCGGGCGCAGCTCGTACTCCTGGAACAGCTCGGCGTGCAGGAAGGGCAGCTCGACCGCGTCCCGGATCTGCTCGATCTGCCGGAACAGGCCGCCGATGTCCTCGTAGGCGACGTCCGGGACCTCCTCCAGCACGAGGTCCTCGACCTCGGCCTTCGGCACCCGCTCGTAGGCGTACCCGGCCTTCGTGTCCACCATCAGCGAGTCACCCGGCTTGAGCGGCACCGCCTCGGCGAACTCGGTGGCGGCGAACAGCGGCGCGGCCAGCCAGACCACGCGCTCCTCGTCCGCGTGCCCGACGACGAGTGCGCGGCCGGCCGTGTCGGCGGTGGGCTCGGAGAGGACCTCGCGCAGGGCACAGACCTCGCCGGTCTTCTCCCAGTCGCCCGCCTCGACGACCGTGAGCGCCTCGTTCAGGCGGACGGTCTGGCCGCTGCGCAGCTCGGGCGTCTCGACCGCGGGCGAGACCGCCACCCGCATCTTCCGGCCGGACGTGAACACGTCGACCGTGCCGTCGTCGTACGCGGTGAGGTAGACGCCGTACCCACTCGGCGGCTGGGCGAGGCGATCCACCTCCTCGCGCAACGCGACGAGTTGGCTCCGTGCCTCCTTGAGGGTCTCCGTCAGCTTCTCGTTGCGCGCGCTGAGCTGCGAGAGTCTGCTCGCGGACTCGGCGAGGCGCTGTTCGAGAAGGCGCGCGTGTCGGGGGGACTCGGTCAGCTTTCGCCGAAGCAGTGCGACTTCCTCTTCGAGGAAGCGGATCTGCGCAGCCGCTTCGGCGCGGGTCAGGTCCCCGCCTTCACCTGGCTCACGACTGCCGGGACCGTCGTCGTAGGGGTTCACGGCATCCTCCCTCCGTGTTCCGATTCCTTACGGTACCTGGCATCGGCGCCCTCGGTGGTGAGGCGATTCGGTGATCCCTCACTCACGCGGACGGCACCTTGACGGCACGTGCTTGTCTGGTTCCCGTCACCGGCCGTTCCACACCACCGCGCCCGATGTCGTCAGCGACCGGTCGGTCTGCGCTGCGGACGCGGCGGGGTGACGCCGTCGGCGAGGCGCCGGGTGGTCACCAGGAACGCGGTGTGACCGATCATGCGATGCTCCGGGCGGACGGCCAGCCCGACGACGTGCCACGGCCTGACCAGCGATTCCCATGCCTGCGGCTCGGTCCAGCACTGCATCTCGCGCAGCGCCTCGGTGAGCTTGGAGAGCTGGGTGGTGGTGGCCACGTAGCCGACCAGGACCCCACCGGGGACGAGCGACTCGTGGACCGTCTGCAGCACGTCCCAGGGCGCCAACATGTCGAGGACGACGCGATCGAACTGCTCCGCGGCCCCGTCGTGAGTATTGAGATCGCCCACCCGCAAGCTCCAGTTGGGTGGCACCTCACCGAAGAATTTCCTGACGTTGCGTTCGGCGTGTTCGGCGTGGTCCTCGCGGATCTCGTACGACACGACCGAACCGGACGGGCCGACGGCCTGCACGAGCGAACAGGTCAGCGCCCCCGATCCCGCCCCGGCCTCCAGGACCCGGGCCCCCGGGAAGACGTCTCCCCACATCAGGATCTGGGCGGCGTCCTTCGGGTAGATGACGGCCGCGCCGCGGGGCATGGCGAGCACGTAGTCCGCGAGCAGCGGGCGCAGCGCCAGGTACGGGGTGTTCGCGGCGGACAGCACGACGCTGCCCTCCGGCTTCCCGATCAGGTCGTCGTGGGGCAGGCCGCCGCGGTGGGTGTGGTACTGCCCGCCGGCCTCGAGGGTGAGGGTGTACTTGCGGCCCTTGGGGTCGGTGAGCTGGACCCGGTCCCCCTCCCGGAACGGTCCGCCGCGGTGCCCGGCGGGCCGCGACCCGCCGGCGGGTTGCCCGTTCCGCACGGGATCTCCGGCCTCCTCAGCCGAGCTCTCCTCGGCAGGGCTCTCCCCGTCCGGGACGGCGGGCAGGGCGTCGGCGGCGACGTCGTGTTCGGTCGGGCTCTCGGGCTCGGGCACGAGGCGGAACGCTATCCGGGACGCCACGGGCTCCCGTCCTCCGGCCCCACCCGGGGCAACGGCGGCGGCCCGCCGGAACTGTCGGTGGGCTCGCCTACCCTCCTGACCGTGACCGAAACCGGGGTGGACGTGCGCGGGCCCGAGGCGCCCGGGTCCGCCGCACCCACAGGCGGCGAGCCTCTCCGGCGCCGGCCCGCCCTCTCCCCCTCCCGCGCGGCGGACTTCAAACAGTGCCCGCTGCTCTACCGGTTCCGCGCGATCGACCGGCTCCCCGAGACCCCCAGCCGCCCGCAGCTCCGCGGGACGCTCGTGCACGCCGTCCTGGAGCGCCTGTTCGAGCTCCCCGCGGCGGAGCGGGTCCCCGAGGCCGCCGCGGGGCTGGTGGGGCCGGTCTGGGCGGAACTCGTCGCAGAGGCGCCCGAGCTGGTTACAGCCCTGTTCACCGGTCCGGAGGATCCCGAGCTCACGGAGTGGCTCGCCTCCACCGGCCCCCTGATCGACACCTACTTCGCGCTGGAGGACCCGCGCCGGCTCGAACCCGAGGCCCGCGAGCTGAGGGTGGAGACCGAGTTGGGATCCGGGCTGCTGCTGCGCGGCATCGTGGACCGGCTGGACGTCGCCCGCACCGGGCAGATCCGGGTCGTGGACTACAAGACCGGGGCGGCCCCGCGGCCGGTCGCGGAGGCCCGGGCGCTGTTCCAGATGAAGTTCTACGCGCTCGCCCTGCTCCACCTGCGCGGCGAGGTGCCCGCGCAACTGCTCCTGCTCTACCTGGCGGACGGCCAGTGCCTCACCTACCGGCCCGAGGAGGACGAGCTCCGCCGCTTCGAGCGCACCCTGGACGCGATCTGGGCCGCCGTCATGGAGGCCGGGCGCACCGGGGACTTCCGGCCGAGCCGCGGCCCGGCCTGCGCCTGGTGCGACCACAAGGCGCTCTGCCCCGCCTGGGACGGCACCCCGCCGCCCTACCCCGGCTGGCCGGGGACGGACTCCGCGGAGGACGCGCGGACCGCTGAGGAATGATCGGGCGGTGAGCGATCTGCCCGAGCCCTTCTACCTCCCGCTGGACATGAGCGCCCCCGAGAAGGGCGAGCGCTTCCACGCCACCTTCTCGACGACCGGGCCCTGGTTCTCCGACGCCCAGCACATGGGGCCGCCCTCCGCGCTGATCATGCGAGCCTTCGAGCGCTGCGCCCCGGGCCGGCCGGACGCGCCGCCGTTGCAGCTCGCCCGGATGACCATCGAGATCCTCGGACCCGTCCCGGCCGGCGAGGTCACGGTCCGGGCCTGGGCGGAGCGGCCCGGGCGGACGATCGAGATGCTCGCCGCGGAGATGGAGGCGGGCGGCCGCACGGTCCTGCGGGCCCGGGCGTGGCGGCTCGCGATCACGGACACCACCGAGGCGGCCGTGGGCGAGGCGGCTCCGCTGCCGGGGCCGGAGAGCGCAGTCCTCTCGACGGGACGCCCGGAGGGTTGGCTACCGGGCTACCTCGACGCCCTCGAATGGCGCTGGCTGCGCAAGAGCTCGATGGGCGACACGGGTCCGGGCACGGCCTGGGCCCGGCTACGGGTCCCCGTCGTCGAGGGCGAGGAGCCGACGCCCCTGCAGCGGCTGGTGGCGGCCGCGGACTCCGCCAACGGCGTCGCGGCCCCGCTGGACCTGCGGGAATGGCTGTTCGTGAACACCGAGCTGACGGTCCACCTGCACCGTCCGCCGCGGGGCGAGTGGGCCGGGATCGACGCCGCCACGGTGATCGGGCCGACCGGCACCGGCACGGTCTCGGCCACCCTCTTCGACCTCGACGGGCAGGTCGGACGGATCACCCAGGAGCTGACCGTCCGACCCCGCTGAGGACCGGGTTCAGTCCTCCTCGCGGTCCCCGTCCACGGCCCGGCAGGATCGGATCTCCGAGGTCAGGATCGCGCGGGCGCCGCTGGCGGCCAGCTTGTCCATGACATTGTTCGAGTCCTTCTTGAGTACCATCGACCGCACCGCGACCCAGCCCTCCCGGGCGAGCGGCGAGACGGTCGGCCCCTGCAGGCCCGGGGCGACAGCGCTGAGGACGTCTAGGTCCGACTTGCGGCAGTCGTAGTCCAGCATCAGGTACTGCCGGGCGTAGACGACACCACGGATCCTCTCGGTGAAGATCTTCTTCTGCGCGGTGATGTCGTCCGGCTCGATCCGGTCGTGCCGGGGCTCGCGCTCGATGAGCATGGCCTCGGACTCGGCGATCGCGTCCCCGATGACCTTGAGCCCGTGCTGGCGCAGGGTGCGGCCGGAGGAGACGACGTCCGCGATCGCGTCCGCGAGGCCGAGCTGCACGGAGATCTCCACCGCGCCGTCCAGCTTGATGATCTTCGCGCCGATGCGCTTGCCGCTCAGGTGCGAGCGCACCAGCCGCGGGTAGGACGTCGCGATCGTCTTGCCGTCGAGGTCCTCGAGCTTCCAGTCCATCGACTCGGGCACGGCGAACCGGAACTTCGACGCGCCGAAGCCCAGCTTGAGCACCTTCTGGACCTGGCTGCCGGACTCCTCCATGAGGTCGTGCCCGGTGATGCCCAGGTTCAGGTCGCCCGAGCCGACGTAGGTGGCTATGTCCTTGGGCCGCAGGTAGAAGAACTCGATGCCGTTCTCCTCGTCGACCATCGACAGGTCGCGCGAGTCCGCCCGCTGCCGGTAGCCCGCCTCCCGCATCATGGTCGCGGCGGGCTCGGCGAGAGTCCCCTTGTTGGGCAGGGCGACGCGGAGCATTGCTCTCCTCGGGAAGGTGCGGTGGTGGTTCGGGGCCGCGGTCTCAGAGCCCGCGGCGGGGGTGCTCAGAGGAACTTGTAGACGTCTTCCAGGCCGAGTCCGCGGCCGATCATCACGACCTGGACCCGGTAGAGCAGTTGGGAGATCTCCTCGGCCAGTGCGTCGTCCGCCTCGTGCTCGGCGGCGATCCACACCTCGCCGGCCTCCTCGAGGATCTTCTTGCCCTGGGCGTGCACACCGGCGTCGAGCGCCGCCACCGTCCCGGAGCCCTCGGGGCGGCTGGCCGCCCTCTCACTGAGCTCGGCGAAGAGCTCGTCGAATGTCTTCACGTCGGTGTTTCTCCTTTCGCGCATCCAGTGTCCGGGTGCGTCCGTGGTGACCGCGAACCGAGACCGCTGCCGTGAGGCTGGTGGACCGTCGGATGCGCCGGACGGCCCGGCCCCGGAAGCGGTCACCCGTCCGGAGTCCCGCTCGCCGCGGCCCCCGCACGTTCGACGGTACCCCCACGACCTGCGGATCTCGGCGCGGGTCAGACCCCGGCGCGCACCCGGTGCATCGCCGCGGCGAGATCGTCCGGCGTCAGGCCGACGAGGCTCTCCCGCAGCACCCGGCGCGGCCCGGCCGGGACGGCGACCTCGCAGGGCACGACGAGCACGGTCGCGCCCGCCGCCTCCGCCGCGGCGACGCCCGTCGGCGAGTCCTCCACCGCGACGCACTCCTCCGCCGGCACGCCGAGCAGCTCGGCGGCCCGCAGGTACGGGTCCGGGGCGGGCTTGCCGCGCGGCACCTCGTCCCCGCAGACCGTGACCGCGAAGTTCCCCCGGCCGATCTGCTGCAGCGCCGTCTCGGTCAGGTACCGGCCGGTGTTGGTGACGAGCGCGGCCGGGATCCCCGCCTCGCGCATTGTGCGCAGAGCGCTCTGCGCACCCGGACGCCATGCGACGCCCTGCGTCAGCAGCTCCCCGGTCCGGTCGACGAGCCGGCGGCGGCCCTGTTCCACCAGCTCCGGTTCGGGCTCGACGCCCGCCTCCCGGAACACGATCGCGAGGCTCGTCGCGAGGCTGCCGCCGAGGGTCGCGGCCCGGGCCTCGGGCGTCAGGTCCGCCGTGTCCGAGCCGACGAGCCAGCGCAGGAGGCCGACCAGGGACTCGTCCCACGCCTTCTCGGAGTCGATCAGGGTGCCGTCCATGTCGAAGAGGACCGCGGCCGGGAGCAGGTCAGCCGGCATTGAAGTACTTCGCCTCCGGATGGTGGGCGACCAGGGCGTCCGTGCTCTGCTCGGGATGCAGCTGCAGCTCCTCGGAGAGCTCGACGCCGATCCGGCCCGGCTCGAGCAGCTCGATGATCTTGGTGCGGTCCTCGAGGTTCGGGCAGGCGCCGTAGCCGAGGGAGTAGCGGGCGCCCCGGTAGCCGAGCTTGAAGAAGTCCTCGATGTTCTCGGGGTCGTCCTGGGCCAGGTTCCCGCCGGAGCCGAAGGTCAGCTCCTCGCGGATCCGCCGGTGCCAGTACTCCGCGAGCGCCTCGGTGAGCTGCACGCCCAGGCCGTGGACCTCCAGGTAGTCCCGGTAGGCGTCCTTCGCGAACAGCTCGTTGGCGTAGTCCGCGATCGGCTGGCCCATCGTCACCAGGTGGAACGGGACGACGTCGATCTCGCCGTCGGCCACGGCGACGTCGCGCGGGCGCCAGAAGTCCGCCAGGCAGAGGTTCCGGTCCCGGCGCTGCCGCGGGAACGTGAACCGGAAGCGCTCGGGCGCGTCCGGACGGGGCTCCGTCAGCACCAGCAGCGAGTCCTTCTCCGCGACGGCCGGGAAGTACCCGTAGACGAGCGACGCGTGCGCGAGCACGCCGTCCGCCGTCAGCCGCTCGAGCCAGTAGCGCAGCCGCGGCCGGCCTTCGGTCTCGACGAGCTCCTCGTACGACGGCCCGTCGCCCTTGCTGCCGCGCAGGCCCCACTGGCCCAGGAACAGCGCCCGCTCGTCGACCATGCCGGAGTACTCGCTCAGGGAGATGCCCTTGACCACCCGTGTCCCCCAGAACGGGGGCGTCGGCACCGGGTTGTCCAGCGCGACGTCCGAGCGCTCCGGCAACGGCCCGGCCGCCTCGGCCTCCGCGGCCTTCCGCTTCGCCGCGATCCGCTTGGATTTCTCGTGCCGCGCCTTGCGCTCGGCCGCCTTGGCCTCCTCCTCCGGGTCGGTCTCCGGGGCGAGGCCGCGGGCGCGGGCCATCGTGGCGTCCATGACGCGGAGGCCCTCGAAGGCGTCCCGGGCGTAGGAGACGCGGCCCTCGTAGACCTCCGAGAGGTCGTTCTCCACGTAGGAGCGGGTCAGCGCCGCACCGCCGAGCAGCACGGGGAGCTTCTTCGCGATCCCCCGGGAGTTCATCTCCTGGAGGTTCTCCTTCATGATCACCGTGGACTTCACCAGCAGCCCGGACATGCCGACGGCGTCCGCCCGGTGCTCCTGCGCGGCGCTCAGGATGGTCGCGATCGGCTGC
>NZ_JAODNI010000171.1 GCF_025465255.1 Pseudonocardia sp.
GCGTGCCGTTCCCGAAGCGGATGGGCAGCCCGTCGGAGTACGCGGAGCTGGTGCACAGCATCGCGATCAACGACTACATCAACGGCGAGGTCATCCGGATCGACGGCGCCCTGCGGTTCCAGCCGAAGTAGGCCCGCGAGCTGCTGCCGCGGCGCCGGGTCCCCGGCGACGCGGCAGCGCTCGGCGATCCGGCTGACCGGCACGTCACGGGACCTCCGTCCGCGGTGACGTACCGCCGGGACCGATCACCGGTCCGGACCGGCCGCGGGGCGCGGCCCGGCGCTCACGAGCCGGCGGCCGCCTCGGCGTCGGCCACGGCGTCGCCGTTGATGGAGAAGCCGCCGTCCGCCGTCAGCTGCGTGCCGGTCACGAACTCGGCCCGGTCGGAGGCCAGATAGGACACCGCGTAGGCGATGTCCATCGGGTTCCCGATCCGGGTGAGCCGGCCGCCGCCGGTGTGGTGGCCGGAGTCTCCTCGCAGCGCCACCACCCGGCCGACGAGCACGGAGTTCGCCCGGATGCCGTCCGCCGCGCCCTCGACGGCGAGCGTGCGGGTCAGGGCGGACACCCCGGCCTTGGCCGCGCCGTAGGCGCCGAACCCCTTGAACCCGGCGATCGACTGGCCGGAAGAGATGTTCACGATCGACGCGCCGTCCGCCGCCGCGAGGTGCGGCCAGGCGTACTTCGACACCCAGAACACGTTCCCGGTCAGCGTGCCCACCAGGATGCGGTTCCACTCCTCGGTCGAGGTGTCCGCGAGGGGCTTGACCGTGCTCGCCACCGCGTCCGTGGGCGCGGCGTTGTTGACCAGCGTGGTCAGCGAGCCGAACAGGCGCACCGTCTCCTCGACGACCTCGCGCACGTTCTGCTCGTCGGTCACGTCGAGCCGGAGGAACTCCGCCTCGCCGCCGGCCTCGCGGATCCGCCCGACGACCTTCTCGCCCTTCTCCACCGTGCGTCCGGTGACCACCACCCGTGCTCCCTCGGCGGCCAGGTGCTCCGCGATCGAGCGGCCGATGCCGCGCGTCGACCCGGAGACCAGCGCGACCTTGCCGTCCATCAGTCCAGGCATGTGCCCTCCCAGCTCGGGGCACCCTCGGTGCCCGGGACCTCGTCGTCGCCACGAAGGTGTCACTGGTGTTAGATTCTGTCAACGAATCGGACGTCCGTCACCTGCTCGAGCGGCAGAGATCGCTGTAGGCGAGACGTCAGACAACCCTCACGGAGAGGTGGGGCCATGAGGTTCCTGCTGATGTTCCCGATGCGCGCGGTCAAGCACCACGAGCGCTGGCTCGGCACGGCGGACCTCGGGGACGTGGCCCGCGTCGTGGAGGACGCGGGCTTCGACGCGATCGCGATGACCGAGCACCCCTACCCGGACGACCGGTGGCTCGCCGAGGGCGGCCACCACTCGTACGACCCGTTCGTCTCACTCGCCTACATGGCGGCGGCGACGCGCCGGCTGCGCCTGGTCACCTACGTCCTGGTGGCCGCCTACCGGAACCCCTACCTGTCCGCGAAGGCGATCGCGAGCCTGGACTCGGTGTCGCGCGGGCGGCTCACCGTCGGCATGGCCGCGGGTTACCTGCGTTCGGAGTTCGACGTGCTGGGGGCGGATTTCGCGAACCGCGGCGCGATCCTGGACGACACGATCGCCGCCATGCGGGACGCCTGGGCGGGCCGCGAGCACGCGGGCGAACGGTTCCCGGCCCGCGGTCACAGCATGGTGCCCGCGCCCGTGCAGCTCGGTGGACCGCCGATCTGGATCGGTGGCAACAGCAGGCCCGCACGCCGGCGCGCCGTCCGGCTCGGCGACGGGTGGATGCCGATCGCGCAGACCCCGGAGATGGCCGCGATCACCCGGACCCCGCCGCTGGAGACGATCGAGGAGCTCGCGGAGCAGGTGACCGCGATGCACGCCGACCGGCTCGCGGCCGGGGGAGCCCCGCTCGACGTCGCGTTCGCGCCGTTCGAGAAGCGGCACGGCCGCGGTGCCGACGCGGCCGAGTTCGCCCGCGCCCTCGGCGCGCGCGTGGGGGCGTACGCGGACGCGGGCGTCACCTGGCTGACGATCGAGCCCACCAGTCGCTCGTTCGCGGACTTCCGCGACGACGTCGGCCGCCTCTCCGACCTCCTGCTCGAACCTGCGCGCTAGGCCGCACGGCGGCCCAGTGGTCGCGCATGTCTGACAGTGATGTCTTAGAACCCGGGTGCTCCGCACCCGGGTTCTTTGCGCTGTTCAACGGCATTTCATAACGAAATCCGGAAAGGTCTTTACACGAACTGGGGTGACTGATCTAACATCAGGTACTCCATCTGACAGGTGTGCCACTTCTCGGCGCACCGCCAGCGGCACGGGGGTGCCACGGCCGGCACGGCACGGGCCCCCGATCTCGCTCGCGGGCCCCTCGATCGGCTCGAGCATGCCCGGGTCTCCCATCACACACGACGAGGTTGCGATGAGACGTCAGCAGCGGCACCCTGCGTGCCGCCCCCACCACGGATGCGCACCATGAGCGTCCCCGGAGTGCCGCTCACGGCGGCCGGCCCGGAGGAGACGGCCGGCCTGGAGACCCTCGCCGCGCCGCCGCGCGGCCGCAGGCGGGTCGTCAGCCGCCCGCTGCGCGAGCTGACGGCGAACCGCGGGGCGGCGGTCTCCCTGGCCTTCCTCGTGCTCCTGACGCTCGCCGCGGTGTTCGCGCCCCTGATCGCCCCGTACGACCCGGACGTGCAGAACCTGCGGGCGACGCTGGAGGGGCCGAGCGGGACGCACCTGCTGGGCACCGACGCGTTCGGCCGGGACCTGTTCAGCCGGCTGCTGGTCGCCTCCCGGGTCACGCTCGTCGCGGTCGTCGAGGCGCTCCTCGTCGCGATCGTGCTGGGCGTCCCGGCGGGCCTGCTCTGCGGCGTGGTGCCGTGGCTGGACAAGATCATCGCCCGGATCGCGGACGCCCTGCTCGCGGTGCCGCCGATCGTGCTCGCCCTCGCGGTGGTCGGGGTGCTCGGCCCGGGCCTGACCAACGCGATGATCGCGCTCGGCATCGTCATGGCGCCGTCGCTCTTCCGGCTCGCCCGCAGCTCGGCCGCCTCGGCCTCGCGGGAGCTCTACATCGAGGCGTGCCGCTCGGTCGGCTGCTCGGGCTGGCGCCTGGTGTGGCGGCACGTGCTGCCGAACGCCGGCTCGCCGCTGCTGGTGCAGACGACGTTCTTCGCGGGCGTGGTGATCCTCGCCGAGGCGAGCCTGAGCTTTCTCGGCCTGGGCGTGCAGACCCCGGACTCGAGCTGGGGCTCGATGCTGCGCGACGCGTTCGACGTGATCTTCGAGGCGCCCGGCTTCCTGGTCGCGCCCGCCGTGATGATCGCGCTGACCATCCTCGCCTTCGCCGGCTTCGGCGACGGGCTGCGCGACGCGCTGGAGGGGCGGGGCTCCGATGGCCGTTGACGCGACCGCCGCCCCCGGCGGCGCCCCCAACGTCCCCGGCCGGGCCCCACTGCTCGAGGTCGACGGCCTCACCGTCGAGTTCCGGTCCGGCGCCGGCCGGGTCCGGGTCGTCGACGACGTCCGGTTCACCCTGGACCGCGGCCGCACCCTCGGGCTCGTGGGGGAGTCCGGCTCCGGCAAGACCGTCACGTCGCTCGCCGTCATGGGGCTGCTCCCGCCCCGCTCCTCGTGGGTCGAGGGATCGGTGCGGCTCGACGGCCAGGAGCTCGTCGACGCCGCCGGGGCCGAGCTCACCGACCTGCGCGGCCGGGACATCGGCATGATCTTCCAGGAGCCGCGCCGCAGCCTGAACCCGGCGTTCACCGTCGGCGAGCAGATCGCCGAGATCGCCCGCCGGCACCTCGGGCTGTCCCGCAAGGACGCGTGGGACCGGGCGGTCGAGATGCTGGACACCGTCAACATCGCCGACGCGGCGCGGCGCGCCCGGCACTACCCGCACGAGTTCTCCGGCGGCATGTGCCAGCGCGTGATGCTGGCCGGGGCGCTGGTCTGCCGGCCGAAGCTGCTGATCGCGGACGAGCCGACGACGGCCCTGGACGTCACCGTGCAGGCCCGGATGCTGCGGCTGATGAACGAGCTGCAGGCCGAGTTCGACCTGGGGATCCTCTTCATCACCCACGACCTCGGCGTCGTCGCGGAGATGGCGGACGACGTCGCGGTGATGTACGCGGGCGAGCTGGTGGAGCAGGCGCCCGTCGACGACCTGCTGAGCCGGCCCGAACACCCGTACACCGCGGGGCTGCTCGGCTCGAGCCCGGACGTGCAGGGACACGTCGAGCGGCTCCGCTCGATCCCGGGGTCGGTGCCCGCCGTGGGCGCCTGGCCCGCCGGCTGCCGCTTCCACACCCGGTGCGAGCACGCCCGCCCCGGGACCTGCGACACGGACCCGGTCGCCCTCGCGGACGGGGGGCCGGGCCGCAGGGCGCGGTGCGTCCGATCCGGCGAGCTGCACCTGGAAGGGGTGGGCGTCGATGCCTGAGACCACGGACACCGGACCCGCGGAGCCCTTGCTCGAGGTCACCGACCTGCGCAAGTCCTTCGTCACGAAGCGGGACGTGTTCGGCCGCGCCGTCGCGCGGGAGGACGCCGTCCGCGGGGTCTCCTTCACCCTGCCGCACGGCCGCACCCTGGGCATCGTCGGCGAGACCGGCGCCGGGAAGTCGACGGTCGGACGGCTGGTCCTGCGGCTGGCCGAGCCGGACGCCGGGTCGGTCCGGCTGCTCGGCGCGGACGTCCTGTCGTTGAGCCGCCGCGACCTGCGCCGGTTGCGCCGCCGCGCCCAGATGATCTTCCAGGACCCGTTCGCGTCGCTGGACCCGCGGATGCTCGTCGGCCAGACGATCGGCGAGCCGCTGCTCCTGCACGCCGGGCTCAAGGGCGCGGCGCGCACCGCGCGCGTCGTCGAGCTGCTCGGCCGGGTCGGGCTGCCGGCCGGGACCGCGGACCGCTACCCGCACGAGTTCTCCGGCGGGCAGCTGCAGCGCGTCGCGATCGCCCGCGCCCTGGCGAGCGAGCCCGACCTGATCGTCTGCGACGAGCCGGTCGCCGCCCTCGACGTGTCCGTGCAGGCCCAGGTGCTGAACCTGCTGCTCGACCTGCAGGCCGAGCGCGGCCTGTCCTACCTGTTCATCAGCCACGACCTCTCGCTGGTCCGGTCCTTCGCCCACGAGGTGGCCGTGATGAACCACGGCGAGATCGTCGAGAGCGGGCCCGGCTCCGAGCTCTTCGGCCACCCGCAGCACCCCTACACGAAGGAACTGGTGTCGGCGATCCCCGTGACCCGCCCCGGCCGCCGGCGCTCCGCGGCCGTCCGCCGGGCCGCCGCCTCCATCCCGGCCGCACCCGAGCCGCCGGTCGTACGTCCCGTTCTGTCCCACGTTCTGGAAGGTGACCCGTCATGAGACGTACCCGCGTGCTCACCGTGGTGTCCGCGGTACTCGCCCTGGTACTGGCCGGTTGCGGGGGTGGTGCCGCGACCTCCGGCGGTTCCGCCGACGCGGCCGCCGTCGACCCCGCCGGGACGCTGCGGCTGGCCTGGACCGTCCCGCCCACGAACTTCGACCCGCACCTCACCATCGACCCGCGGATCGGCTACCCCTACCTGAGCCCGGTGTACGACCGGCTCACCCAGGTGGGCAAGCAGGACGGCGGGCCGAGCGAGGTCCGCCCGATGCTCGCGAGCTCCTGGGAGTTCTCCGCGGACGGCCGCACCCTGACCCTGAAGCTCCGCGACGACGCGACGTTCCACGACGGGACGAAGGTCGACGCCGCCGCGGTGAAGGCGAGCTTCGAGCGGGGCAAGACGCTGCAGGGCTCCACCGCGGCCGCGGCGTTGAAGGTCATCGACACGATCGACGCGCCGGACGCCGGCACCGTCGTGCTGCACCTGACCCGCCCGGCGGCCGACATCCTCTTCACGCTCTCCACCGTCGCCGCGTCGATCATCAGCCCGAAGGCGCTGGCGGGCGGCGCCGACCTCGCCACCCGGGAGGCCGGGTCCGGCCCCTACACCCTCTCCCAGCTCAAGGCCGGTGACCGGGCGATCTACGCGCGGTCCGCGGGCTACTGGGACCCCGCCGCCCAGCAGGCGGCCACCGTCGAGCTGGTCGGCATGGTCGACGACAACGCCCGGCTCAACGCCCTGCGCAGCGGCCAGGTCGACGCGGTGCTGATCAAGATCGGCCAGTACACCGAGGCCTCGCGGATGGCCCAGGGCGGCGCGTTCTCCGTCGAGGAGATGGGCCCGGTCTCGTGGTACGCCACGTTCCTCAACACCGCCCGGCCCCCGCTCGACGACGTGCGCGTCCGGCAGGCGCTGAACTACGCGATCGACCGGGAGGCCATCGACAAGTCCGTGCTGGACGGGCAGTGCAAGCCGACGTCCCAGCCGCTGCAGGACGGCGAGCGCGGCAACGCCCCGAACGTCGCGGGCGCCTACCGGTACGACCCCGCCGAGGCCAAGCGGCTGCTGGCCGAGTCCGGGCACGGGAACGGCCTGAACCTGAGCCTGGTGGTGATCTCGGGCCTGGCCCCCCAGATCAACCTCGCGCCGGTCGTGCAGGCCCAGCTGGCCGAGGTCGGCGTCACCGTGACCATCACCGCGGTCGACACCGTCGCGGCGAGCCGCGTCTGGAACGGCGGGCAGTCCGACCTGTACGTGCACGTCCATTCGTCGACCGCGGAGCCCGCGGTGACGCTGCAGAGCGCCTACCAGAGCGCGGCCTACCCCGGTCCGGCCCCGGACGGGTTCGCCCAGCTCATGCAGCGCGGCACGGACTCGACCCTGGCGCCCGACGCCCGCTACGCGGAGCTGCAGAAGGCCTCCGCCTTCGCGTCGGAGAACGCGATGGACCTGTTCATGTGCGCCATGCCGTCGTTCTACGCACAGTCGAAGTCGGTGGTCGGGCTGGACAAGGGGAGCGCCCCGTTCGGTGGGATGTTCGACTTCCGCTACGCCGGCGTGACGGCGAAGTCGTGACCCGCCCGGGAGCGGGAGGCACGCCGTGCTGAGGTTCATGGCCCAGCGGGTGCTGATGGCGGTGCCCGTGATCGTGCTGGTCTCGTTGTTCGTCTTCCTGCTGCTCGACCTGCTCCCGGGGGACGCCGCGGTGGCCATCGCGGGGGAGAACGCGACCCCCGAGCAGATCGCGGACACCCGGGAGCGGCTCGGCCTGGACCTGCCCCTGCTGGAGCGGTTCTGGGACTGGTTCACCGCCGCGCTGCACGGGGACCTCGGCACGTCGCTCTACACCGGGCAATCCGTCGGCGGCGCGGTCGCCGAGCGGCTGCCGGTGACGGCGTCGCTCGCGGTCGTCGCGCTGCTGATGGCCGTGGCGGTGGGGGTGCCGCTGGGCGCCCTCGCCGCCACCCGGCCCGGGTCCCGGGTCGACCGCGTGGTGGGTGTGGCGGGGTCGCTGGCGATGGCGCTGCCGCCCTTCGTCATCGCCCTGGTCCTGGTGGTGGTCTTCGCGATCCGGCTCGCGGTGCTCCCGGCCACGGGGTACGAGTCGATCGCGGACGGCGGCGTCGGGGTGTGGCTGAGCCACCTCCTGTTGCCGGCGGTGGCCGTCGCGGCGCTGCTCGGGGCGGAGCTCGCCCGGCAGACGCGGGGTGCGCTGCTCGACGCGCTGAGCCAGAGCTACGTGCGCACCGCGCGGGCCCGGGGGCTGAAGCCCCTGAGCGTCGTCGGCAAGCACGCGCTGAAGAACGCGGCGGCCCCGGTGGTCACCGTGCTGGCCCTGCAGGCCGGGCACGTGCTCGGGGCCGCGGTCACGGTCGAGTTCGTGTTCGCGATGCCCGGGTTCGGGTCCCTCGCCGTGGACGCGGTCAACCAGCGGGACGTGCCCATGATCCAGGGCGTCGTCTTCACCAGCGCGCTGGTCGTGCTGGTGGCGAACCTGCTGGCGGACCTCGCCTACGGCTACCTGAACCCGAAGCTCCGCGCGGGCTGACCGGACTCGGCGGTCGGGTGGACTCAGGGGTGGGTGACGTGCTGGAGCATCGGGCCGAGCAGCTCGGGGGTGGCGCCGTGCAGGGCGATCTCGTCCGCGCCCGCCGCGAGGTAGGCGCGCAGCTGCGCGGCGCAGGCTCCGGCCGTCCCCACCGCCGCCGAGGACTCGATCCACGCCCGGGGGATCAGCTCCCGGGCGACGTCGACGAGCTGGTGGCGGGTGTAGTGGTGGTCCGCCGCGCCGCGGATGCCGCTGAACATCGGGTGCGCCCGCAGCGTGTCCAACGGCGCGGCGTCCCAGCCGTTGACGGACACGAGGTTCTCGCCGAAGCCCGGGATCTGGAAGTAGGTCACCGCCCGCGCCGCGACCACGGCGCCCTCCTCCTCGGCGGTCAGGTCCGGGGCGCTGACCACGGTCGCGTACACGCGGACGGCGGACGGGTCCCGGCCCGCGTCCACCGCGGCCTTGCGGACGCGCTCGGCGGAGCGTCCGACGGCCTCGGGGGTGAGGAACGGGTGCAGCAGCACGCCGTCGAAGTGCCTCCCGGCCAGCTCCAGGCTCTTCGGCCCGATGGCGGCCAGCACGATCGGCGGCGGGGGAGCGTCCGGCAGGTCGCCGAGGCGCATCTTCGGGAAGGACCCGGCGGGCCCGTCGTAGGAGACCTTCTCGCCGAGGCAGAGCCGGCGCACGATGTCCGCGGTGTCGACGAGGACCGCGTTGGTGACGGCGGGCAGCCCGACCGACCTCCAGGTCGCCGCCACCGACCGCCCCACCCCGAGCACGAACCGGCCTCCGGTCAGAGCCTGGGCGGTCATCGCGGTGGAGGCCAGGGTGAGCGGGTGGCGCACGCCGAAGTGCGTGATGCCCGAGCCGATGCGCACGTGCTCGGTCGCCTGCCCGATCGCCCCCACCAGGACGCCGAGGTCCTTCGTGCCCCAGCGCTCGCTGAGCCACACGGAGCCGAGGCCGAGATGCTCGGCCGCACGGGCCTGGCCCACCGCGGCGCGCGGATCGGGTACCCGTCCGGGGAGGACGTAGGCGCCCATGCTGTCCAGGACTGTTCCGGAGGTCGACACCACCGTATTCTGACACTGTGTCTCCCTAATGACCACAGTCGTGGCCGGCCCGGGGAAATCGAGGACGACAGCGAGGAGTGCGGCGATGACGGTCGCGACGCGGCGTGAGGTCGAGCAGACGGGGCGGCTGCTGACCGGCTGGCTCGCCCGGCGGCTGGGGGCCGACGACGTCGTCGTCTCGGACCTGAAGCTGCCCGACGCCGGGTTCTCGAACGAGACGGCGTTCTGCGAGGTCGACTGGACGGGGCCGGCCGGGCCGGAGCACCGCTCCTATGTCCTGCGCATCCAGCCCACGGCGCATCAGCTCTTCGTCGAGCCGAACGCGCTGTTCCAGGCCCGGATGATGCGGGCCCTCGGCACCGCCACGGACATCCCGGTCCCGCCGGTGCCGTTCGTCGAGCCGGACCCGGAGCTGTTCGGTGCGCCGTTCTACGTGATGGAACGGGTGCCGGGCCGGATCCCGCCGGACGTGCCGAGCTGGCACCGCCGCGGCTGGACGACCGAGCTCCCGATCGCGGAGCGCGGCCGGCTCTACGACAACGGCCTGGCCGCGCTGGCCCGCCTGCACGCCGTGGACTGGCAGGCGGGGTTCGAGTTCCTCGGTCCCGACGGCGGCCGGGACCCGCTCACGGCGTACCTCGACCGTCTGACGGACTGGTACACCTGGGCCCGGGCGGACGTCGCGCACGACGCGGACGTCGTGGCGGCCGCGCTCGAGTACGTCCGCCGGGCCCGGCCGGCTCCCGAGGGCGAGGGCATCGTCTGGGGTGACGCGCGGCCGGGGAACATCATCTTCGCCGACGACCTGAGCGTCGCCGCGCTGATCGACTGGGAGACCACGACCATCGGACCGCCCGGTATCGACCTGGGCTGGTGGCTGGTCTTCGAGGACTACCTGAGCGAGGCGCAGGGACGCCCGCGGCTCGAGGGCGTCCCGGGCCGGGAGGCCACGATCGCCCGGTACGAGGAGCTCGCCGGGCGGACCGTGCCCGGCATCGCCTACTACGAGGTGCTCGCCGCGCTGGTGCTCTCGCTGATCACCAGCCGGCTCACCCGGCTGCTGATCGAGGGCGGCCTCGCCGAGGACGTCGCGACCGAGTACACGACCCGCGTCACCGGCATGCTGCGCCGCCGGCTGGACCGCGCCGACAACTGAACACCACACGGGGGGACGATGGGCAACGACGGTGTCGCCCGGCGCGCGAGCTACGGCCCGCGCAGCCCGGTCGTCGGGGAGCGTGGGGCCCGCACGCGGGCGCACATCCTCGACGTCGCCCTGGGCCTGTTCGCCGAACGCGGCTACCACGCCACGTCGGTCGACGACGTGGCCGTCGCGGCCGGCGTCTCCCGGGCCACCCTCTACCAGTACTTCGAGGGCAAGGACCAGGTCTTCGCCGAGCTGCTCGACGAGTGCGGCGGCGCACTGCTGCGGCTGATCCGCCGGCTGGGCCGGCTCGGGCCCACCCCGGTGGGGTTCGACAACCTGCACTGGTGGCTGGGCGAGTGGGCCTGGGTGTACGACCGCTACGCGCCGATGTTCGTGCAGTGGGACGTCATCGACCACTCCGGCCGCCCGTTCCGCCCGATGGTCGCGACGTTCGTCGACGCGTACGCGGCCGGGATCGCCGCCCGGCTCGGCGAGTCCGGCTTCGCCGACCCCGAGCGTCTCGAGCTGGGGGCGGCGCTGCTGCTCGTCGTGCACCGGGTGAACCTCTACCGGCACACCGGGTTCGTGCGGGCGGGCGAGCGCGAGCTGCTCGACGGGCTCGCCGTGGTGGTCCAGCTGGTCCTCTTCCCGGAGACGCCGCCCGACGTGGTGGCCGGCCTCGTGACGTGCGAGCCGGACGAGGCGGCCCGGCCGCCCGTCCCGCGGCCCTTCGCCGCACCTCCGACATCGCGGCCGGATCTCGGGACACGTGCCCAGGGGACCGTCCGGCAACTGCTCGACGCAGGCCTCGCGGCGTTCTCGGCGCACGGCTTCCGGCACGCCAACCTCGACGCCGTCGCGGCGGACGCGGGCGTGGCCAGGGCCACCCTCTACAAGTACTTCCGGGACAAGGCGTCGCTGCTGATCGCCCTCAGCGAGGAGGCGGCCTGGGCCGTGATCGCCGAGGTCGCCCGGCTGCCGGAGCTGCACCCGCCGTCCGGGCGGGCACCGGCGCCGGCGGACGTCCGCGCCTGGCTCGACTCCTATGTGGCGGTGAACGCGCGGTACCGCGGCGTGCTGGCGGTCTGGTTCGACGAGCCGGAGATGCCCCGCTCCGTCCGGGTCGCGGCGGCCGCGGCGTCCGCACACCTCTACTGGGGGGTCGCCGCGTTCC
>NZ_JAODNI010000206.1 GCF_025465255.1 Pseudonocardia sp.
CGCCTCGTGGTGCACGCCCAGCTGCTCGGCCAGCCGGCGGATCACCGGGCGCGGGTGCGTCTTGCGGTAGAGACGGACAGCGTGTTCACGCAGCTCGTCGGGGTACTTCTTCGGTGCTGCCACAGAGACTCCCTTCACGGCCTACGGCCATGATCGTCGGTCTCCGAGCTACCGGGGGAACCTCTGTGTTCTGTCAAGCCGCCGGAGACGGCGGCGTCGACGTCGTAGGCTTGCGCGTGGTGGGTCCGGGAAGTGGCCTCTCCGAAGAGTCGGCTTCCGGGATCAGGCCGGCCGCGCTGGATGTCAGAGTCGCTCCCGCTTGCCCTCCCGGGCCCGCCGCCATCCGTCGCTCATCGCTGATCATGCTCCGCCAGACGTGGTCGGCCAGTCGCCGTCGCAGGCAGCGCATCGCCTCGGCGTGGGTCTTGCCGCGGGCGAGGGTGCGGTCGTAGTAGGTGCGTCCTCGGCTGCCGGGCATGCGGACCTGGGCCAGCGCGATCGTGTGCAGAGCGTTGTTGAGCTGGCGATCGCCCTGTCGTGACAGCCGGTGTCGCGCCCGGTCTCCGCTGGAGACCTCGATCGGCGCTGCCCCGCAGTAGGAGGCGAACGCCGCCGCGGTGGGGAACCGAGACGCTCGCCCGGTGCGTCCGAGCAGCCGGGCTGCCACCACCGGCCCGACGCCGTCGATGTCGGGCAGCCTGCTGCCGGTCTGCGCGACGACCTCGGCCATCTGCGCCTTGTTCGCCTTGAGCTGGGCATCGAGACGACGGATGTCGGCGATGATGTCGCGGGCGAGCTGCTTGCGCGCCTGCTCGGCGACCGACACAGGCCTGACTCGCGCAAGGGTCGTCGCGGCGTGGTCGGCGGTCAAGTCGGTGCGAGCTCCACCAGGCAGCAGCTCACGCAGCAGCGCATGCAGTTGGTTCACGCTGCGGGTGCGCTGCTGGGTGAGGTTGCGACGACGCTCGTCGAGCATCTTCAACACGCTCGCCACGCCCTCGGCCGCGACCGGTCTCGCGTCGCCCTGTGCCGCTGCAACGCTCGCCGCGGCGGCGGCGTCGAGCACGTCGGTCTTGCGCTTGCCGCCGCGGGACAACTCGCGGACCCGGGCAGTGGCCGTCGCGGACACATCGACGACCGTCTCGCCGCGGGCCAGTAGCCACTGAGACAGATGCCGCCCAAGACCCTCGGCGTTCTCAACCGCCCAACGACGCTCGTCTGCGCGCTCGCCCAGGCGCCTGGCCCACGCGAGTAGGCGTCGATAGTCCGTTGTCGTCGCGTCGACTCGGAGCCGGTCCACGACCGCGTGCGACTGGATGTCGAGGGCGGCAGCGGTGTGGCTGGACTTGTGCGGGTCGATGCCGATCACGATCACCGTACGTCGGTGTCCCTTCCTCGACTCCGTCAAGGGGACCGTGGCCGACACTCCGACTTCCAGCTCCCGGGGTGGTCGAACACCTCTGTCGAGTCAGGCCACGGCCGGCGCCGTGCCGGGCCGCAGACCCCCGGCGAGCCAGCTCCGCGAACGGGGCGGCAGGAACCTCACGAGTGAGCCCGACACGACGCCTCCAGCCAGGCTACGACCAGTGATCATCTAGCCCGCCCGACCGGTGCCCTCATCCAAGTCGGAACCTCAGATTCAGGTGTGACGCCCCGCACTTTCCTGCACCGGAACAACACGTTCGGGAACTCAGAGCCCTTCGATCTCCCGCACCAGTGCCACCGCCTCGAGCTGTGAGGTGACCTCCAGCTTCGCCAGGATCGAGCGGATCTGCGCGCGCACGGTCGCGAGCGACACCACCGACTCCTCGGCGATCGCCGCGGCTCGCTTGCCCGCCACGAGACCCCGCAGGACCTCGCGTTCGCGCGCCGTGAGCCGGTCGAAGCCCGCGCGCCGAGCCTGCTGGTGGGCGTGCTGGGCGTAGTGCAGTCGCGTCAGGCGCAGCCGCTCGTTCTCCGACAGCACCTGATCCCCCGCGACCACCGCCAGCACGGCGTCCAACAGGTCCTCGAAGGGCGTCATCTTGTGCAACCAGCCGGTGGCACCCGCAACCACCGCCGCGGCGAGTTCGGGTTCGCCCGCGCCCCCGGTCAGCATCACGACCCGCCACCCGGCGCCAACGAGGACCGGCACGAGGTCGACCCCGCTCAGCGCCCGGCCGTCGGGGTCCGTCCCGAGGTCGACGTCGACCAAGGCGACGCCGGGCGCCGACCCGGCGATGACCAGACGGATCTCCTCGGTTCCGACCTCGCTCCGACGCGCGGCGATCCCCCGCGTCTGCAGGGCGATCACAAGCGTCGTACTCAACAGGGCGTGGTCGTCGACGATGAGCACCCGATGTCCGCCGGCACCGTTCTCGTGCTCTGCTCGATCAGGCATCAGGCTGTCCAGGGGCGCGGGAGGATGGCGTCAGTGTTCGCCGCGCAGCGACCGCGGCGTCTCATCGGCGACGGGGAGCTCGACCCTGACGGCGAACCCGGGGCGGTCCGGCTCGCGGGCGAGCACGCGCAGGCCACCGCCCTGCTCGTCGACCACGCGGGCAATCACGGCGAGACCGAGACCCGAGCCGCCCGTGTCGCCGACGCTCACCCCGCGCTGCAGCACCGTGCGTTCTGCTCCGCCGGGGATGCCCGGGCCCTCGTCCCGGACCTCGACGACGACGCTCGTCTCGCAGCGGCGGGCGCTGATCCGGACCGGGCTGCCCGGAGCGTGCCGCTCGCAGTTGCCCAGGAGGTTGACGAGCACCTGCGCGAGTGCGTCGCGCCTGCCCTTCACCGGCAGATCCCGATCGGTGGTGACGTCGAGGTCCATCCCGGCCGCCCGGCGCATCACGCCGAGCTCGGACACGACGTCGGCCGCGTCGTAGACGCCCGAGGACGTGTCACGCGGGCCTCCGCCGAGGAGACCGTGCAGTCGCGACAGCTCGGCCAGCGCGACCGACCTCAGCGCACGCGCGTCGACGCCGGCTGTCGGCTGGTCGAGCAGGAAGGCGATGCCGGACAGCCCGGCCAGCCCGTTCGCCAGCTCGTGGTCACGGTCATGGGCGAGCTCGGCGGCGCGTTGCGCATGGCGTGCGGCCTCCCGCAGCTCGAGCCGCTGCTCCTCGCGCTCCGACATCAGCACGCTCACCTCGCCTCGCAACCGGCCGGCGCACCCGGCCAACACGACGATCACACCGAGCAGTTCGAGCCCGTTGAAGAGGAGGTCCGGTTCGGCGAGTCCACTGCCGACGACGAACCGGTGGACGTGCGCCGCGGCGAGGAGCGCGAACCCGACCGCGACCCGTGAGGTGACGAGTCGGCGTCGGCGGTACCCCGTGACCAGGCCGATGAGCGTGACGAGGGCCCAGCCCAGTGTCGTGACGGCCTGCAACGGCCGCGACGCGAGGACGTGGACCGCCGCGGGGCCAGCGGCGGGGACCATCACCGCGAGCACGCCCCCGAACGCCGCGGCGGCCCACGCCCCCCAGACACCGGGGCGAGACGGTGGACGAGGGGCGACGAGAAGCACGAGGACCACGGCGAGGTCCGCCGCCGCAATGGAAGCGAGGAGCCCCGGCGTGTCGTGGAGCGCCCGCGGGCCGAGAGCCGTCGGGAACACCGCGACCGCGCCGTAGAGCCCGAACGCCGCACCCACCCATGCCGGTCGGGGATGGCGCAGGGCCCGGCAGCCCAGGACGCCCAGCACCACGATCGCGCCCGCCGTCACCACGGTCGCAACATCCAGCGCGAGGTGCGTCGTCCGGGGATCGAAGAAGGCCGAACGGGGCGGTGCGAGCAGCAGCCACGCCACGGAGGCGGCCGCGGCGGCGAGCGCGAGATCCGCAGCGAGGCGCAGCACCAGAGCTCGCCGCGTCGGGGGAACCGTCCGCCGCCCTTCTTGTGATCTCACACGCCCTCGAATCTGTCCGTCAGTCACCAACTGCTTAGGTCGCATCCCCGAGGGGGATTGTTAGCGCTGGTCAGGCGGTAGCCCCGACTGTCACGCCGCGGTGTGGGGCGTATACGGACCGTGAGCGACAGCTCCGCTGCGTCCGGTGCGCCGAGCACGTCGTCGAGCACCGATGCGCGGTTGTAAGCCTTGTACCCGACCCGGTGGTCGGAGGTCCGGTCCTCCGGGAAGTTGCAGGTGCGGATGCACCCGCGAGTCGCGATCACAAGCCCCGCGAGTCGGGGTCCGAGGCCACGCGAGTCGCGGGTGGCACGGCCGGGGCCCGGGAGGGGGACGGGCGCCGGCCGGCCATGACCCACCCTGCGCCCGGAGCCTGGGAGTTCGCTGTGCGGACCCTGTCGCTATCCCGAGGAGATCAGCCGGGGGAGATCAGCTCTCGTCCTTGCCGTCCGCGTCGTCCTGGTCCGCGAGGAACCGCTCGACCTCGGCCGCCAGCTCGTCCGCGCTCGGCAGCTGCCCGCCCAGCCCGGCGCCGGAGCGCTCGCCCCGTCCGCTCGCGACCATGTCGTACTGCTTCTCCAGCGCCTGCACGACCTGCGCCACCTCGTCGGAGTTCTGGACCTGCTCGGCGATCTCCGCCTCGGTCCGCTCGGCGGCCCGCGACAGCGACTCGGTGGGCAGGTACAGCCCGGACGCGAGCGCGGCGTGGTCCAGCAGGGTCCGCGCGGCCTGCGGGTACGCGGCACGCGCGAGGTAGTGCGGGACGTGCACGGCGAAGCCCATGGCGTCGATCCCGGCCTCGCCGAGCCGGAACTCCATCAGCGCCGCCGCGCTGCCCGGCACCTCGGCCTCGGCGAACCACGCCTCGTGGGACTCGGTCAGCTCGCGCCGGGTCGCGTGCGCCGTCACCCCGATCGGACGGGTGTGCGGCACGGCCATCGGGATGCCGTGCAGCGTGATCACCAGCCGCACGCCCAGCTTCTCGACGATCTGCGCGACGGCCGCGGCGAACCGCTCCCACTGGGTGTCCGGCTCCGGCCCGGACAGCAGCAGGTACGGCGCCTCCGCCGAGTCCGCCAGCGCGACGACGTCCAGCCGGGGCGGGGTGTAGCCCGCCCAGTGGTCCGTGTCGAAGCGCAGCGGTGGCCGCCGCGAGCGGTAGTCCACGAGCTGGTCGACGTCGAACTCGACGACCTTGCGGGACTCCTTGTTCTCGACGAGGGCGTCGACGGCGAGACCGCCCGCGCTTCCGGCGTCGACGAAACCGTCGAGCACCACCAGGAGCACCGGCCCGTCGAGGCTCGGCACGTCCTCTTCGATCCGGTACAGCTCCGCGGGATCCAGCACCGTGCGCACCTCCGACTGACAGCCTTGTGGCCGTTACAACGTGACTCCGCCCGCAGACCATCCCCGTTCCGGCCGCGGATCGGGGACCATTGTCTCCTCATGTCTGTGCTGCGTCGCCCCCTGGTGGTCTGGTCCGTCGGTCTGTTCGCCTATCTGGTGGGGGTGATGCACCGGACGTCGTTCGGGGTGGCGGGCCTCGACGCCGCCGCCCGGTTCCACGCCTCGCCCGCGATCCTGTCCGGGTTCATCGTCCTGCAGCTGCTCGTCTACGCGGCGTTGCAGGTCCCGGTCGGGGTGCTGCTGGACCGGTTCGGCGCCCGCACGATGGTCGTCGCCGGGGCGCTGCTGATGGCGGCGGGGCAGGCCGCGCTGGCGCTCGCGACGTCGTTGCCGCTGGCCATCGCGGCGCGCGTCCTCGTCGGCGCGGGCGACGCGCTGACGTTCATCAGCGTCCTGTCCGTGATCGGCGCCTGGTTCCCGGCCCGGCGGGTGCCGATGCTGACGCAGCTCACGGGGCTGCTCGGGCAGATCGGACAGGTGCTGAGCGCGGTCCCGCTGGCGGCGTTGCTGCACGGCCCGGGCTGGACTCCGGCGTTCCTGTCCGCCGCGGCGCTCGGCGTCGTCGCGGCCCTCGCCGTGCTGGCGATCTTCCGCGAGCGGCCGGACGGCTCGGCGGCTCGCCCGGACGCCCCGACCCCGCGTGAGGTCCTCGACGGGCTGAAGAAGTCCTGGTCCGAGCCCGGCACCCGGCTGGGGCTCTGGACGCACACGGGCACGCAGTTCTCCGGCACGGTGTTTGGCCTGCTCTGGGGGGTGCCGTACCTGGTGGCGGGCCAGGGTGTCGCGAGCGGGACGGCGAGCCTGATGCTGACGCTGCTCGTCGCCGTCGGGATCGTGGCGGGGCCGTTGTTCGGCACGTTCACCGCCCGGCACCCGCTGCGCCGCTCGAACCTCGTCATGCTCGTGATCGGCTCCAACGCGGTGATCTGGACGATCGTGCTCCTCGTGCCGCCGCCGGCGCCGTTGTGGCTGCTGGTGGTGCTGGTCGTGGTCCTGGCGCTGGGCCCACCCGGCTCGATGATCGGGTTCGACTTCGCGCGCACCTTCAACCCCGAGCGACGGCGGGGGACCGCGGTCGGGATCGTCAACGTCGGTGGGTTCACCGCGTCGCTGCTGGTGTCGCTGGCGATCGGGCTGGTGCTCAGCGCGATCGGCGGCACGGGCGGCTACACCCCGGAGGCGTTCCGCGTCGCCTGGACCGTGCAGTACGTGATCTGGGCGTTCGCGCTGGTCGGCGTGGTCGTCGCCCGGCGGCGGGCGCGGCGCAACATGGCGCTCGCCGGGACGCCGGTGCCGTCGCTGCGGGCGGCCCTCGCGGCGCGCCGCTCCTCGCGCTCCAGCTGACTCTCCGTCGCCGGGTCACCCGGCGACGTCAGCCTTTAGTGAACATGGTTACCGTTACCCTCGTCAGTACGACGGATGGAGGGATGACGCGTGCGGATCGCGTTCGTGGGCAAGGGCGGCAGCGGCAAGACGACGGCGGCGGCCATGTTCAGCCGGTACCTCGCGTCCCGGGGCCACCCGGTGCTCGCGATCGACGCGGACATCAACCAGCACCTCGGCGTGGCGCTCGGGGCGGACCCGGACGCGGCCCCGCCGCGGCCGCTCGGCGCGGACCTCGGCTGGCTGAAGGAGCACCTGCGCGGGGACAACCCGCGCATCCCGTCCGCCGACGTGATGATCAAGACCACCCCGCCGGGCCGTGGGTCGCGGCTGGTCGGCCTCGACCCGTCCGGGGAGCTGCTCACCCGCTACTCGGCGGAGGCCGGCGGCGTCCGGTACCTGGTGACGGGGGAGTTCGAGGAGTCGGACATCGGCGTCTCCTGCTACCACTCCAAGACCGGCGCGGTGGAGCTCTACCTGAACCACCTGGTCGACCGGCCGGGGGAGTACGTCGTCGTCGACATGACCGCCGGCGCGGACGCGTTCGCCTCCGGCCTCTTCACCCGCTTCGACCTGACCGTCCTGGTCAGCGAGCCGACCCGGCGCGGAGTGGGTGTCCACGCCCAGTATGCCGAGCATGCGCGGGCCCACGACGTCGCGCTCCGGGTCCTGGGCAACAAGGTCGCCGACGACACCGACGTGGAGTACCTGCGGAGCCAGGTCGGCGACGCGCTGCTCGGCTGGCTCGGTCAGTCCGCCTGGGTCCGCTCCGCCGAGCGCGGGGACCTCCTCCCGATCGAGGCGCTCGAGCCCGCGAACCTCGCCGTCCTGGAGGCCCTGCACGCGGACCTCGACGCGCGGGACCGGGACTGGGCCGCCTACCACCGCGGCACCGTCGAGTTCCACCTGCGCAACGCCCTGGCCTGGGCGAACACCGCGACCGGCACCGACCTGAGCACGCAGATCGACCCCGACTTCACTCCTGTGAGCGCGTAGCCCCGTTCTAGCGAGGCTGCGCACTCACGACCCGGCCCGACCAGCGAACCAACCCGACCAGCGAACCAGCCCCACCAGCGATTTCTGTCCGACCAGCACTCCAAGGAGAACCCGTGTCCCTCGACGTCCCCACCGCCGTGATCGACGCCGCCCAGCGCGGCGAGATGGACGACGCCCAGTTCGTCGCCGTCGTCCGCGACTCGCTGCCCTACGCCTGGGAGGTCGTCTCCGCCGCGGCCGACGACCAGGCCGCCCGGCCCGACGCGCCGTTCGGTGAGCACGAGGTCCCGCCGCCTTCGGAGCAGGCCCGTGGCCAGCTGCTGCGCGCCCTGGCCAGCAACTCGATCCGCGGTGCCCTGGAGCGGCACTTCGGCGTGGTGCTGGCGTTCCAGAACTGCCACCGGGTCGCCGCCTTCGCGCCGGCCGCCGTCGACTCGGCCGTCTACCGGGAGTTCGTCTCGCCGCGGGGTCAGGTGCTGAACCAGACGCCCGAGCTGCGCGACTGCTGAGTGGCTCCCGCCACTCGGTCAGCATGACGAAGGCCCCGGCGCTCGGTGAGTGCCGGGGCCTTCGCTCGCAGGTCAGGTGGGGTCGTGCGGGCGCAGCCTCGCTCTGACGAGGCTGCGCGCGCACAGGTCACTCGGCGAGCAGGCGGTAGATCGTCTTGCGAGCCTCGGTGAGGGCCTCGGTCGCCGCGGCGACCTGCTCCGGCGTGCCGGTGGCGATCACCTGCTGGGCGGCGGCGTGGAGCAGGCCGAGCTGCTGCCACAGGACACCGGTCGGCTCGTTCTCCTCGCCGTCCGCGTCCATGGACTGCCAGACCTTGTCCAGCTCGTCCCGGTGCTCGGCGACGTAGGTCGTGCCCGCCTCGGTGAGGTGGACGACCCGGCGACCGTCGGTCTGCTCGACGCGCACCAGGCCTTCGTCCTCCAGCTGGGACAGCGTGGGGTAGACGGAGCCGGGACTGGGCTTCCAGCGGCCGCCCGAGCGCTCGGCGATCTCCTGGATGATCTCGTAGCCGTGCCGCGGGGCCTCGGCGACGAGGGCGAGGACGGCCAGCCGGACGTCGCCGCGGTTGGTGCGACGGCCGCGCCGGCCGCCACCGCGCGGACCACCGGGGCCGAAACCGCCGGGGCCGCCCGGGCCGAAGCCGCGGCCGGGTCCTCCGGGGCCGAATCCGGGGCCGCCCGGCCCGAAGCCCGGACCGAACCGAGGTCCGCCGTGGCGACGTCCGCGCCGGCCGGGGCCGCGCTCGTCGCCCTCGGGGCGCTCCGGAGGAGTGGTGTCGGAGTCCGCCCGCATGTCGGGGCGGGGCCCGCCGTGCCGGGGGCCGAAGGGGGGCCGACCGCGGCGACCGCGGCCGAACTGGTCAGCGAACTGCTGACCCATGGCGAAGAGGGCGTTGGGGTCCCACGCGGGGTTCATGGCGTTCATCAGATGTCTCCTCGATGATTCTCGTGATCGAGCCTCCTGGGGTGGATGATCCATCTTGGATCTATCTCAGTAGCTCGTGTGCCATCACGATATATCGCGATAGCGCAGATGCGCAAGGTGGAATTCCGGAGTCCTCGGCTCAGCCCTCGTGCCAGCGCGGGGACGTGGTACGCGGCGGGGTCAGCCTGGCCGCCACCCGGAGCAGGTGCGGCGCGCCCGTGGCGAGCGCCTTCCGCAGTGCCTCGCCGAGCCCGTCCAGCGCCGGCACATCGGTCGCCTCGACGCCGAACGCCCTGGCCAGGGCCACGAAGTCGGGGGTCACCAGATCCACCCCGCGATGCTCGACGCCCGCCCGTGTCTGGTCGTAGCGGAGCATCCCGTACCCGCCGTCGTCGACCACGAGGACGGTCACGGGCAGGCGTTCCTGGACCAGCGTCGCGAGCTCGCCGACACCCATCACCAGGCCGCCGTCGCCGCAGACGACGAGTGTCGGCACCCCGGTCGACGCCACGCCGACCGCGGCCGGGAGCCCGAACCCGAGCGTGCCCCAGCCGACGGGGTAGGCGAGCCCGCGCGGTTCGGTGACGCGTGCGTAGCCGCCGGCCCAGTACCCGGCGACGGCCATGTCGCAGACCAGCGCGGTGCCGTCGGGACGGGAGTCGACGGCGTCGAGCAGGGTCGACGCGTCCGCATCAAGTCCGCGGCGGACGCGCGCGGCGAGGTCGGCCGGGAACCACGGCTCGTGTGCCGGGACCCGCTCGGTGAGCACCCGCAGCAGCCCGCGGAGCTCGCCGGTGAGGGCGACGTCCGCGGTCCACTCCGGCGGGTCCGCGGGCGGCGCCGGGTCGACGGTCACCAGCACCGGAGGGCGCGGCATCGTCCAGTTCCGGGTGTTCATCCCGTCGAGGTCACCGCCGAGGACGAGCAGGACGTCCGCGTCGCCGATCACCGCCGCGACCTCCGGCTCGTGCGGCGGGACACCCAGGGAGCCGGGGAGCCCGCGCGCGTGGAAGCTCGTGGCCAGCGGCGCCCCGAGCCGACCGGCCAGCGCGCCGACCGCCTCGGCGTCGTCGAGGACGGCCGCGCCGGCCCAGACGGCGACGCGTCTCCCGGCGAGCAGGTCGACGGCGCCGGAGATGCTCGCCCACGGCTGGGTCCTGCGGGCCTCGGAGCCCGCGGCGACCGGCTCGGCCGCGGCGGGCCGGCCGAGGACGTCCGCCGGGACGTCGACGTAGACCGGACCCCGCGGATGCCGCAACGCCGTGGCCGCCGCCTCCGCGATCACGGCTGCGACCCCCTCCGGCGTCCGTGGCCGGAACACCGCCTTGGCCAGCGGGGCGAACAGCGCCGCCTGGTTCCTGGACTCGTGCAGCACACCGCGGAACCGCCCGGACCGTGCCGCGGCGGCCGGGATCTCGGACGCGACGAGCACGACGGGCGAGTGCGACGCCGCGGCCTCGCCGAACGCCGCGACGGCGTTGGCCGCGCCCGGGCCGGTCGTCACGACGGCTGCGCCCAGCCGCCCGCTCCGCCGCCCCCAGCCGTCCGCGGCGTAGACGGCGGTCTGCTCGTGCCGGACGACGACGGGTGCGGGATCGGTGCCACGCTCCGCGCGAGCGGGGCCCCAGAATGCGAGGTCGTGCACCCCGGGGAGGCCGAACACCGTCGTCGCACCGTGGTCCGCCAGCACGTCGAGCACCTGCCGGGCGACCGTCACGTCACTCACGATCATCGAGCTTAGGGCCTGTCGGGCGATCTTCAGCGGTCTCGCGCCCGGGTGTTCCGCCCGTGCGAACAGCCCCGTTCCTCGCCCGGGCGGCGGCTGCCAACCTCGGCGCATGGTGTCTTTCGGGCATGTCATCGACGGCGAGGAGCGCGGTTCGCGCCACGGAGCCCGGTTCGACTCGGTCGATCCCTGGGCCCGCGAACCCTGGGCGGACGTCGCGCTCGGCACCGCCGAGGACGCCTCCGACGCCGTCGCCGCGGCCCGCCGGGCGTTCGACGAGGGGCCGTGGCCGCGGATGGGGCACGCCGAGCGTGGCGCGCTGCTGCACCGGCTCGCCGACCTCGTCGAGGAGAACTCGGACGAGCTCGCGCGGGCGGACTCCCGGGACATGGGCAAACCCGTCGCGGACGCCGCGGGCAAGGACGTGCCCCGGACCGCCCAGAACTTCCGCTTCTTCGCCGACCACGCCCGGCTCGCGACCGCCGAGGCGTATCCGATGGACACCGGCCACCACGCCTACGCGCGCTTCGAACCGGCCGGGGTGGTCGCCGCGATCGCGCCCTGGAACTTCCCGCTGATGCTGGAGTCCTGGAAGGTCGCGCCCGCCCTGGCCTGGGGCAACACCATCGTGCTCAAGCCCGCGGAGGACACCCCGGCCTCCGCGACGATCCTCGCCCGGCTGGCGGTCGAGGCCGGTCTGCCGTCCGGCGTGCTCAACGTCCTGCACGGCTACGGCCCGGACTCCGCGGGCGAGGCGCTCACGACGGATCCCCGGGTCGACCGGATCACCTTCACCGGCGAGTCCGGCACCGGGCGGGCGATCACCGCGGCGGCGGCGCGGAACCTGACGCCGGTCAGCCTCGAGCTGGGCGGCAAGGGGGCGAACCTCGTCTTCGCGGACGCGGACCTCGCCGCGGCCGTGGACTGGTCGATCAAGGCGATCTTCACCAACGCCGGGCAGGTGTGCCTCGCGGGCAGCCGGCTCTACGTCGAGCATGCGGTGTTCGACGAGTTCACCGCCCGGTTCGTCGCGGCGGCCGAAGCGCTCGTGGTCGGGGATCCGGCGGACCCGCGGACCCAGATCGGCCCGCTGGCGTCGGAGACGCACTGGAAGAAGGTGTGCGGGTACCTCGAGGACCCCGCCGGGAAGGTGCTGACCGGCGGCCGCGGCGACGGCTGGACGGTCCGGCCCACCGTGATCGTCGACGCCCCCGCGGACGCGCCGATCCAGCGCGAGGAGGTGTTCGGGCCGGTCGTGACGCTGACGCCGTTCGACTCCGAGGCCGAGGCGGTCCGGCTCGCGAACGACTCCCCGTACGGCCTCAACGCGATGGTGTTCACCGAGAACCTCTCGCGCGCGCACCGGGTGGCCGCGGCACTGCGGGCCGGCACGGTCTGGACGAACTGCTTCTTCGTCCGGGACCTGCGCGCCCCGTTCGGCGGCGTCGGGGACTCGGGCTGGGGCCGCGAGGGCGGGAACTTCAGCCGGGAGTTCTTCACCGAGCCCAAGGCGGTTGTGATGGCGATCCAGCCGTAGCAGGCTTGATCGCATGGACGAGAAGGACATGACGCTTCGGGTGGAGGCGCTGGAGTCCATCCTCGTCGAGAAGGGGTACGTCGAGCCGGCGGCGCTCGACGTGATCATCGAGACCTACGAGAAGGACGTCGGACCGCGCAACGGGGCCCACGTGGTCGCGCGGTCGTGGGTCGATCCCGCCTACCGGGAGCGGCTGCTCACCGACGCGACCGCGGCGATCGCGGAGCTCGGGTACGGCGGGCGGCAGGGCGAGCACATGGTGGCCGTCGAGAACACGGCGGACGAGCACCACCTCGTCGTCTGCACGCTCTGCTCGTGCTACCCGTGGCCGGTGCTCGGGCTGCCCCCGACCTGGTACAAGTCCCCGGCCTACCGCTCGCGCGTGGTGATCGACCCGCGCGGCGTGCTGGCGGACTTCGGCGTGACCCTGCCCACGGACACCCGGATCACCGTCCACGACTCGACCGCGGAGGTGCGGTACCTCGTGGTGCCCCGGCGGCCGGAGGGCACGGACGGCTGGGACGAGGGGTCCCTCGCCGCGCTCGTCAGCCGGGACTCGATGATCGGCACGGGGCTCGTCGAGGTTCCGGCGTGAACACCGTCGCCGACCTGGGCGGGATGATGGGCTTCGGCCCGGTGCGCCCCGAACCCGAGGACGAGCGGTTCCACGCCGACTGGGAACGCCGCGCGCTCGCGCTGACCCTCGCCGCGGCCCTTCCCGGCGGCTGGACCATCGACGCCAGCCGCTCCGCCCGGGAGAGCCTCCCGCCGGGGGAGTACCTGACGTCCAGCTACTACGCGATCTGGATCAAGGCGCTCGAGCGGCTCCTCGTCGGCGCCGGCCTGGTCGGGGCCGACGAGCTGGCCGAACGCCGTGCGCTGAGGCCGGGGAGGCCCGGGCCGGTTCTCGCGGCGTCGGCCGTCCCGGGCGTCCTCGCAAAGGGGAGCTCCGCCGACCGGCCGATCGACTCGACCCCGCGTTTCGCGGTGGGGGACCGGGTCCGGACCCGCAACGTCCACCTGGTCGGCCACACCCGGCTGCCGCGGTACGCGCGTGGGAAGGAAGGGGTGGTCGAGCGTGTCCACGGCGCCCACGTCCTGCCGGACAGCAACGCCCACGGTGCCGGTGAGCAGCCCGAATGGCTCTACACGGTCCGGTTCCCGGGACGCGAGCTCTGGGGCGAGGCGGCCGATCCGGGCCTCACGGTGGAGATCGAGGCGTTCGAGAGCTACCTCGCGGGAACGTAGGCGAGATGTCCGGCGTTGACCGGATCGTGGCGACGACCAGGTACGGCCCCCGGAAGCTCGCGGCGTTCCGCGCCCTCTGGCGAGCGCTGTCGGAAGGCCGCAGGCCCGGTGCCCCCGGGTTCGCGGACCGGCTGCGCGTCCTCCCCCGGATGGCGGGCGCCGCGCTGAGCGGGAAGTACCCGGAGCTCAGCCGCGGCCGGCTCGCGATGCTCGTCCTCGCCCTCGCGTACCTGGTCTCGCCGGTCGACGTCGTGCCCGAGCTGCTGTTCTCGGTGTTCGGCCTGGTCGACGACGGTGTCGTCGCCCTCTGGCTCGGCGGGGCCGTCCTCGTGGAGACCCAGCGCTACCTGGACTGGGAGAAGCGCGGACCGTCGGTCGTCGACGGCGAGCAGTTCGTTCCGGGTTCGCGAACGACGTGGTAGGCCGGCCGTCGCGCGCGCCTAACGTCGCCGGCGCGCCCATCGTGACGGTCCACCTGCTCGACGGCCGGCACCCGCCGGACCGCGTGGCGGGATTGCTCGCCGCGCTGACCGAGCGGTACGCGGCCGTCCTGGAGTCCCCGGTGGGGTCTTGGGTCGAGCCGACTCTGGAAGGGCGGTGTCTGCCGGATCAGGAACTTCCTGAAGGGGCAGCAGGAGGCGGCCCAGGCAGGGCGGCGTCACGTGCCGGGTGCGGACGAGGCCGGACGATCGGGAGCATCGGCGCACTTCGGAAGGTCTTTCCCGTTCCCCACGCCGAGGGGTTCGCGGCACTAGTGTCGATCGTGACGGACGGGGGTCGCGGATGGCCGACTGGGACGGACGGGGCCTGCCGCCCGTCGCCGCGGAACGGGTGCGGCGCGCCGCCGCGGGCGGGGCCTGGACATCGCTGCTGACCGCCCCGGCCGCCTTCGGGCTCACCGACGCCGGCTTCGACCCGGTGGGCGAGGTGATGGGCAGCATCGTGCAGCGGATCGGCTGGGCCGGGTACCGCGGCTGCGGCTACACCGGCTGGGGCGCGTTCTCCGACGGCTCGGTGCCGACGATCACGTCGTCGGACCGGCAGCGGTTCGCCGGGTTCGGTCCCTACGTCGCTGCGCTCGACCACGGCTACGCCACCGCGATGGACCGCATGGCACAGGAAGCGAGCGCGATCGGCGCGGACGGCGTCGTCGGCGTGACGGTGAGCCAGGACCACATGGAGGGCGGCACCCGCGAGTTCACGGCGCTCGGCACCGCCGTCCGGGCCCGCAGCCGGACGCGGCCCGCCCGCGTCTTCGGCACCGCCCTGGCGGCGACGGACGTCGCGAAGCTCCTGCGAGCCGGGTGGATGCCCACGGACCTGGTCTTCGGCATCTCCGTCGCCATCCGGCACGACGACTGGGCCACCCGCCAGCAGACGTCCTGGGGTGCCGGGAACGTCGAGGTCACCGGGTACACCGAGCTGGTCACCCACGCCCGCGCGGACGCCCGGCAGCGCTTCGCCGCGCACGTGCGGGCCACCGGCGCCGAGGGCGCGATCGTCTCGTCGATGGGTCTGCGGACGTGGGAGATCGAGCCCGGGGAGAACCACCGGGACCACGTCGCGGAGGCGACCGTGTTCGGCACGTCGCTGGTCCGCTTCCACGCCGGGCCGGCGGTGCCGACCCGGTCCCTGACCTACCTGCCTCTTCGATGAGCCCCCGTTCCGGAAGGACGTCCGCGTGACCGCCGACCCCACCGAGCAGCGCATCCCCGACGACGCGATGCGCCGGCTCGCCGAGATGCGCCCGGGCCAGTCGACCAGCCTGTTCACCTCCGACCTCTCGGTCAACGAGTTCCTGCTGGTCCGGGAGGCGGGCTTCCGGCCGCTCGGGCTGGTACTCGGGTCCAGCATCTACCACGTCGGGTTCCAGATGGGCCGGTGGAACAAGAACCAGGAGCTCACGGTCCTGTCCCAGGCGATGTACCACGCCCGCGAGCTCGCGATGACCCGAATGGAGGCCGAGGCGGACCAGCTCGGCGCGGACGGGATCGTCGGCGTGCGCCTGGACATCGAGTTCAAGGAGTTCGGCTCGGACCTCGCCGAGTTCATCGCCGTGGGCACCGCGGTGAAGGCGGACGAGCCGACGACGCCGGACGGCCACTCCTGGCGCAACAACAAGAACCAGCCGTTCACCTCCGACCTGTCCGGGCAGGACTTCTGGACGCTGATCCAGGCCGGCTACGCCCCGCTCGGGATGACGATGGGCTCCTGCGTCTACCACATCGCCCACCAACGGTTCTGGCAGGCGATGGGCAACATCGGGCAGAACGTGGAGCTCCCGCAGTTCACCGAGGCCCTCTACGACGCGCGCGAGCTCGCGATGAGCCGGATGCAGACCGAGGCCGAGCAGTTGCACGCCGAGGGCATCGTCGGGGTGCAACTGCTCTCGCACGGGCACCGCTGGGGCGGGCACACCACGGAGTTCTTCGCGATCGGGACGGCGGTGCGCCCGCTGCGGCCGGACCACCGGATCCCGACACCGCAGCTCGTCCTGCCCCTCACGGACCGATGAACGCCGGAGAACCCAGCGGTCTGGGCCCCCTCGGGGACGTCCAGCTCCTCGCGGCGATGCTCCGCGCGGACCGGGCGGACGTCGCGTCGCAGGCGCGGGTGCTGACCGGTGCGCTGGCGGATGCGCTGCCCCCGGGCATGGTCGAGGTGGAGTACCGGCGGGGGCTGTCGGACCGGCTCGCCGGGCGGGAGGGCCGGGCCGTTGCGATGGTGGTGCACGGCCACGAGCGCGATCTCGAGCTGCGGGAGGCGGCTCACGGGACGCTGACCGCGGAGCTGCGTCAGGTCGTGCGGGGCGTGGTGATCAGCAGGAGACCCCTCGGCGTCGACGAGTGGCTGCGCGCGCTGGCCGAGGACCTCCAGCGGATCGCGGCGCGGGACGCTGCCGCCCGAGCGGCGCTGGAGGGCATGATCCGGCCGTGAGCGGACGGGGAGATCTACCCGGCCCCGTCAGAACAGCCCCTTCCGGGCGCCGAGGTCGAGCGCCAGGGTGGCCCCGTGCAGGGCCGAGGCCTCCGGGGCCAGCCGCGTTGGTGACGCCCGCGGCGCACGCGTAGGGCGCGGGCTCGCTGCCGAAGTGCCCGCCCAGCGCGACGATCCGGGAGCCCTCCCGGAGCTGCCCGTCGACGGCCCGGACCAGTCGGAGCAGCCCGCCCACCTCGAGCCCCACGACGTGTCCCAGCGCGTCCGGGTCGATCGTCTCCAGCGGCCCGGTGGCCGGCAGCCCCGCCGCCTGCACGACCATCCGCACCGGCCGGCCACCCACGGCGTCGGTGATCGCGGCCGCGCCCTCGTCGGTGCCGATGTCCGCCGCACATCCGGTGACGTCGGGCCCGTCCGCAGGCGCCTTCCGGGCGACGGCGACGACGGGCAGCCCCGCGCCGGCCAGCCGTGTCGTGATCGCGGACCCGAGCGCGCCGGACGCCCCGACGACGACCGCGACCTCGCTGCTCACGCCGCCATCTTCAGGCCCAGAGCGGCGCGGGCGGTGAGGAACGCCAGGTCGGGGTCGAGCAGGTCCAGCTGGATCGCCCGCAGGCCCGCGCGGCTCGCCCCGGCGGCGTTCCAGGGCATGTCGTCGACGAAGACGATGTCCTGCGGGGGCACGCCGAGCTTCGCGATCGCGAGGGCGTAGGCGCGGGGATCGGGCTTGAGGATTCCGGTGACCGAGGCGTCGACCAGGACGTCGACCTGCTCGAACACCGAATGCGAGGCCATGGCGGCACCGTGGAAGGCCTTCAGGTCGTTGGTCAGGACCCCGACCGGCACTCCGTCGGCCCGGGCGTCGGCGATCAGGGCGGCGGCTCCGGGCCGGATCAGCTCCTCGCCGGAGAGGTCGTAGAGGGCGTGCATGAACTCGTGCATCGACCAGTCCCGGCCGAGCGCCCCGCCGATCTCCGCGCAGCGCCGCGCCCAGTACTCGCGCTCGGTGATCTCCTCGCGCAGCATCGCCGCCCAGTCCGGGTCGGGCTCCGGGCCGAGGGGCCCGCGGCGGGCGGTGACCGCGCGGGCGGCGGGCTCGCGGACGCCGAGCACCCCGAGCATCTCGGAGCCGGACCGGAAGATCACCCCGCCGACGTCGAGCAGCAACGCGTTCATCAGTGCTCCGGTTCGTGAGAGACGATCATCGCCGGCAGGACGACGGTGGACAGCAGGTCACAGGCCGCGCACCAGCACAGGAAGTTCCGGTCGGCACCCGACCAGAACTCCTGCACGAAACTGGCCTCGGTCTCCAGCGAGGCCCCGCAGCCGGGACAGAAGTTCATGACACCCAGGCGGGCACGGGGTCCCCGAAGAGCTCGAAGATCTCGTCCTTGATGGGGGAGTAGCGGATCGAGCTCTCGCGGGTCCAGAGCTGCCGGAACTCCACCGCGGAGCCGAACTTGTCCTTCTCCATCGGCAGGTCGATCACGTCGTGCGGCTCGCGGTAGGTGCACAGCGGGTCGAGCCCGGACGCGACCCGGTCCATCTGCTCCGCGTAGAGCTTGCGCAGCAGGATGACGCCCAGGTCGGACTTCCCGAGGTGCTCCTGGGTCCGGTCGGACACCCGGCCCTGGGTGATCCACGCGACGATGTCCTGCCCGTCGACGTAGTCCCGCAGGTACTCGCCCTTCTCGTCGCGCAGCGGCACCTCGTAGACCGGCACGGACTCCTGCGGCGGCGCCCCGCCCTCGGGCCGGTAGGTCTGGTACCAGACGTGCCAGGTGTTCTCGTCGTCGATCGGGACGCGGATCTGGAAGGTGGCCAGCCCGGCCGCCCCCACCCGGAGCATGTGCGGGAAGACGAGCGGGTGCCCTACCTTCCAGTCCTCGTCCTCCTCGGTGTGCCCCTCGAGCACCCGGCGCTTGAGGATGCCGTGCTCGAAGACCTCGAACGCCACCTTGACGTGCTTCTTCGTGACGACGGGCAGGGGCCCGCCGCGGCCGTCGAGCTCCCGGAGGAACGATCCGTACCGGCCGTGCAGCCACTCGACGTGGTACGGGTCGACCGAGTTCTCCATGATCTGCACGAAGTTGCAGGGCAGCTCGGCGTGCCCGATGTCCCGCCAGGCGTCCTCCCACACGAAGAGGTCGTAGCGGGGGAGCTCCGGCGCGGGCGCGGGTCCGAGGTAGGCGAAGACCAGCCCGCCCAGCTCCTGCACCGGGTACGCGGTGGCCCGGATCCGGTCCTTGAAGGTCGACTCCGCGGGTTCGCCGGGCTGCTCGAGACACTGTCCCGACTCGTCGAAGCGCCAGCCGTGGTACCCGCAGCGCAGCCCTTCCTGTTCCGTGCAGCCGAGCCACAGCGCGGCCCGGCGGTGCGGGCACTGCTCGGCCAGCAGCCCGACGGTCCCGTTCCCGTCCCGGTAGAGGACGAGGTCCTCGCCGAGCAGCCGGCGCTTCACCGGGACGCGCGTGGCCATGTCGTGGGTGGCGACCGGCCACCAGTAACGGCGCAACAACTCACCCATGGGCGTGCCCGGTCCGACCTGGGTGAGCCGTCGGTTCTTCTCCGCGCTGAGCATGACGCCGAAACTAGATCCGCTGGTCAGCGGCCCGACAGGGCGCCGTTCGGCCTGAGCGAACGGACCTGACCGTTCGGCAGGGCGGAACGAGGTGGTTGTGAGGGGGTTGTGGCGCCTGTCACGGTCCTCCGCAACCGCGAGCCTCCAGGAGATCGTCATGGCCAACGTCGTCCCAGTCGAGCCCTACACGGGTGAGTGGTACCCGGGCTTCAAGCCCGAGCACATCGCCTCGCCCTACATCATCGACGGCACCGGGCCGTTCACAAGTGCGGACGAGGACAAGTTCTGGTACCTCGACTTCCACTGGTCGCGCGGGATGACCCCGCTCGCCGCCTTCGCCTGGGGCCACGACGGCTACTGCTGGGGCACTCAGCACGCCGCCGAGGCGCTGCCGCTGCCGCCCGGGCGCGGCATCACGTCCCGCTTCGCGGGCACCCACCTCTACGGCTCCGCGATCCCCGAGTCCGACCCCCGCGAGATCGGGGCCCGGGCCAACCGGCTCGGCACGAACCTCCCCCGGTTCCTGCAGAACTACAAGCAGACGTGGGCGGCGGGCCGCGACGAGCTGGAGGCCACCTGGCAGTACTTCCAGGGCATCGACCTCACCACCGCACCCACCGGTGACTTCCCGACCTTGCTCACCCAGGCCCGGCGCTACCACCAGCGCTCGATGGAGATCCACTTCGGGGTGATGTACCCGCTGCTGGTGAACTTCCTGGGCTTCTACGGGGCGTGTGCCGAGATGGGCATCAACACCGCCGACATCGGCAGGTTCCTCCAGGGCGAGGACACCAAGATCATGGAGACCGACCGGGAGCTCTACAAGCTCGCGGTCAAGGCCCGGCAGGCCGGCCTCGGCCAGGTGTTCGCGGACAACACCGGCGGGGGCCTGCGGGCCGCGCTCTCGGCCCACGGCGGTGCCGCGTCGGTGTGGCTCACCGACTTCGACGACTTCCTGCAGGTCTACGGCCACCGCCAGGAGGCGACCTGCGACGTCGGCGTGCCCAGCTGGATCGAGGACAACACGATCCCGCTCGACCTGGTCAAGACCTTCGTCCTGAAGGAGGAGGACCACGACTTCGAGGCGGCCGCCCGCAACGCGATGGCCGAGCGGGAGGCCGCGATCGACACGGCGCGCTCGGGGCTGACCAAGGAGGAGCAGGCGGTCTTCGACGCCGGCCTGCAGTCCAACCTCGACGCCAACTTCCCGTGGTGGCAGGACGACCACAACTTCTACATCGACCTCAAGGTCATGATCCCGCTCCGGCGGATCTCCCAGGAGCTGGCGAACCGGCTCGGCGCCGACCACAAGGACGACCTGCTCTACCTGTTCTGGCCCGAGCTGCAGGACGTCGCGAACGGCAAGCCCTACCAGGGCGAGCTCAAGAGCCTGGTCGCCGACCGCCGCCAGTACTTCGACCACTGGGGCGCGCTGCGCTCGTCGATGCCCAAGGTGCTCGGCACGGTCCCGGACACCGTCGAGGACCCGGTGCTCATCGAGATCTTCGGCCTCAACCCCGCGGCGATCCGCGCGGTGCAGAACCCGAACGCGGCCGAGGAGACCACGCTGGCCGGGGTCGCGGCGGCCAAGGGCATGGCGACCGGCATCGCCCGCGTCCTGCAGTCCAGCGACGACATGCACCGCCTCGAGCCGGGCTCGATCCTGGTGTGCGAGTCGACGTCGCCGAGCTGGACCCCGGCGTTCGGCAAGATCGCCGGCGCGGTCTGTGACGGCGGCGGGATGCTCTCGCACGCGGCGATCGTCGGCCGGGAGTACGGCGTCCCGACGGTGACCGCGGTCGGCGTCGGGACCGTCGCCATCAAGGACGGCGACACGGTCGAGGTCGACGGCACGAACGGTAAGGTCACGATCCTCAAGCGGGCCGCCGAGCTCGCGGAGGCGCCTACCGGAGACACGGCGGAGGTCGCCGGATGACGGGGGTTCTGGTGGAGCCGGAGACCGAAGGGGCCGCGCACAGCACGGACTCGATCGTCTGGATCGACGAGGTCGACACGGACAGCGCGGTCGCCGCGGCCGGGTCCAAGATCGGCCGGCTGACCGAGCTGCACCGCGCCGGGGTGAGCGTGCCCCAGGGGTTCGCGGTGAGCGTCGGCGCCTACCTGCGGCACTGCGCGGCGTCCGGGCTGGACGCCCGGGTGCAGGCGGTGATCGACGGTCTGGGCGGCGGCTCGTCGGGACCGGGGCCGTCGGACGCGGAGGTGGAGGCCGCGTCCCGGGAGATCCGTGCGATGTTCGAGGACACCCCGGTGTCCGATGAGCTGAGGGCCGAGATCACCGAGGCCTACGAGGAGCTCTGCCTGCGCTGCGTCGACGTCAACGTGCCCACCGCGGTGCGCTCGTCGGCCACCGGGGAGGACGCCGCGGACGCGAGCTTCGCCGGCATCTTCGACACCTACCTCGGGGTCTCCGGGCCGGAGCGGGTGCTCGACGCCGTCCGCGCCTGCTGGGGTTCGCTGTTCACCGGGCGGGCGCTGGCGTACCGGCTCCGCAAGCGGATCAGCCACCACGACATGCCGATCGCGGTCGGCGTGATCGAGCTGATCCACGCCCGGGCGTCGGGCGTCGCGTTCTCGGTGCACCCGGTCACCGGCAAGACGGACCGGATCGTGATCGAGACGTCGTGGGGCTGGGGCGAGGCGATCGTGCAGGGCGTCGTTGACCCGGACCACGTGGAGGTGGGCAAGGCCGACGGCCGCATCCTCAAGTACACCGTCGCGCACAAGGCGATCGTGTCCGCGTTCGACTTCGCCGAGGGCCGGGTGACCGAGATCGACATGCCCGCCAAGCTCGCGGACCGTCAGGTCCTCGACGAGGAGCAGATCGGCGCGGTCGCCGACGCCGTCAAGTGCATCGAGGACCACTACGGCTACCCGGTGGACATCGAGTGGGTGATCGACCGGCACCGCCGCGCCGGCGATCCGGTCTGCATCGTCCAGTCCCGCCCGGTGACCGTGACCTCCAAGGAGGAGACACCCGCGGCCTACGACCCGGTCGCCCTCGCGACCAAGTTCGTTTTCAGCGGGAAGCCCATCCCCGGCCGATGACCCCTGTGAGTGGCGATGATCGCTCTCACCCTCATCGCCACTCACAAGGGGTGGTAGACAGCGGGCATGCGCGCGATCGTCTGTGAGTCCACCGGTGGGCCCGAGGTCCTTCAGCTCGTCGACGTCCCGGTGCCCGAGCCGGAGCCCGGCGAGATCCGGGTGCGGGTCGAGGCCGCCGGCGTCAACCCGATCGACTGGAAGACCCGCGGTGGCGGGGGGCCGGCGAAGTCCTTCGGCGGCAAGCCCTTCACCGTCGGCTGGGACGCGGCGGGCGTGGTCGACGTGGCCGCCGGCGCGTTCGCGGAGGGCGACGCGGTCCTCGGCATGGCCAGGTTCCCGAGCCCGGACGGCGCCTACGCCGAGTACGTGACGGCCCCGGCCGGGCACTTCGTCGCGCGCCCGGAGGGCATGCCGGTTGTCGAGGCCGCGGCCCTGCCTCTCGCCGGGATGACGGCCTGGCAGAGCCTCGTCGACGTCGGGAAGCTGGAGGCCGGGCAGCGGGTGCTGATCCACGCCGCCGCGGGCGGGGTCGGGCACCTCGCCGTGCAGATCGCCAAGGCCCGCGGCGCCCACGTGATCGGGACGGCGTCGGAGGCCAAGCACGAGCTGCTCCGCGAGCTCGGCGCGGACGAGGTCGTGGACTACCGGAGCACGGCGTTCGAGAAGGTCGTCGAGCCCGTCGACCTCGTGTACGACCTGGTCGGCGGCGAGACGGCGGTCCGGTCCTTCGATGTCCTGAAGCCGGGCGGCCTGCTCATCTGCCTCCCGACGGTCGCGGTCGCCGATGCACTGGAGGCGGCGAAGGAGCGCGGGGTGAACGCGTCCGGCGCCTACGTGCGGGCGGGCGGCAGCGGGCTCGCGGAACTGGTCGAGCTGTACACCGACGGGAAGCTGCGGATCCTCGTCGCGGAGACGTTCCCGCTGGCGCAGGCCGCGGACGCACACCGGCTGGGGGAGCAGGGCCGGACGACGGGGAAGATCGTCCTGACGATCTGATCGCCGCAGTCACGCGGGCCGGACGCCGATCCGCCGGGACACGACCCCCGCCGCGTCGATCACGCCGGATCGGATGCGGCGCAACGCGTCCGGCGCGGCCCGGTCCGTCGGGGCGGCGACGCTCAGCGCCGCGATCACGGTCCCGTCAGCGTCGTGCACCGGCGCCCCGACGGACACGACGCCCACCCGGCTCTCCTCGTTGTTCTCCGCCCAGCCCCGCTCGGCGATCTCGCGGAGCCGGGTCCGCAGCACCCGCGCGTCGACGATCGTGCGCGGGGTGATCCGGCTCGGCCGCCAGCCGGCGAGCCGGGCGTCGAGCTCGTCGGCGGGGAGGGCGGCGAGCAGGACCTTGCCGGTGCTCGTCGTCGTCGCCGGGAGGCGGGTGCCCACGCGGGAGAAGATGCGGACCGTGTGCGGGCTCTCGAGCCGGTCGATGTAGACGGACTCCAGGCCGTCGAGGACCGCCAGCTGGACCGTCTCGCCCGTGGACGCCCGCAGCGTCGCCATGACCGGCATCGCCGCCTCGTGCAGGTCCAGGTTGGGCCCGACGGCGGCGCCGAGGTCGAAGACCGCCAGGCCGAGCCGGTACCTCCCGGGGGTGCGGCCGCGTTCGAGGAGCCGCTCGTCGGCGAGGGTCGCGAGCAGGCGGTGGACCGTGGACGTCGCGAGGTCGAGGCGGCGGGCCAGCTCCGAGACGCCCAGCTCGCGGTCCGTCCGGGAGAACTCCTTGAGCAGCCGGGCCGCGTTGCGGACCGACGCGAGCTCCCAGGACGGCTTTCCCTCCGTGCGTGGCTTTCCCTCCATGCGGGAAAGCTTCCTTGTCGCGTGCGCCCGGCGCTACCTAGCGTTCCTCGCAGCGCACCCCCACCACTGCGAGGAGCGATAGATGCTCACTGCCGAGCAGAACGACGAGCTGACCCAGGTCGACGCCGGGACGCGGATGGGCGAGGTCCTCCGCCGTTACTGGTACCCCGTCGCGTTCACCCGCGAGCTCGAGGAGTTCCCGGTGAAGCGGGTCGAGCTGCTCGGCGAGTTCTTCGCGCTGTGGAAGAGCCCGAGCGGCCGGTACGGGATCATGCCCGAGGCGTGCCCGCACCGGAAGGCGTCGATGGCCTACGGGGTGGTCGAGGCGGACGGGCTGCGCTGCCCGTACCACGGCTGGGTCTTCGACACGGACGGCGCGTGCACCGAGCAGCCCGCGGAGAAGGGCAACACGAACTTCCAGGACCGGGTGCGGGCGCAGGCGGGCAAGGTCGAGGAGCTGGGCGGCCTCGTCTGGGCGTACGTCGGTCCCATGCCGGCCCCGGAGCTGCCCCGCTTCGACACCTACGTCATGGAGGGCTACCGGGACATCGGCTGGACGGACCTGCCCTGCAACTACGTGCAGGTCATGGAGAACGCGGTCGACCCGCACCACGTCGAGTTCCTGCACGGGCGGTACTTCGAGTTCGTCGGCCGGCACGAGGGCTTCACCGCGCCCGCGTCGTTCGGCAAGGAACACGTGAAGATCGGCTTCACGGCGTTCGAGTGGGGCATCATCAAGCGGCGCGTGCTCAAAGGCGCCTCGGAGGAGAACGACGACTGGAAGGTCGGTCATCCGCTCGTCTTCCCGTACAACATGCGGGTCGGCGGCGGCGGGATCCACCAGATGCAGATCCGCGTCCCGGTCAACCGCACCACCACGCGGTTCTACCTCTACACCGTGCACGGTCCGGACGGTTACGAGCACGTCGAGCAGCCGCAGATCCCGGACTACGAGCTGCCGTTGATCGACGAGAACGGGCGGCACGTCACCAACTACGTCGAGGGCCAGGACTTCATGGCCTGGGTGACGCAGGGCCCGATCACCGACCGGACCACGGAGCACCTGGGCCGCAGCGACATCGGGGTCGCGATGCTGCGCAAGATGTTCCGCGAGCAGATGGAGCTCGTCGAGCGCGGGGAGGACCCGCTCGGCACCATCCGGGAGAAGCACGAGCGCATCGACCTGCCGTGCGAGAAGGACAAGTTCCACGCCGGCGGCGCCCGGTTCGCCCTCGACTTCTGCGACATGGGCTCCACCCGCTTCTCGCCGATGCTGGACACGATCAAGAAGATCCACATCTCGGCCGCGGACAAGGTCGCGAGCGAGAAGGCCGCCGCGCAGGAGGCGGCGGGATGACCGTGTCCGAGCTCCCCGGCGGGGCGCGCCCGGACCGGCGCTTCACCGGGGACGCGGACGCCCACCGGCGCGACGCCCCCCGGTTCTGCCCGCGGTGCGCCGCCCGGTTCCCGATGGCGACGGAGTTCTGGGAGGCCGACGAGCGCCGGTTCTACTGCTGGTGCGGCGGCTGCGGCTGGAGCGGGGAGATCACGACGTCCGACGGCGGGGTGATCGGGCACGAGCCGGACCACTGACCGCCGGACGTCCGTCCCGTGGACTGTGCCCGCGCCGCCCGGCGGGCTAGCGTGATCGCATGTCGGTGCAGACGGACCCGACGGTCGCGCTCCCGTCCGACGGGCTCGTCGCCGTCGTCAAGCAGGACTGTCCGACGTGCCGGCTGGTCGAACCCGTCCTCGCCGCGCTGCCGCAGGTGGCGGTGTTCTCCCAGGACGACCCCGCGTTCCCGGCCGGGATCGCCGACCTGCGCGACGACACCACCTTGGACGTCAGCCTCGCCCTGGACATCGACACCGTCCCCACGCTGATCCGCTTCGCGGGCGGCGTCGAGGTGGAGCGGACGGTCGGCTGGCTGCGGGCGTCGTGGGCGGCGCTCACCGGGATCGACGACCTCGGCGCCGACCTGCCCGAGCACCGGCCGGGCTGTGGATCGCGCACCCACGATCCACAGGTCGCCGAGGAGTTGCTGGTCCGCACCCGGGGCGGCACCTTGTCGTCGCGCCGGCTGGAGATCGCGGAGCTGGAGGACGAGTCCGAGGCGCTGTTCGACCGCGGTTACTCCGACGGGCTGCCGGTCGTCGCGCCGACCCCCGCCCGGGTCCTGCGGATGCTCGACGGCACGTCGCGGGCCTCCACCGACGTGGTCGCCGTGGTCCCGCCGAACCTCGCCGAGGCGACCGTCGAGAAGGTCGCGATCAACGCGGTCCTCGCCGGGTGCAGGCCGGAGTACCTGCCGGTCGTGCTCGCCGCCGTCGAGGCCGCGTGCACGGACGAGTTCAACGCCCACGGCCTCCTCGCGACGACCTGGGGCGCCGGCCCGGCGGTCCTGGTCAACGGTCCGGTCGCCGCCGAGATCGGGATGAACGCCCGGGGCAACGCTCTCGGCCAGGGCAACCGGGCGAACTCGACGATCGGCCGCGCGCTGCAACTCGTCATCCGCAACATCGGCGGCGGGCGCCCCGGCGAGGTCGACCGGGCCGCGCTCGGGCATCCCGGCAAGATCGGTTTCTGCTTCGCCGAGGACGAGGAGGGGTCCCCGTGGGAGCCCCTCGCCGAGACCTACGGCGTCGCCCCGGGCCGCTCGGCGGTCACGGTGTTCGCGGCCGAGGGGCCGCGCGGCGTGGTGGACCAGATCTCCCGGACCCCGGAGTCGCTCGCCCGCTCGCTCGCGCTCGGCCTGCGTGCGGTCTGCCACCCCAAGCTGGTGATCGGGTTCGACGCGACCCTGGTCGTCTGCCCCGAGCACACGCGGGTGTTCACCGACGCGGGCTGGGACCGCGCACGCCTGACGGCCGAGCTGGACGCGCTCCTGCTGCTCGATCGGGCCGAGATCGAACGCGGTGCGGGCGGCATCGAGGAGGGCGTCCCGGTGTCGGACTCCGACCGCCCGCTGCCCAAGTTCCGGCCCGGTGGGCTGCAGATCGTGCACGCCGGGGGCGGGGCGGGGATGTTCTCCGCCGTGATCGGCGGCTGGGCAGGCGGCCCCGGCGGCAGCCGGCCCGTGACGAGAGAGGTGGACCCGTGGCGCTGACGATCCTGGACCCGACCGACGAGCGGGCGCCGGACCCGCGCACGGCGCTGGAGCGGCCCGCGTCGCTCGACGGGCTGCGGGTCGGGCTGCTGGACATCTCCAAGGCGCGGGGGGACGTGTTCCTCGACCGGCTCGAGGAGCTGCTGGCCGGCCGCGGGATCGCCGTGCGCCGCTACGCCAAGCCGACCTTCGCCAAGCCGATGCCGCCGGACCTGCGGCGGGAGATCACCGCCCGGTGCGACGTGGTGATCGAGGCCCTCGCCGATTGAGGCTCCTGCACGTCGTGCAGTGTGCACGACTTCGCCGCCCTCGAGGGCCGGGGCGTCATCGCGGCCTTCCTCGCGTCCACCGAGTTCGTCGTGGCCGCCGCCTCCCAGGCGAAGGCGCTGGGCTATCGCGAGGTGCCCTCGGTCTTCGTCCCGCACCCGATCCAGGACCGGACGGACGAGGAGCTGCGGGCGCTCGCGGACGGGGCGTTGGCCGCGGTCCTGGCGGCGGTCACGCGGGAGCGTTAGTGCCTGGCCGGGCCGCCGCGGCGACCAGCGCGGGGAAGTAGCCGAGCGCATAGCCGCGCGCCGTCGGGTGGTAGGCGCCGGCCGCCGCCGGCCCGTTGATCCACGGGTCGGCGCTGCACACCCCGTGGCCCTCGAACGCCGGGCGCACGTCGACGAACTCGGCGCCCAGGCGCGCCGCGGTCCTGCGGATCGAGGCGTTCAGGGTGTCCGCGCCGCCGTTGAGCAGGACCCTCCGGGCCTGGTTGGGGACGCCGGCACAGTCCGGCGTCTCGTCGAAGAGCCAGGGATAGCCCAGCACGACGATCCGGGCCTGCGGCGCGCGCAGCCGGATCGCCCCGTAGTCGGCGGCGAGCCCGACCGGCAGCGCGAAGCGCGCGACCCCCTCCCCGGCCCGGACAGCCTGCGCGCACGTCTCGTCCGCTGCTGCGGTGGAGCAGGTGGTGAGCACCGGGGAGAAGCCGGTGTCGTTGCCGCCGACGGTGATCGTCACCAGATCGGTGGTGGCGGTGACGGCCTCGACCTGGTGGCGCAGGACGTCGGTCGTGGTCGCGCCGCTGCAGGCGATGTGGGTCAGCGGCCGGGTCCGGGCGTAGAGGGCGGGGTAGGAATACGGGCTGCGCTGACAGGCGCCGCTCACGCCGTCGGGTGGGGCGCCGACGCCCGCGGCGTAGGAGTCCCCGAGGGCGACGTACTCCGGCCCGGCGTCCGCCGAGGCGGCCGGGGCGACGGCCGTGGCCACGCCGAGCAGGGTCAGGCAGCTCAGCAGGAGAATCACGGCACGGCGGCGCATCCCCTCATCCAGCCAGGGCGTTCGCGTGCGGACAAGCCGCCGTCGGGGTCACGGCGTCGTGGTCCTCGGTGATCGGGCGCCCCGCCTCTCGATCACGCGCGGGCCGTGCCGCTCAGCCGTCACCGCGGGCGTGCGCCCGCAGCCGCTCCGCCCAGGACAGCGCCGCCGCGGGCTCGCCCACGTCCGCGAACCACGCCCCGTCCCGCTCGACCACGGGGTAGACCCCGAGCCGGTGCTGGGGCGAGGCGTCGCACTCGCCGGTCTCGAGGTCGAAGCGGTACCAGTGCCAGGGGCAGGTCAGGGTCCGCCCGTCGCGCAGCCAGCCCTGGTCGAGAGGGCCCTTGTTGTGCGGGCAGAGCGCGTCGGTGACCCGGTAGCCGCCGGCGCCGGAGAACACCGCGAAGGTCCGGCCGTCGTCGCTGGTGACGACGCCCGGCCCGTCCAGCCGGACCAGGCTCACTACCTGCGCCCGGACGCCCGCAGCTCGGCGAGGGTCTCGCCGCCCACGAACCAGTGCTCCGGCTCGCACTCGGTGAGGACCACGCGGATGGACTCGCGCTTCGCCCCGATCGACTTCTCGGCGGCGTCGGTCAGCGCCTGGCCCAGGGCCTGGAGCTGCTCCGGCGTGCGCCCGCGTCCGATCGTCACCTGGATCAACGGCATGTCGCGTCCTCCCTGCTCACCCCGACCCGTGCGCGTGAAACCTCGCTAGAACGAGGTTCCACGCGCACAGGACGGGTCTACCTGCAGCCGAGCTCGACGGTGCCGAGCCGGTCGATCGAGGCAACGACCACGTCGCCAGGGGTCACGGGGACCGCGGCGGTCAGGCCGCCGGAGAGCACGATCTCGCCCGCCCTCAGCCCTTCGCCGTCGGCGGCGAGCTGGCGGACCAGCCAGGCCACCGCGGCGGCCGGGTGGCCGAGCGAGGCGGCACCCGACGCCGTCGCGACGACCTTGCCGTTCTTCTCCAGCACCACGCCGACCAGCCGGAGGTCGATCGACCCGGGCGGGACGGGCGTTCCGACCACGAACCGGCCCGCCGACGTGTTGTCCGCGACGACGTCGGCCATCGTGAACTTGTAGTCGGTGTAGCGGGAGTCGAGGACCTCGATGCCGACGGCCACCCCGGACGAGGCCGCGACGACGTCGGACGCCGTGACGTGGGGGCCCGCGAGGTCACGACCCAGGACGAAGACGATCTCCGGTTCGCAGCGCGGCTGGATCAGCGCCGACGTGTCGAGCGGCTCCCCGAGGTCGACCGCGTTGGCCCCGGCCAGGAAGCCGAACACCGGATCGCTGACGCCGACCTGCGCCTGCTTCGCCCGGCTCGTCACGCCGAGCTTCCAGCCGACGAGAGGGCCCGCGGCGTCGCGCAGCTCGCGTTGCACCTGGTAGGCGGTGGTGAGGTCGAGCTCGGGGACGTCCGCGGAGAGCTGCTCGATGGCGGTGCGGTCCGCGACGGCCTTGCTCAGCCGGGCCGCGAGTTCGGACACGTTCATGCGTTGCCTCCCGCGCCGACGCGGATCGTGACCGGGCCCAGCCGGTCGAACTCGGCCCGGAACACGTCCCCGGGCGTCATCGGGACCGCCGCGTGCAGCGCGCCCGTCATCACCAGGTGGCCGGGTTCGAGCGCGATGCCGTTCTCGCCCAGCACGTTCGCCAGCCAGGCGACGACCGCGACCGGGTCCCCCAGGGCCGCGGCGCCCGCGCCCGTGTCGATCAGCTCGCCGTTGCGGGTGAGGGTCATCCCGATCAGCCGGGTGTCCAGGTTCTCGACCGGCACGATCCGGCTCGACGTCGCCATCGCCCCGTTCGAGGCGAGGTCCGCGACCGTGTCCGCGAGCTTGATCCGCCAGTCCGCGATCCGCGAGTCGACGATCTCCATCCCCGCCACGGCGCCGGCGATCGCGGCCCGGGCCCGCGTCACCGTGACGCCCGGGCCCTGCAGCCGCTCACCGAGCACGAAGAGGATCTCCGCCTCGACCTTCGGTGCGATGAACCGGTCGAGCGGGATCTCGTCCCCGTCGCGGTAGACGGTGGAGGCGAGGACGGGGCCGTAGTCCGGGGAGTCGACGCCGACCATCTTCTGCATCGGCTCCGAGGTCAGGCCGACCTTGTAGCCGACCACGCTGTCGCCGTCCGCGAGGAGCAGCGCCAGCAGCTCCTTCTGCACCGCGTAGCCGTCCGCCATGCCGAGCGACGGGTCGTCGTCGGTGAAGGGCGGGATCGGGGTGCGGGTGCGGCGGGCGTCGTACAGCGCCTGCGCCTTCTCGCGGGCGTCCGTCACGGGCATCGCAGGCCTCTCCTCGTCGTTCGAAGTCCGAGATCATCGTGGCGTCCGCGGCGCACCCCGTCACCGCCCCCGTTCCGCTCACCGGAACCCTGGGTCCCCGGAGCCGAGGCACGCGGTGCCCCCGCGCTCACGCGCCCTGTCCGTCGCGTTCGACGGGCTCCGGTGACCAGCCCAGACGCCGGGAGATCGCCTCGCCCGCCTCGACGAGCGAGCGCGCGTGCCGCCGCCGGGCCGCCGCGCCGAACCGGGCCCCTGGCGCGCCGATCGACAGGGCCGCGACGACGTCGCCGTAGCGGTCCCGGACGGGCGCCGCGATCGACGCGATCCCGATCTCCCGCTCGTCCACCGCCTCGGCCCAGCCGCGGGCCCGGACGGTCGCGAGCTCGTCCCGCAGCGTCCCGGGCTCGACGAGCGTGTGCGAGGTCAGCGCGGCGAAGGGCCCGGCGAGCCGGTCCTCCCGCTCCGCCTCGGGCAGGTGCGCGAGCAGTATCTTCCCGGAACTGGTGCAGTGCGCGGGGACCCGGCGGCCGGTCTCGGTGAACAGCCGCAGCGAGTGGGCGCTCTCGAGGCGGTCCACGTAGACGACCTCGACGCCGTCGAGCACCCCGATCTGACAGGTCTCGCCGGTCTCGTCGCGCAGGTGGGCGAGCACCGGGCCGGCCGCGGCGTGCAGGTCCATGTGGACCTTGACCGCCTCGCCGAGCTCGACCATGACGACGCCGAGCCGGTAACCGCCGGTGTGCGGGTCCTGCTCGATCATGCCCTCGCCCGCGAGGGTGACGAGGAGCCGGTGGACGACGGATTTGTGCAGGCCCAGGCGCCGGGCGAGCTCGGAGACGCCGAGGGTGGCCTCGCGGGTGCGGAAGGCCTTGAGGAGCCGGGCCGCGTTGGTGACGGTGGCGAGGGGGGCGTCCGTCATGAGGGGGGCTCCGGCGGCCTCGGGGTCCAGTCGCGGCGGCCGCCGACGGAGGCGAGGAGGGCCTTGCGGACCTCGTCCGGGTCCGGCGTCGCGCTCTCGGCGAGGGCCGCCACCGCCGGGTCCCGGGGGGCGATGGCGCGGGCCAGCAACGCCTGGGCGCGGGGGAGGCCGGCCACCGAGGCGCCCACCAGCTCGTCGACCAGGGACTCCCGGCCGCGGACCCGGCTGCGGATGGTGTCGAAGTCCCGCATCGCGGCCGAGTGGCCGCTCGCCAGGCCCGAGCCGACGTGGCCCGCGTGGTGCGGCGTCAGGCCCGAGCCGGGCTGCGCGACCACGTGGTAGACGGTCGTCTGCAGCCCGAGCGCGCCCCTGACCTCGGCGTACTGCGGTTCGACGGACTCGTCGACCAGCCCCAGCGACGGGACGACGACCGGGTCGTAGAAGCGGAGCGTCCACTCCAGGCCCGGCAGTGTGCCGGTGTGCTGCACCTCCTGGCCGCGGAGCGGGCCGAGGTCCTCGCGCGTCGCGAGCAGGTGCAGGTTGCGCACCCCGATCGCCGCCACGTGCAACGGACCGCCGGTGAGCAGCGGCATCCGGCCGCGGACGGCGGGCGGGAACGTGTCCGCCTGGGCGAGGTAGGCGCGGTGCAGCGCCGTGACGTACTCGGCGACGGCCTCGCGCATGCGCATCGGATCGGTCTGGGTCATGCGACGTCCGTTCTGATTTCCGGAACGGGTGGGCTTCCTTCCGGAACGCTAGGCCGCCTACGGTCACACCGTCAACCCGCCGGCACCGCTGCTGAGAGAGGGGTTACCCGTGGGGATCCTGCGCCTCGCCCACATCGACGTCCGCACACCCGACCTGGACCTCGCCGCCGCGTACTACTCCGAGGTCATGGGCCTGCAGACCGTGCAGCGCGACGCCGAGACCGTCTACTTCAAGTGCTGGGACGAGGAGGACCACCACTCGTTGCGCATGCGCTACAACCCGCGCACCGGGATGGACTCCTTCACCTTCCGCGTGGAGTCCGAGGACGACCTGCACGACTTCGAGAAGAGGGTGGAGGCCTACGGCTGCCCCACGACGCGCGTCTCCAAGGGCGCCGCCGTCGGCCAGGGCGAGTCGATCCGGTTCGAGGTGCCTTCGGGCCAGATCATGGAACTGGTCTGGGACATCGAGAAGACCGGGAACATCCTCGGCAAGCACAACCCGAGCCCGACGCCGCCGCCGGACCTGCCGGGCATCGCGCCGCCGCGGATGGACCACATGCTCGTCAACGCCGAGGAGGTCGCCGAGGCCGCGTCGTTCTTCATCGACGTGCTGGGCATGCGGATGACCGAACAGGTGCTCGACGGCAACGGCCACCAGCTCGGCGTCTGGATGGCCGGCCGGACGAACTCGCCGCACGACATCGCGATCGTCAACGGCCCCAACGGCGCGCTGCACCACTGGGCCTACTGGCTCGACGACTGGGACGACGTCCGCAAGGCCGCCGACACCCTCGCCTACAACGGCGTGCAGATCGACCAGGGCCCGACCCGGCACGGCATCACCCGCGGCAACACCATCTACTTCTTCGACCCGCTGGGCATCCGCAACGAGGTCTTCACCGGCGGCTACTGGGTGGACCCGGACACGGAGATCATCACCTGGACCGAGGACAACTTCGGCAAGGGCCTCTTCTACTACGAGAACGTCGTCAGCCAGCGCTTCCTGCGGATGCACACCTGAGGAGCTCATCGTGACCGACCGAATCCTGCGGCTGCAGCACGTCGAGATCCGCGTCCCGGACCTGGAGCTGTGCACCGCCTACTACACCGAGGTCCTCGGGCTGATCGAGACCGCGCGCGACCAGAAGGACGGCACCGACCGCGTCTTCCTCAAGTGCTGGGACGAGCGTGAGCACCACTCGGTGATCCTGCGCCAGGCCGCGACCTACGGCCTGGACCACATGTCGTTCAAGGTCCGGGACGCCGAGGACCTCGACTACTTCACGGACAAGCTGCAGGCCGCGAGCGTGCCGGTGAAGCGGTTCGCCGCCCGCGAGCTGGGACCGGGCTGGGGCGAGGCGATCCGCTTCGACTCGCCGTCCGGGCACCTCGTCGAGCTGGTCCACGGCATGGAACGGGTCGGCAACATGCTGCCGATGACCAACCCGCCGCCCCGCCCGCAGGACCTCGTCGGGATCGCGCCGCCGCGGCTGGACCACGTGTTCGTGATGGCGGAGGACGTCGGGGAGTTCACCCGCTTCTTCACCGAGCTGCTCGAGTTCCGGCTCACCGAGCAGATCGTGGCCAACGACGGCCACCAGCTCGCGACGTTCCTGGAGCACAGCCACACGCCGCACGACATCGCGGTGATCACCGGCCCGAACGGCGCGCTGCACCACTTCGCGTTCTGGATGGACGACTGGAACGGCATCCGGGACGCCGCGGACACCCTCGCCTACCACGGCGTGACGATCGACGTGGCGCCCACGCGGCACGGCGTGACCCGCGGCTACACGACGTACTTCTTCGACCCGGTGGGCAACCGCAACGAGCTCTTCACCGGCGGCTACTGGGTGGACCCGGACTTCGAGCCGATCACCTGGACCGAGGAGGAGATGGGCCGGGCGATCTTCTACTACCACCGCCAGGTCAACGAGCGGTTCTTCACGGTGCACTCATGAGCGCGCCGACGGACCCCCGCAAGATCGACCGGTACGAGGCACCCAACTACCTCGCGAAGTACCGGGACCGGCAGGCCCGCAAGGGCGCGGACGGCAACGGGTCGAGCCGGTCGTACGCCGCGCCCGTCGAACCGGGCGCCGCGGAGGAGGCGCCCGACTCGGCGCCGCTCTACCTCCGGCGGTTCCGGGAGCGGGCCTCGTCCGCGGCCACGGTCGTCGAGTACGAGGGGAAGTCGTTCACCCCCGCGCTCGCCGAGGCCACCCGCGGCAAGGAGGTCGCGGCGCCGGTCGAGCGCAAGGCGTCGGAGAAGATCGTCTGCGAGATCTCGATCATCCGCCACGGCATCACCCAGGGCTACTCCACCGATGCGGGCCTGACGCCGATGGGCGGCTGGCAGGCCCACCGCCGCGGCCACGAGCTGGCCCGGCGCTGGGACTCCGGGGACAAGGTCCGGCTCGTCTGCGCGAACACCAACCGCGCCCGGCAGACGGCGGAGCAGATCCACCGCGGCGCGCTCGACGGGCTGCAGATGTGGGGCCACGACGTCGAGCTGTCGGAGCCCGAACCCATCCCGGAGCTGCGGAACTTCGGGGTCTGGACCCCCGACGGCCTGCGCGACGTGACGTCCGCGTTCCGGCAGTACCAGTCGACGATGGAGAAGCTCGAGCGGATGGCGATGGGCGACCGCCCGCGCTGGCTGGTCGAGATCGACCGCTTCTACCGGACCCAGCTCGGCGGGGCGGACCCGATCGAGATGTGGCTGACCATCCCGATGATGTACTTCGAGCCTCCCGCGCTGTGCGTGCGGCGGTTCTGGCGGGGGTTCCACCGCCTGATGAGCGAGTCGCCGGATCACCGGCGGATCGTCGCGGCCACCCATTCGGGTCCGATGCGGGCGTTCGCGACCTGGGCGCACGGCTACGACCCGGGCGAGCCCTTGAACACCGAGGAGATCCGGGTCAAGCTCCGCGAGGGCGGCAAGACCGCGTTCGTCTCCTACCGCAACCGCGTGACCGAGGTGCACGTCCCGCCCGCAGACGAGTTCCCCGCCTGGGAGGCCTGACGCGATATGACGCTCACCGCCAGTGAAGTCGGCGCAGCGCTCGAGAACCCACCACCCCTGCTGGTCCCGGACGGTCCCGCGCCGGCGGGCGAGGCCCAGGACGGCCCGCTCCGCTCGGTCGCGATCGCGATGGCCGTCCTGGACTGCTTCGGCGACGAGGCCGAGCTCGGGGCGACGAAGGTCGCGCAACGCCTCGGCGTCGCCAAGAGCACCGCGTGCCGCATGCTGGCGGCCCTGGCCTCCGGCGGCCTCCTGGAACGGACGCCCGGTGGCCGGTACCGGCTGGGCCTGCGGCTCTTCGAGATCGGGCAGCTCGCCGTCGACCGGCTGATGCTGCGCGAGCTGTCCCTGCCGGTGCTCGGCGAGCTGCGGGAGATCCTGCGGGAGACCGCGCAGCTGGCGATCCCGGTCGGGGCCGACGTGCTCTACGTCGACCGGCTGGAGGGTGCGGGGGCCGGGACGATGTTCCACACCGAGATGTACCGGCGCGGGCCCGGCCACTCGTCGAGCGCGGGGAAGGTGATGGCCGCGGTGAACCCGGCGATGGCGCGGGCGATCCTCGAGCGCGGGTTCGAGCGGAAGACGCCGTTCACGATCGTCGACCCCGCGCGGTACCGCCAGGTTCTCCTGCAGGTCCGGACGGACGGGTACGCGGCCTCGCGGGAGGAGCACACGATCGGCATGTCGTCGGTCGCGGCGCCGGTCGTCGTCACGCGCGGGGACCGGCGGGTGGCGGTCGCGGCGATCTCGGTGGTCGGGTCGACGTCCCGTGTCCTGGGGGCGCGGAAGGTCGCGGTGGTACAGAGTGTCCGCAGGGCCGCGGCGACGGTGTCCGCGATGCTCGCGAACTGCTGACGTCGCCCGTGCGCGGGAAGTGGTGCCCCGGCACCACTTCCCCGCACAGGCCGAACGAAGTGAGGCACGGCGTATGACGCTCGAAGACACCACCCCTCGCGCCCAGGTCGACTTCGACCTGGGCGCCCGCTACCGCGCCGGGGCCGGTCCCGTGCTGGTCACGGGCGTGCAGGCGATCGTCCGGCTGCTGGTCGAGCAGCACGCCGCGGACGCCGCGGCCGGGCTGCGCACCGCGTCGTTCGTGTCCGGGTACCAGGGCAGCCCGCTCGGCGGGCTGGACAAGACGCTCGCCGCCGCGCCCGAGCTGAAGGAGAGCGCCGGGCTGGAGTTCGTCCCCGGCCTGAACGAGGAGCTCGCCGCGACGGCGATCTGGGGCAGCCAGGTCGAGGTGCCCGGGCACCCGCGGACCGTCGACGGCGCCGTCGGGGTCTGGTACGGCAAGGCGCCGGGCGTCGACCGGGCCGGGGACCCGTTCCGGCACGGCAACATGTGCGGCGCCCACCCGTCCGGCGGCGTGCTCGTCCTTGCCGGCGACGACCCGAGCTGTAAGTCCTCCACGATCCCGTGCATCTCCGAGCGCACCCTCGCCGGCTTCGGCCTCCCCGTCCTCTACCCCTCCGACGCCACGGAGATCGTCCGGCTGGGCCGCTACGGGATCGCGATGTCCCGGGCGTCCGGCATGTGGGTCGGCATGAAGATCACGGCCGACGTGGCGGACGGCGTCTACACCCTCGACGGCGCACCCGACGTCCCGATCACCGTCCCCGAGCTGGAGTGGGACGGGCAGCCGTGGGAGTACCGGCAGATCCCGATGCTCGCGCCGCCCGCGTCGCTCGAGGCCGAGGCGCAGATGTACGGGCCGCGCTGGGCGATGCTGCGGGAGTTCCTCGCGGCGAACCCGATCAACACGGTCGAGGACGCGGCGCCGCACGCGCGGATCGGGATCGTCGCGGGCGGGAAGGCGTTCACCGACGTCCGGCAGGCGTTGCGGGACCTCGGGGTGGCCGACGGCGCCGTCCGGCTGCTGAAGCTCGGCATGATCCACCCGCTGGACCGCGGGCAGCTGCGCGAGTTCGCCGCGGGACTCGGGACCGTGCTGGTCGTGGAGGAGAAGTCGGCGTTCGTCGAGTCCGCCGTGCGGGACGTGCTCTACGGCCTCGCCGACGCCCCCGCCGTGATCGGGTCCGCCGACGAGAACGGGGCGCCGCTGGTCCCGGTCGCGGGCGAGCTGACGGCCGGGGCCCTGACGGGGCCGCTGCGCCGGGTCCTCGGCGAGCTGGCCCCGGCCCCGATGGCCCGCCGCGAACCGCCGAAGCTCGAACTCCTGCCCGTGGCCCGCACGCCCTACTTCTGCTCCGGCTGCCCGCACAACCGCTCGACCGTCGTCCCCGAGGGCGCGGTCGCGGGCGGCGGGATCGGCTGCCACGCGATGGTCGCGCTGACCCACCGCGAGTCCAGCGAGGTCACGTCGATCACGCAGATGGGCGGCGAGGGCGCGCAGTGGATCGGGCAGTCCCCGTTCACCACGGCCCGGCACATGTTCCAGAACATGGGTGACGGGACGTTCGCGCACTCCGGGCAGCTCGCCGTCCAGGCCTGTGTGGCCGCGGGTGTCACGATCACCTACAAGCTGCTCTACAACCGCGCCGTCGCGATGACGGGCGGGCAGGACGCCGAGGGCGGCCTCGAGGTGCCCGAGCTGGCGGCAAAGCTGCTGGCCGAGGGCGTCACGAGGATCATCGTGTGCGCGGACGAGCCGGAGCGGTTCCGTGCGCTGTCGCCCTTGCCACGCGGCGTGGACCTCTGGCACCGGGATCGTCTCGACGAGGCGCAGCAGGTGCTCGGCTCCACCGAGGGCGTCACCGTGCTGGTGTACGACCAGCGGTGCGCCGCGGAGTCCCGGCGGCTGCGCAAGCGCGGCGCGATCCCGGTCCGGGCGACCCGCGTCGTCATCAACGAGGCGGTCTGCGAGGGCTGCGGGGACTGCGGCGTGAAGTCCAACTGCCTGTCCGTGCAGCCCGTCGACACGGAGTTCGGGCGCAAGACCCGGATCGACCAGACGTCCTGCAACACGGACTACTCGTGCCTGGCGGGGGACTGCCCGTCGTTCGTGACGGTGGAGGCGCCCGGGGGTGCCGCGAAGGCACGGAAGGAACGGCCGGAACCGCCGGCCGTCCCGGACGTCACCCCGCGCCGCGAGGGCGACGTCTTCCTCGCCGGGATCGGGGGCACCGGCATCGTCACCGTGAACCAGGTGCTGGGCTCGGCCGCGATCCGCGACGGGCTCGCCGTCCACGGCGTCGACCAGACGGGGCTCTCGCAGAAGGCCGGCCCGGTCGTCTCGCACCTGCGGATCGCCGCGGACGAGGCGGCGCTGGGCCCGGCCAACCGGGTCGGCAGCGCGCAGGCCGCCTGCTACCTCGCCTTCGACGTCCTGGTCGGCGCCGACGGGAAGTACCTCACCTACGCGTCACCGGACACGACGACCGCGGTCGTCTCGACGAGCCCGGTGCCGACCGGCGCGATGGTGCGGGACGCGACGGTCGCCGCCCCGGACGTCGACGGGCTGGTGGCGCGGATCGCCGGCACGTCCCGCGAGGTGGTGCAGCTCGACGCGCAGGCGGCCGCCCAGGCCCTCTTCGGCGACACGATGCCCGCGAACCTGCTGCTCGTGGGCGCGGCGTACCAGTCGGGGGCGCTGCCGCTGTCCGCCGCGGCGATCGAGTGGGCGATCGAGCTCAACGGTGTCGCGGTCGCGGCCAACACCGCGGCGTTCCGGTGGGGACGCGTGGCTGTCGCGGACCCGGAGGCCTTCGCGGCGGGGACGCCCCGGCCGGTCGCGGTGGCGACGGCGCCCGGGCTGCCCGCGTCGATCACGCTCGGGGAGCTGGCGGGGGAGACCCGCCGGCTCGTCGAGGTGCGGGCGGCGCAGCTCGTCGGGTACCAGGGCGAGCGGACGGCCCGCCGGTACGTCGCGGACGTCGTCGCGGTGTGGTGTGCCGAGCAGCGGGTGGATGCCGGGTCGGCGTTCTCCGAGGCCGTGGCGCGGGGCCTGCACCGGCTGACCGCGTACAAGGACGAGTACGAGGTCGCCCGGCTGCTCACCGACCCGGCCTTCGAGGCGGCGCTCGCCGCGGAGGTGCCGGGCGGGGCGAAGCTGCGCTACCGGCTGCACCCGCCGATCCTCAAGGCGCTCGGCCGGGACCGGAAGATCGCGTTCGGGCCGTGGATGAAGCCGGTGCTGACCCAGCTCGCCCGCGGGAAGGTGCTGCGCGGGACGCCGCTTGACCCGTTCGGCCGGACCGAGATCCGCAAGCTGGAACGGGAGCTGCGGGACGGGTACCGGGCGATGGTGCTGCGGCTCGCCGCGGAGCTGACGCCCGAGTCGTACGAGACCGCGGCCGCCGCGGCGGAGGCGGCCGAGCTGGTGCGGGGGTACGAGGACGTCAAGCTCGCGGGGGTTGCGCGGTACCGGGCGCGGCTCGCGGAGCTCGGAATCGGCTGAGGCCCGCGCGGCTCGGGGCGGCCACCCACGCGCGCGGATCGGCGCGACGCGCGGTGTCGATCGCGCGCGTGGGGCAAATCAACGCGCGTGAGCTTGACGAATCCACCCTGTTGGAGTCCCGCGGCGGTCCTCGACGAGGCCCGGCGCGACGGGCGGGCGTTCTACGCGTGACCCACGGCACCGTCCGTCACACTATGTGACGAGTTGCGTACGAAGAGCAGTGGTGGATGCGAAAACGGGTCGTTCCGTGCGCCGAACGGGAACGCCCGACCGGCGTGTCCCTGCGACTCGCCGGATTCGACCGCTCGGCGCCGTCCACGATCCGGTGGTCCTTCCGGAGGCAACCTCCGCCTCGACGCCCACGTCCGCGCGGCTACGTTCGGTCCCGGATCACGGCGCGGTCACGAAACGGACTCGAGTCGAACCCCAGTCGCTCGCCCGCTCCCCACGGGTCGTCCGGCCGCCGGTGATCCGGAAGGAAAGAAAGACGTGGCACGGCATCGCTCCCCCCGGGGCCGTCGCGCGATCGTCGGCTCCTCGCTGCCCGTCCTCGTGACGGCGTCGAGGACCGGTGACACGCTCCGGTCCACCACCGCAGGGTTCACCCCGTCCCTGCTCGCCCGCATGGCCGCGGTCACCGTCGCCGGTGGCACGTTGGCCGCTGTGGGCCAGGCCGCCTACGCCGGCACCCTCCCGGACATCGGCGTGGACACCATGCTGCTCGGCGCCGCGGAGTTCACGACGACGGACGCCGTCGCCGCCGAGGCTCCGGCCCTGCCCCCGATCGGTGCAGAGGCCCCGATCGCTGCGGAGGCCCTGCCGACCGTGGACGGCGCCGCCATCGCGGCCCTCGCCACGGCCCCGGCCGCCGCCGCCCCGGTCGCCGAGTCCCCGAACGTCGCGAACCTCGTCAAGGCCGCCGGGCTGCACCAGCAGACCGCCGCCGCCACGCGGAAGGCGGCCGAGGCCGTCAAGGCTGCGGAGGCAGAGCAGAAGGCCACGGCGGAGGCCGCAGTGCGGCTGACGACGCAGCAGGCGAACACCGTCGCGGCCGCCGTTCCGGCGGCAGCCAAGGGAGCGGTCCAGCTGGTCGTCGGACGGGTCTCGTCCGGCTTCGGCATCCGCGGCGGCACGCCGCACATGGGCATGGACATCGCCGCGCCGATCGGCACCCCGATCAACGTCCCGCTGGCCGGCACCGTCATCAGCTCCGGCCCGGCCAGCGGTTTCGGCCTCTGGGTCCGGGTACAGCACGCGGACGGCACGATCACCGTCTACGGACACATCAACCGCTCGCTCGTGAGCGTCGGACAGCAGGTGCAGGCCGGCCAGCAGATCGCCGAGGTCGGCAACCGCGGCGAGTCCACCGGACCGCACCTGCACATCGAGGTCATCACCCCGGGCGGGACGAAGATCAACCCGCAGCCGTGGCTGGACGAGCGCGGCTTCCGCTACACGTGATCCACAGGCTCTAGACCACGAGCCAGACGAGGCCGGCCATCGCGAAGCCGACCACGGACAGGATCGTCTCGAGCACCGTCCAGGTCTTCAGCGTGTCCTTCACCGACATGTTGAAGTACTTCGACACGATCCAGAACCCGCCGTCGTTGACGTGGCTGGCGATGATCGAGCCCGCGGACACCGCGACGACGATCAGCGCCACCTGCGCCTGGGAGAACCCGCCCGAGGTGACGGTCGGGCCGATGATCCCGGCGGTCGTCACGATCGCGACCGTCGCCGAGCCCTGCGCCAGCCGCAGCGCCGCGCCGATCAGGTAGGCCGAGACGATCACCGGCAGGCCGATCGCCGTCATCGAGCCGGCGAGCGCGTCGCCCACCCCGGTCGCCCGCAGCACCGCGCCGAAGAACGAACCCGCGCCGACGACGAGCAGGATCATGCCGATCGGCTTCAGGGACTCACCGGTGATCCGGCCCAGCTCGACGACGGTCATGCCCCGCCGGAGGCCGAGCAGGTACATCGCCAGCAGCACCGCGATCGTCAGCGCGATCGCCGGCGTGCCGAGGAACAGCAGGACCGAGCGGATCGCCGAGTCCTCGGCGAGGGCGATCGTGCCGACCGTCGCGCCCAGGATCAGCACCAGGGGCACGGCGATGATCGCGCCGATCAGGCCCACGGACGGCGGGCGGGTTGTGCGGACGGCGGTCGCGGTGGCGGTACCACGGCCCGTCGGTCCGTCGGCGTCGTCGGCGGGGGAGGAGCCGCCGGCGGGCGGCGAACGGCCGTCGGGCAGCTCGGGGACATACTCCTCCGGGACCGCGACGTCGATCCGCTTCCCGACGAACGAGCCCCACCACACCCCACTAACCAGCCACGCGGGAATCCCGCAAATCAGGCCCATGATGATGATCCAGCCCATGTCCACGCCCAGCAGCCCGGCCGCGGCGACCGGCCCCGGGTGCGGCGGCAGGAACGCGTGCGTCATGGACAGGCCGGCGAGCATCGGCAGGGCGTAGAGCACCAGCGAGCGTCCACCGCGCTTCGCGGCCACGTAGACGAGCGGCGCGAGCACGAAGATGCCGATGTCGAAGAAGACCGGGATGCCGAGGATGAGGCCGGTCAGGCCCATCGCGAGCGGCGCGCCCTTCGGCCCGAAGAGCTTGAGCAGGCGCGTGGTGAGCACGTCCGCGCCGCCCGAGCGTTCCATGATCGCGCCGAGCACGGTGCCGAGCCCGATGATCGGGGCGATGTGCCCGAGGATGCTCCCGAAGCCCGTCTCCAGCAGCGAGTCCGCGGACTTGATCGGTGTCCCGACCAGCTTCGTGACCGGGAGTCCCGCGACCAGCGCCACCGCGACGCCGACCACGATCAGCGCGACGAACGGTTCGAGTTTCAGCTTGATGATGAGCAGCAGCAGGACCGCCACGCTCACGGCGGCGAGTGTGAGCAGGCCTGCCGTGTCGTGTTGCAGCCAGTCGACGAAGGACATCAGCTCTCCAGCCGGGAAGGGGTGAGGGCGGCCGCGAAGGCCCGGGCGCGGTCGGTGATCAGGTCCCACTCGCCGGCCGCGACGGCGGCCGGGGGGACGACGGAGGTCCCGGCGCAGACGGCCGAGGCGCCCGCGGCGAGGAACTCCGCGGCGTTGTCCGTGGAGACGCCGCCGGAGGGCAGCAGCCGCGCGTGCGGGTAGGGGCCGAGCAGGTCACGGAGATAGGCGGGGCCCAGCCGCCCGGCCGGGAAGATCTTGACGGCGCTCGCGCCCAGGTCCATCGCCTCGGCGACCTCCGTGGGGGTGAACGCGCCGAGGTACACCGGGACGCCCGCGGCCACGGCGACGTCGGCCACGGCCCGTCGCAGACCGGGGGTGACCAGGAACGTCGCGCCCGCGTCGATCGCGGCCTTGGCCTGGTCCCCGGTGAGGACGGTCCCGACGCCGAGGTCGACGCCGGGCTCGCCCGCCGCCGCCCGGAGGTGGTCGAGCACGCCCGGCGTGGTGAAGGTGAGCTCGACGGTCCGGATCCCGCCGGCCGCGAGCGCGCGGCAGAGCGCGGCGGCGTCCGGGATCCGCTCGGCGCGGACGACCGCGAGCACGCGGTCCTGCATCAGGTGGGTCATGAGGTGCTCCCGTCCGGCCGGCGGCGCAGCGCGCGCCCGGCCAGGGCGTCGGTCCGGTGCGAGTCCTCGATCGCGAGCTCGCCGTTGACGATCACGTAGGGGATCCCGGCGGCCGGTTGGGCCGGGTCCGCGAACGTCGCGGTGTCCGCCACGACGTCCGGGTCGAACAGGACGAGATCCGCGGCGTAGCCCTCGCGGACGAGGCCGCGGTCGTGCAGGCGGAGCCGGGCCGCGGCCCGGCCGGTGAGGTGTCCGACGCACTCCTCCAGGGAGAACATGCCCAGGTCACGGCAGTAGTGGCCGAGGTAGCGCGGGAACGTCCCCCACGCCCGCGGATGCGGTTTGGCGCCGACCAGCAGGCCGTCGCTCCCGCCCGTGTGCCGGGGGTGACGCATGATGGCCTGCACGTTCTCCTCGTGCCCGACGTGCTGCAGGATCCCGGTGCCGAGGTCGTCTGCCAGGAGGAGCTCGACGCAGACGTCGAAGGGGTCCTTCCCCTCGGCCAGCTCCTCGATCGTCCGGCCGACGGCGTGGCCGAGCGCCGGGTTCGTGACCCCGCTGATCTCGATCGTCTCCCACTCGGCGATCACGCCGTGGCAGCCGTCGGAGCCGTGGACCTCGAGGTCCTCCCGGATCCGGGCGAGCGCGGCCGGGTCCCGCAGCCGGTCCAGCGTCGCGGTGTGCCCGCCCGCGGACGACCAGCTGGGCAGGATCGCGGACAGCGTCGTCGCGCCGGGCAGGTACGGATAGGTGTCCAGGGTGATGTCCGCGCCCGCCGCGATGGCGTCGTCGAGCATCGTGATCAGCTCGCCCGCGCGGCCCTTGTTCGGGCCGAAGTTCAGCGTCGCGTGCGAGAGGTGCAGCGGGCAGCCCGCCCGGCTCGTCAGGTCGATCATCTCGGCGTAGGCCTCGAGCGCGCCCCTGCCGTAGGAGCGGTGGTGCGGCGCGAAGAGCCCGCCGAGCTCACCGACCGTCCGGCAGAGCGCGAGCAGCTCGGCGTTGTCCGCGTACATCCCGGGGGTGTAGGTCAGCCCCGCGGACATGCCGACGGCGCCCTGCTCCATCGCGGTCCGGACGATCCGCTGCATCGCCTCGACGTCCGCGGCGCTCGCGGGCACGTCGTCCCAGCCGCAGACCAGCGCGCGGACGACACCGTGCGGAACGAGGTAGGCGGCGTTGCCGGCGATGCCGCGGTCGAGGCGGTCCAGGTACTCGCCGACGCTGCGCCAGGAGATGTCGAAGTCCTGCGGATCGGAGTTCCAGCCCGCGATCTTGCGGCGCAGGACGGCGAGCGCGGCGTCGTCGACGGGGGCGTAGGACAGCCCGTCCTGGCCCAGCAGCTCGGTGGTGACGCCCTGGCTGATCTTCGCGAGGTGGTCCGGCGCCGTGAGGATCTGGAGGTCCGAGTGGGCGTGCATGTCGATGAAGCCGGGGGACAGGACGAGCCCGTCCGCCTCGATGACCCGGTCGGCCGTGCCGTCGCCGCCGATCGAGGCGATCAGGCCGCCGTCGAGCAGCACGTCCGCGCGGTAGCGGGGGCTCTCCGTGCCGTCGACGACGGTGGCCCCGCGGATGAGGGTGCGCATCAGAAGTAGGTCCTGACCAGGTCGACGACGACCGGGTCGGCCTCCTCGGTGCTCTCGACCACCGGGATCCACCGCCACTTGTCGAAGGCCGTGCACGGGTGGGAGAGGCCGAGCCGCACGACCTGCCCGACGCGGATCGGGTCCTCGGTGCGCAGGAACGCGTGCTGGTCGTTGACGGCGGTGATCTCACCGGTCAGCGAGGTGGCGGGGGCACCGAGGGAGTCCGCGAGGAGCTGCGGTTCGGGCAGGCCCTCGTCGAACGGGACGTCCCGCTTACCGGCGTCGAGCAACGCCAGGCCCGGCTCGGGGCGGGAGACGACGCGGGCCCACGCGTGCATCGCGGAGCGGAAGGGGGTCGAGGCGCCTCGGGAGAAGGGTGAGATGCCACGGTAGAAGCCGTCGTCGTGCACGAGGTAGGCGCCGGAACGCAGCAGGACCTGCGTGCGGTCGTCGGCGAGCGGGCCGAGGACGTCCGCGACGTCGTCGAAGTAGGCGCTGCCCCCCGCCGTGACGACGACCTCGTCCGTCTCGTAGCGCAGGCTCCGGTGCAGCGCCGCCATCTCCCCGAGATAGCGCCGCACGGCGTCGAGCGCGGCGGGGGAGGCGTCATGGGCGAGCGCGCCCTCGTAGCCGCTCACGCCGCCGAGCGCGAGGGCCGGGCTCGCGACGATCGCCGCCGCGACGGCCTCCGCCTCCGCGCGGCTGCGCGCGCCCGTCCGCCCGCCGGGAGCACCCAGCTCGACCAGCACGGTGAGCGGCCGGGTGGGCCTCATCGGGAGCGCCCGCTCCATCGCGGCGACGGTCTCGACCGAGTCCGCCCAGCTCAGGACCTCCAGCTCGGTGTCGGCATCGCGCGCCCGCGCGACCATCGCGACGCCGTGGGGATCCACCAGCGCGTTCGCGAGCATGATCCGCCGGAGCCCGGACTCGAGCCCGACCTTGACCTGTGACGGCGTGGCGAGCGTGATGCCCCAGGCGCCGGCCCGCAGCTGGAGGTCCCAGAGGGCGGGCGCCATCGTCGTCTTGCCGTGCGGAGCGAGGCCGACGCCACGCTCGGCGCACCACGCCGCCATGTGCTCCGCGTTCTCCCGCAGCGCCGACCCGGTGAGCACCAGCAGCGGGGTGCCGAACGCGGACAGCCGGGGCCCGGTCGCGAGGAACTCGCCGACGGTCACGTCGCCCGCCGCGTCCGGCAGGGACTTCGCCAGCGGTCCCGGCCGGAGGTCGGTGGTCGCGTGCGCCGGCGGGCTGGTCGTTCCGGTCATGGTGCGTCTCCTCGGACGACAGGTGCGTTCAGCTCGTGCGTTGCGTGCTATGCAACGTGCGTTGCAGAATATGCTGCGCTGGTTGTAGCATCGCCGCCGGCAGAGCGTCAACGTGCGGGGGTTCGAGGTATGCAGCCGACGGTCGTGTGTCTGGGCGAGGCGCTGGCGCTGCTCCCGGACGTGCCCACCGGCGAACCGGCCCCCGACATGGCGCGCGCCGCGGGCGCCGAGGTGAACGTCGCGCTCGGCCTGGCCGGGGCCGGGACCCCTGTCGCGTGGATCGGTCGCCTCGGTGACGATGCGCTCGGCGCGGTCGTGATGTCCGAGCTGGAGGGCCGCGGGGTCGACGTCGGCGCCGTGGAGATCGACCCGGCCCTGCCGACCGGGTGCTACGCGAAGACCGTGGCGATCGGGCCGGACGGCGAGCCGTCGTCGCGCATGCACTACCGCCGCGCGGGCTCGGCCGCCGCGGGCATGGGGCCGGGCTTCCTGGCGCGGCCCGCCGTCCGCGAGCGCCTCGCCGCCGCCGCGTTCGTGCACGTCAGCGGAATCACCGCCGCGCTGTCGCAGCCCTGCGCGAAGCTGATGGAGGCCCTGCTCGCCGCGCCGCGGAACGGGCGCGCGGTGTTCGACGTCAACTGGCGCGAGCAGATGTGGCCGTCCGGGGACCCTCGTGTCGTGGTGGGGCTCGCCGGGCTCGCGGACGTCGTCCTGGTGGGCGGCGACGAGGCGCGGCGGGTGTTCGGCACGGACGATCCGGCGGCGCTGCGGCGGCTGCTCCCCGCGCCGGAACTGCTCATTGTCAAGGACGGTGCGGACCGGGCGCTCGCCGCGGCGCGGGACGGGAGCGTCGTCGCGCAACCGGCGCTCGCGGTGGAGGTCCTGGAGCCGGTGGGGGCCGGGGACGCGTTCGCCGCGGGCCTGCTCACCGGGCTCGTCCGGGGCGAGCCGATCGAGCGATGCCTGCGGCGCGGGCACCTCGGCGCGGCGGCGGTGCTGACCGTCCCCGGGGACTCCGCGACGCCGCTGCCTGCGGCGATGCTGGGCCGGCTCCTCGACTCGACGGAGCGGGAGTGGGCGGACGTCCGCGTGTCCGCGGCGGGGGTGAAGGAGGTGACCCGATGAGTGCCAGTCTGGGGAAGGCGTTGCAGATCCTGGTCCGGCTCGGTGCCGGGCCCGCGTCCCTGGACGACCTGGCGGGCGCGCTGGGCGTGCACAAGACCACGGTCCTGCGGCTGCTGCGCACCCTCGCCGAGGACCACTTCGTCTACCGGGACGGCAACCACCGCTACCACCTCGGCGCCACGGTCTTCGAGCTCGCCTCGCGCGGACTGGACCAGCGCGAGGTCCGCGGCATCGCGGCCCCGCACCTGGCGGTGTTCAACGCCGAGCACGGCCGCACGACGCACCTCTCGGAGCTGGTGGGCAGCGAGATCGTCTACATCGACAAGCTCGAGTCCCACGACCACGTGCGGATGGCGTCCCGGATCGGCCTGCGTGCGCCGGTGCACTCGACGGCCGCGGGGAAGGCGCTGGTCGCGGACCTGCCGCCGGCCGAGCTCGAGCAGGTGCTCAGCGCCGTCGAGTTCACCCGGGCCACCCCGAACACCCTCGTGACGCGCGAGGACTACCTGGCCGAGCTCGCCCGCGTACGCGAGCAGGGCTGGGCGCACGACAGGGAGGAGAACGAGCGCTCCATCAACTGCATCTCCGCGCCCGTCCGCAGTGCCTCGGGCCGGGCCGTCGCCGCCGTGTCGGTCTCCGTCCCGGACATCGTCATGACCTACGACCAGCTCGTCGAGCTGGTCCCCTCACTGCTGGCCGTCACCGGCCGGATCTCCCGGGACCACGGCTGGCAACCCCCGAGCACCTCGAATCCGTCACCACCTCGAAAGGCCGCCCCGCATGAACAGCAAGACCGTCGTCAAGACCGACGCCGCCCCGGCGCCCGCGCACACCTTCAGCCAGGCAGTGCGCAAGGGCGGGCTGCTGCAGGTCTCCGGCCAGGGACCGATGGACCCTGAGTCGAACACCTACATCGGCGAGGGCGACGTCCGCGTCCAGACCCGGCGCACGCTGGAGAACGTCCGGGCGATCCTCGAGGCCGGCGGCTCGTCGGTCGAGGACGTGCTGATGTTCCGCGTCTACCTCACGAAGCGGGAGGACTTCCCGCTGATGAACGAGGTCTACGGGGAGTTCGTCGCCGAGCACGTCCCGAGCGGTGCGCTGCCCGCCCGCACCACCGTCTTCGTCGACCTCCCGCACGAGGTCATGCTGGTCGAGATCGACGCGCTGGCGGTCGCCGAGTAGTCAGCTGTACGCCTGCAGCGCGCGGATCTTGTTCGTGACGTCCAGCGCCGCGACCTTGTAGGCCTCGGACAGCGTCGGGTAGTTCAGGACCGTGTCCACCAGGTAGTCCACGGTCCCGCCGCAACCCATGATCGCCTGGCCGATGTGGACGAGGTCCGTGGCGTTGGTGCCGAAGACGTGCACGCCGAGCAGGGTGCGGTCCTCCGTGGACACCAGCAGCTTGAGCATCCCGTAGGAGTCCCCGACGATCGCGCCGCGGGCGAGCTCGCGGTAGCGGGACATCCCCACCTCGTACGGGGTGGAGGAGCCCGTCAGCTCCGCCTCGGTCTTCCCGCAGTAGGAGATCTCGGGGACGGTGTAGATGCCGATCGGCTGCAGACCGTGCAGCTCCCGGGCCGGTTCGTCGAACGCGTGGTAGGCGGCGAGCCGGCCCTGGTCCATGCTCGTCGCGGCCAGGGCGGGGAAGCCGATGACGTCCCCGACGGCGTAGATGTGCCCGACCTCGGTGCGGTAGCGCTCGTCGACGGAGATCCGGCCGCGCTTGTCCGCGGTGAGGTTCGCCTTGTCCAGGTGCAGCTCGTCCGTGACGCCCTGCCGGCCGGCCGAGTACATGACCATGTCCGCCGGGATCTTCTTGCCGCTGGCCAGCGTCGTGACGGTGCCCTTCGCGGTGTTCTCCACCCTGGACACCTCCTCGCCGAAGCGGAAGGTCACCGCCTGGTCGCAACTTGAGCGACTCGACGACCTCGGGGTCGCAGAACTCCAGCATGTTCGTCCGCTTCTCGACGACCGTGACCTTGGTGCCGAGCGCGGCGAACATCGAGGCGTACTCGATGCCGATGACACCCGCGCCGACCACGACCATCGAGGTGGGCACGCGCTTGAGCCTGACGACGGCGTCGGAGTCCACGACGTGGTACTCCTCGTCGTCGAACTCCACCTCCGGAGGGCGTGCCGGCCGGGTGCCGGTGGCGATCACGATCTTGTCCGCGGTGACGGTGTTGTGGTCCCCGCGGGCCGCTCCGTGCACGGTGACGGTGTGCGGGTCCTCGAACTGGGCGGTGCCGCCGAGGATGTCGACGTGTTGCGCATGAGCTGGTTGCGGATCACCTCGACCTCGTGCCCGACGACGTGCTGGGTGCGCGCCATCAGGTCCGCGATGGTGATCTCGGACTTGACCCGGTAGCTCGCGCCGTACATGTCCCGCTGGGCGAAGCCGGTCAGGTACAGCACGGCCTCGCGCAGCGTCTTCGACGGGATGGTGCCCGTGTTGACGCAGACGCCGCCGATCATGTCCCGGCGCTCAGCGACGGCGACGCGCTTGCCGAGCTTCGCCGCCGCGATCGCGGCCTTCTGTCCGCCCGGCCCCGAACCGATCACCAGCAGGTCGTAGTCGTACACCGACCGTCCCCTCGCGTGCTGTCGGAAGTTCCGTCCGCGCGGCCGGGGTGACCACACGCTCCGTCAGCGTTCCCCGTCACGGACCGGCGGAGCAACCGGAGGACGTTACATCTGTGCGACGACAGGACCGCTGCTCAGTGGCGTCCGTAGGGGCGATTCATCCCCAGGCCGGGATTTCGGGGCCTCCGAACGGGTCAGGACCGGCGGGCGAACCGCTGTCCACAACCGAGATCGTCGCGATTTCCGGACCGTCGGTGCGCGGCCGGACGCTGCCTCCATGACCGCAGCACCTGCACCGCTCGACTCCTCCGATCCGCCACCGCTCCGGGTGCGGGACCCCGGCGAGCTCATCGCCGCGATCCCGGTCCTGCTCGGGTTCCACCCCCGGGACTCGGTGGTGCTCGTGGGCACCGGCGGCCCGTCCGGGCGGCGGATCGGGCTGACGCTGCGCGTGGACCTGCCCCCGCCCGGCGTCGGCGAGGATCTCGCGGTGGTCTGCGAGACGGCCGCGGACGCGATCCTGAACGGGGATCCGGCGAGCGTGGCGGTCGTCGTCGTGCAGGGCGGCGGCGGTCCCGCGCACCCGCGCCGGGGCGAGGCCGCCACCGCGATGGTGGCCGCGCTCGCCGTCGTCGGGCTGAGGGCGCACACCGTGGTCTGGGCGGGCGGCACCGCCGCCGGGGACCCGTGGGCCTGCTACCCCTCGGTCGACCCGTGCGGCTGCACGGGAGCCGTCCCGGACCCCTCGTCGACTCCGCTCGCCGCGGCGGCGGTGGCCCGGGGGACCGTCGTGCGCGCCTCGCGCGAAGAGCTCGAACAGCAGGTCGTGCCCGCGTCCCGGGACGTCCTGGCGCGCCGGGCGAAGGAGCGGGACCGGTGGACCGACGAGGCCCGCACGAGCACCCTCGCGGAGCACTGGACCGCCCTGCAGGCCGCCCTCGACGACGCCGCGGCCTGCCGGCTCATGGTCGACGACGCGCTGGTCCTGGCCCTGTCCGCGGCGCTCGAGGAACCCGCTGTGCGGGACATCGCCCTCGCCGCCTGTGCCGGGTCGCAGGCACCGGCCGCGGAGCAGCTGTGGGCTGCGCTCGCGCGGGAGACCCCCGCTCCGGAGGCCGCGGAACCCGCCGCCCTGCTGGCCGTCAGCGCCCTGCTGCGCGGGGACGGCGCGCTGGCGAACATCGCCCTCGAACGGGCGCACCGGGCGTGCCCCGGGCACCGGCTCGCGCTCCTGTTGCGCCAGGCCCTGGACTCAGGGATGGGGCCGGTGGAGATCCGCCGGTGGCTCGAGGAGACGACCCTGCCCCGGGACCTCCGACGAGAGGATCTCCGGTGACCTCAGACGGGCAGGCGGTCCTGGGTGAAGCGCCAGGCGTCCCCGACGATGGTCCGGATGTCCGTCCGCGTCGGCTGCCAGCCGAGCTCCGCCGCCGCCGCCGCGCTGGAGGCGATCAGCACGGCCGGGTCCCCGGCGCGTCGCGGTGCGATCGCGGCCGGGATCGGGTGGCCGGTGACCTCACGGCAGGCCTCGACGACCTCCTTGACGGAGAAGCCCTGACCGCTGCCGAGGTTGTAGATCGAGTGCCGGCCCGGGGCCGCGTTCGCCAGGGCGAGCGCGTGGGCCTCGGCCAGGTCGTCGACGTGGATGTAGTCCCGTATGCAGGTGCCGTCCGGGGTGGGCCAGTCGTCGCCGTAGATCGCGACGGACTCGCGGTGCCCGGTGGCGACCTGCAGCACGATCGGGATCAGGTGCGTCTCGAGCGTGTGCCGCTCGCCGTAGCGGCCGTGGGCACCGGCGACGTTGAAGTACCGCAGGCTCGTCGCCGCCAGGCCGTACGCGGTGGCGTAGGAGGTCAGCATCATGTCGATGGCGAGCTTGCTCGCGCCGTACGGGTTCGTCGGCCGGGTGGGCGAGGACTCCAGGATCGGGACCTGCTCGGCCTCGCCGTAGGTGGCGGCGGTGGAGGAGAACACGATCCGCGGCACGTCGTGCTCGCGCATGGCCTCCAGCAGCCGGAGCGCGGCGATGACGTTGTTGTCCCAGTACAGCTCCGGCCGCACCACGGACTCGCCCACGAGCGACCGCGCGGCGAAGTGCAGGACCCCGTCGAAACCGCCCTCGCCCAGCACCGTCCCCGCGATCTCGGCGAGGTTCCCCTCCACGAACCGGGCCCCGTCCGGGACCGCGTCGCGGTGCCCCGTGGACAGGTCGTCGAGCACGACGACCTCGTGCCCGGCCTCGGACAGATGCGCCGCGCACACGCTGCCGACGTAGCCCGCGCCACCGGTGACGAGCAGCTTCACAAGGTCCTCCTGGGGGGTCGACTCGCTGCGCGAACGGTCTCACGCCCCGCGGTGTCACGGGCATCCGGCCCGGGACGGGGCCTGCAACGACGAGTGCCCCGGCCGGATGGCCGGGGCACTCGATCGGGTGACGAGCATGTCGGGAGGGGCGGCGCGACGCTCGTCTCGGTGGTGCGGTCAGACGGCGCGGACCAACACCGCGTGGGCGATCAGCGGCCCCACCGGTGCGGTCTCGCCGTCGGAGGTAACGGACACGGCGTCGCCGAAGCGGGGGATGGCCGCGACGTCCACGCCCTTGCCGGGCACGATGCCGGCCAGCTTCAGCTCGCCCATCAGGTCCGCGTCCACCTGCACGTGCTCGGCGATCCGCCGGACCTCGACCTTGCCGCCGCCGCGGCGGGCGAACTCGTCCAGGCGCTGCAGGCCTACCTCGAGGGTGGGCGGCGCGGAGGCGGTGTGCCGCGCGGCGGCCTCGGCCAGCTCGGGCTCGACCGTCAGCTCGTCCAGGCCGGGGATTGGGTTGCCGTAGGGCGAGACCTGCGGGTTGTCCAGGAGGCGGACGAGCTTGCGCTCGACCGCCTCGCTCATCACGTGCTCCCAGCGGCAGGCCTCGGCGTGGACGAGCTCCCACTCGAGTCCGATCACGTCCGTGAGCAGCCGCTCGGCCAGCCGGTGCTTGCGCATGACGGCCACGGCACGCGCGCGGCCGTTCTCGGTCAGTTCGAGATGACGATCCCCGGCGACGACCACGAGCCCGTCCCGCTCCATCCGCGCCACGGTCTGGCTCACGGTGGGACCGCTCTGCCCGAGACGTTCGGCGATCCGCGCGCGCAGCGGGACGACGCCTTCCTCCTCGAGCTCGTAGATCGTTCGGAGGTACATCTCGGTGGTGTCGATCAACTCGTTCACAGCCGGACCCCTCTTCGTTGTCGACCCAGTCTAGCTGTGCGGCGCCCCGTCGGCCGTCGCCCCTCGCCCGGGCAGGATGGTGGGGTGTCCGTCCTCGTTTCCCCCCTTGACCTGGCCGCCGACCTGGAACGCGGCTCCGCCGACCGGCCCGTCGTGCTCGACGTCCGCTGGCGGCTCGGCGGCCCTCCCGGACGCGCGGACCACGCCGCCGGGCACGTGCCCGGCGCGGTGTTCGTCGACCTCGACACCGAGCTCGCCGCGCCGCCCGGCACGGGCGGCCGGCACCCCCTCCCGGAGCCGTCGCGGCTGGAGGAGGTGTTGCGGCGCGCGGGGATCTCGGAGGGCTCGCGGGTGGTGGCCTACGACCACGCGGACGGGTCCGTCGCCGCCCGCGCGTGGTGGCTGCTGCGCTGGGCCGGGCTGTCCGCGGACCACGTCGCGGTGCTCGACGGAGGTTGGGCGGCCTGGCGCGAGGAGGGGCTCCCGGTCTCGACGGAGGAGCCGGCGCCGGAGCCCGGAGACGTCGTCGTCCGGCCGGGCGGCATGCCCGTGCTCGACGCGGACGGGGCGGCGGCGCTGGCCCGCTCCGGGGTGCTCCTCGACGCCCGCGCGGGGGAGCGCTACCGGGGCGAGGCGGAGCCGGTCGACCCGCGGGCCGGGCACATCCCCGGCGCCCGCAGTGCCCCCTCGGCCGGGAACGCCGGCCACGACGGGCGCTGGCAGGAGCCCGAGGACCTGGCCGAACGGTTCCGCGAGCTGGGCGTCGAGCCCGGCTCCGGGCCCGAGGCCGTCGGGGCCTACTGCGGCTCCGGGGTGACGGCGTCGTCCCTGGTCCTGGCGCTGGAGCACGCCGGCTTGACGGCGCCGGAGAAGCCCGCGGCGCTCTACGCGGGGTCGTGGTCGGACTGGTCGACGGACCCGGACCGGCCCGCGGCGACCGGACCGGAGGCGGGATGACCGTGGTGAGATCCCGCCGCGGGCGACCGCGGCTCTCCGGGAGGCGTGGCCGCGCGCGCCCCGATCGCCTAGCGTCCGCGTCATGAGTCCCCGCACCTCGGTCGTCTGGACACCGGAGTTCCTGAGCTACCAGCTGTCGGAGGACCACCCGCTCAATCCCGTGCGGCTGGACCTGACGATGCGCCTGGCCGCCGAGCTCGGCGTGCTCGACGACGTCGAGCTGCTGGTCCCCGAGCCCGCGACGGAGGAGGACCTCCTGCGGGTGCACGACCCGTCCTACCTGACGGCCGTGCGCTCGGCCCCGGAGATGCCCTTCGACGTCGGCCACGGGCTCGGCACCGACGACAACCCCATCTTCTTCGGGATGCACGAGGCCAGCGCGCTGATCTGCGGCGGCTCGATCGCCGCGGCGCGGGAGATCGCGGAGGGCCGGGCGGACCGGGCCGTCAACCTGGCGGGCGGGCTGCACCACGCCATGCGGAACCGCGCGGGCGGGTTCTGCGTCTACAACGACTGCTCGGTCGCGATCGCGTGGCTGCTGGAGCACGGCTACGACCGGATCGCCTACGTGGACGTCGACGTGCACCACGGCGACGGCGTGCAGGCCTCCTTCTACGACGACCCGCGCGTGCTCACCGTCTCCATGCACCAGCACCCGCTGACCCTCTGGCCGGGCACCGGCTGGCCCGGGGAGTTCGGCAGGGACAAGGGCGAGGGCTACGCCGTGAACGTGCCGCTGCCCCCGGGCACGGGCGACGCCGGCTGGCAGCGGGCGTTCAACGCCGTCGTCCCGTCGCTGCTCAAGGAGTTCCGCCCGCAGATCCTGGTCACCGAGTGCGGCGCGGACACCCATGCCGAGGACCCGCTGGCCAACCTGGAGCTGTCCGTGGACGGGCAGCGGGCGATCTACCACACGCTGCGCGAGCTGGCCGAGACCATGGCCGGCGGCAAGTGGCTGGTCCTCGGCGGCGGCGGGTACTCGTTGTTCCGGGTGGTCCCGCGCTCCTGGACGCACCTGCTGGCCACGGCCCTGGACCGGGACCTGGACCCGCGCCGGCCGATCCCGGCGGGCTGGACCGCGCACGCCACGACCCTGACCCGCCAGCCCCTGCCCGTCGCCATGACCGACAGCGCCGACCCCGCCTTCGTGCCCTGGGGCGACGGTGTCACCACAGACCGGGTCGACGGCGCCGTCGTCGACTCCCGCCGTGCACTGTTCCCCCTGCACGGCCTCGACCCCGACGATCCCCGGGACTGACATGCCGGACACGAACGAGACGGATCCCGACCAGGCCGGCACCCCGGCCGCGCCGGAGGTTCCCGAGGACGCCCCCGCCGGTTACCCCCGGCACTGGGAGGCGGACGTCGTCGCCTCGGACGGCGGCATCGTGCACCTGCGGCCGATCCTGCCCACGGACGCGGAACACATCACCGCGTTCCACAAGCAGCTCTCGGACCGCACCCGCTACCTGCGCTACTTCGGCCCCTACCCGCGGATCTCCCCGCGGGACCTGGAGCGTTTCACCAACGTCGACCACCGCAAACGGGTCGCGCTGATCGCCCTGCTCGGCGACGAGATCATCGCCGTCGGCCGGTACGAGGGCCTCGGGGACTCCGAGCCGGTCGTCTCCGCCGAGGTGGCCTTCGTCGTGCGGGACGACCACCAGGGCCGGGGGCTCGGCTCGATCCTGCTCGAACACCTGGCCGCGGCCGCCCGGGAGAACGGGCTGTCGCGTTTCGAGGCCGAGGTGCTGGTGGAGAACCACCAGATGGTGCGCGTCTTCCGGGACGCCGGCTACCAGGTCAGCCGCGCCTTCGCCGAGGGTGTGCTGCACCTCGAGTTCGACATCGAGGCCACCGCGAAGTCGCTCGCCGTGCGGGACTCCCGGGAACAGGCCGCCGAGGCGCGCAGCGTCGCGAACGTGCTGCACCCGACCTCCGTCGCGGTCATCGGGGCGTCCACGGACGAGTCGAAGATCGGCCACGCCGTGCTGTCGAACCTGTTGCGCGCCAACTTCACCGGGCCCGTCTACCCGGTGAACCCGGAGGCGCGCTCCGTCCGCGGGGTCCGGGCCTACGGCTCGGTCACCGACATCCCGGACCACGTCGACCTCGCGGTGGTCGCGGTCCCGGCCTCGGGGATCGACGAGGTCATGGACTCCTGCCTGGAGAAGGGCGTCAAGGCGCTCCTCGTGGTCAGCTCGGGGTTCGCGGACGCCGGGGACAGCGGTACGGACGCCGAGCGCAAGCTCGTCGCGGAGGCCCGGGCGCACGGCATGCGGGTGATCGGCCCGAACGCCCTCGGCGTCGCGAACCTCTCCGACGACGTGCGGCTCAACGCCACCCTGGCCCCGGACCTGCCCGGGCGCGGCCGGGTGGGGTTCTTCTGCCAGTCCGGCGCGCTCGGCACGGCCATCCTCGCGAGCGCGAAGGACCGCGGGCTGGGGCTCTCGACGTTCGTCTCCGCCGGCAACCGGGCGGACGTCTCCGGCAACGACCTGCTGCAGTACTGGCAGACGGACTCGGCGACGGACGTCGTGCTGCTCTACCTGGAGACCTTCGGCAACCCGCGCAAGTTCGGCCGGCTCGCCCGGCGGCTCGCGCGGACCAAACCGGTGGTCGCGGTGAAGAGCGGGCGGTACTCGTCGCCGACGCGGCTGCGGGCCCGCTCCGTCCCGATCGACGACGCCAGCGTGCGTGCCCTGTTCGAGCAGTCCGGCGTGATCCGGGTCGACACCCTGTCCGAGCTCTTCGACACCGCGCTGCTGCTGTCCTACCAGCCGCTGCCGCGGGGCCGGCGGGTCGCGGTCGTCGGGAACTCGACGGCGCTGAACGTGCTGGTCACCGACGGCCTGCTGGACGAGGACATGACGGTCGCGGGGGATCCCGTCGACGTCGGTGCCGCAGCCACCCCGGGCGAGCTGGCCGCTGCGGTGACCAAGGCGATGGGGGCCGAGGGCGCGGACGAGGCGGACTCCCTCGTCGTCGTGTTCGTCCCGCCGATCGCGACGCCCGGGGCCGCCTACGCCCGCGCGCTGCGCGAGGCCGTCGCGGACACGGGAAAGCCGGTCGCCGCGGTGTTCCTCGCGGTCGAGGGCGTCCCGGACGAGCTGGCCGCACCGCTCCCGGACGGTTCGCCCGGGCCTGGGTCGGTGCCCAGTTACGCCAGCCCCGAGCGCGCCGTCGTGGCCCTGGCCCGGGTGGCGCGCTACGCCGAGTGGCGCTCGATGCCGGTCGGGGAGTTCGTGACGCCCGACGGCATCGACACCGACCGGGCCCGGGAGCTCGTCATCCGGCTGGGGTCGGACGAGACCCGCGCGCTCACCGACGAGGAGGCGGTCGAGCTGCTGGCGTGCTTCGGCATCCAGGTCACCGCCTTCCGCAAGGTGCGGGGCGCGGACGCCGCGGTCGCCGCGGCGGACGAGCTCGGCTACCCGATCGCGCTCAAGGCGGTGGGGGACCGGTGGCGGCACCGGACGGACCTCGTCGGGGTCCGGCTGGACCTGGGCTCCGCGGCCGGGGTGCGCCGCGCGTTCGACGACCTGTCCCGGCTCACCGGCGGGGACGAGGTCTACGTGCAGCGGATGGCGCCCAAGGGGCCGTCGTGCGTGCTCGAGGTGGTGGAGGACCCGTCGTTCGGCTCGCTCGTGTCGTTCGGGCTCTCCGGGATGGCGACGCAGCTGCTGGAGGACCGGGCGTTCCGGGTCGTTCCGCTGTCGACCGAGGACGCCGCCAGCCTGGTCCGGGCGCCGCGGGCGGCCCCGCTGCTCACCGGCTACCGGGGCAGCGAGCCCGTCCGCCTCGACGCGCTGGAGGATCTGGCGCTGCGGGTCGGGAAGATCGCCGAGGAGCTCCCGGAGGTCCGCTCGCTGGCCCTGGACCCCGTCCTGGCCAGCCCGGAGGGCGCCTTCGTGACCGGCGCCCGGGTCGTCCTGGGACCGCCCCCGACCCGGGACGACGCGGGCCCGCGGCGCCTGAGCTGAACCCCCGCCGGACCGCGTCGTGGAGCCACGACGCGGTCCGGGGCGTCAGCGGCGGAAGCCGACCTGGAGGGTGGGCTGGCTGGTGTTCGCGAAGAAGTCGTTGCCCTTGTCGTCGACGACGACGAACGCCGGGAAGTCCTCGACCTCGATCTTCCAGACCGCCTCCATGCCGAGCTCCGCGTACTCGAGCACATCGACCTTGCGGATGCAGTCCTGCGCCAGCCGGGCGGCCGGGCCGCCGATGGAGCCCAGGTAGAAGCCCCCGTGCGCCGCGCAGGACTCGGTGACCTGCTTCGAGCGGTTCCCCTTCGCCAGCATCACGAGCGAGCCGCCCGCCGCCTGGAACTGCGCGACGTAGGAGTCCATCCGGCCCGCGGTCGTCGGACCGAAGGAGCCGGAGGCGTAGCCGTCGGGGGTCTTCGCGGGACCGGCGTAGTAGACCGGGTGGTCGCGGAGGTACTGCGGCATCGGCTCGCCCGCGTCCAGTCGCTCGGCGATCTTCGCGTGTGCGATGTCCCGGGCGACGACGAGCGGCCCGGACAGCGACACCCGGGTCTTGACCGGCAGCTGCGAGAGCTGGGCGCGGATCTCCGACATCGGCCGGTTCAGGTCGATCCGCACGACCTCGGCGTCGGCCGAGTCCAGGTGCTCCTCGGTGACGTCCGGCAGGAACCGTGCCGGGTCCCGCTCGAGCTGCTCCACGAACACGCCCTCGGCGGTGATCTTCGCCTTCGCCTGGCGGTCCGCCGAGCAGGACACCGCGATCCCCACCGGCAGCGACGCCCCGTGCCGAGGCAGCCGGATGACCCGCACGTCGTGGCAGAAGTACTTGCCGCCGAACTGGGCGCCGATGCCGAAGTTGCGGGTCAACTCGAGGACCTGCTGCTCCAGGTCGGTGTCCCGGACCGCGTGCCCGAGCTCGGAGCCCTCGGTCGGCAGGGTGTCCAGGTACCGCGCGGACGCGAGCTTCGCGACCTTGAGCGTGTACTCCGCGGACATCCCCCCGACGACGACGGCCAGGTGGTACGGCGGGCACGCGGCGGTGCCGAGCGAGCGGAGCTTCTCGTCCAGGAACGCGGCGAGCTTCTTCGGGTTCAGCAGCGCCTTCGTCTCCTGGTAGAGGAAGGTCTTGTTGGCCGAGCCGCCGCCCTTGGCCATCACCAGGAACTCGTACCTGGGCTTCTGCCCGGGCACGGAGTACAGCTCCACCTGCGCCGGCAGGTTGGTGCCGGTGTTCTTCTCGTCCCAGAACGAGAGCGGCGCCATCTGGGAGTACCGCAGGTTCAGCTGGTCGTAGGCCTCGAAGATGCCGCGGGACACGGCCTCCTCGTCGTTCCCGCCGGTCAGGACGGTCTCGGTGCGCTTGCCGACGACGATCGCGGTGCCGGTGTCCTGGCACATCGGCAGCACGCCGCCGGCCGAGACACAGGCGTTGCGCAGCAGGTCCGTGGCGACGAAACGGTCGTTCCCCGAGGCCTCGGGATCGTCGATGATCGCGCGGAGCTGGGCGAGGTGGGACGGGCGGAGGTGGTGCTGGATGTCCTTGACGGCCTCGCGGACCAGGCCGGTGATGGTGGCGGGGTCGATCTCGAGGAACGTCCGGCCGGCCGCTTCCACGACCTTTCCCGCGGGCAGGTCGAGCTCGCGGTACTCGGTGGCGTCGGGGCCGAGCGGCAGCACGTCGGTGTGGTGGAACTCGGGCATGGGAGGAAACTACCCCGGGCCCGGGGCGGCCCGGACGTGATGTGTGCGGCGGGCACGGGAGGCGCGATGTGGTCGGGAGGCCGGACCGACCCCCGTCCGGTCCGACCTCCCGGGGAACGCACCGCGCGGGCAGGACCCGCCGGTGCGAGGAAGGGGTGAAGCGACCCTGTCGTACGTACCTGGCCCGGTCAACTCGTCCCGAGGTGAAATCTTGGTGTCGAGCAGCGGGACTGAACGAGCGTACAGAAGTAGTGTGAGTCACATGCGTGGATCCATTCTCGGAACCGCGGTGCGCCGCGTCGAGGACCCCGACCTGATCACCGGCAACACCACCTACGTGGGCAACCTCTCGGCGAACGGCAGCATCGACGGCCTGCTGCACGTGGCCTTCGTGCGCTCCCCGCTGGCGCACGGCCTGGTGACGGGCATCGAGACGGCGGACGCCGCTGCGGCCGACGGTGTCGTCGCGGTCTACACCGCCGCAGACCTGGGCCTGCCGGCGCACCACGGCCTGATGGTCCTCAACCCGGACCTGCCCCGTCCCCCGCTCGCGACGGACCGCGTCCGTTTCGTCGGTGAGGCGGTGGCGATGGTCGTCGCGGAGAGCAAGGCCGCGGCCGTCGACGCCGCCGAGCTGGTGGAGGTGGACTACGACCCGCTGCCCGCCGTCGTCGACCCGGAGGAGGCCTTCGCGCCCGACGCCGAGCTGCAGTTCCCGGAGCAGGGGTCCAACCTCGCCGCCGGGCTCCGCGACGGCAACAGCGCCGCCGCACTCGACGGGGCGGAGGTCGTCGTCCGCGCGCGGATGGTGAACCAGCGCCTCGCCGTGGTCCCGATGGAGGGCAACGCGATCGTCGTCGACCCGCGGGGCGATGCGAATCACGACCTGCTCATCCACGTCTCGACGCAGATGCCGCACGGCTTCCGGGCGCAGCTCGCCGGCATCCTCGGCCTCGACGCCGCGACGGTCCGGGTGATCGCCCCGCACGTCGGCGGCGCCTTCGGCGGCAAGGCCGGGGTGCTCGCCGAGCACACCGCCGTCGTCGGGGCGTCGCGCCGACTGGGCCGCCCGCTGGCCTGGGTGGAGACCCGCTCGGAGAACCTCGTCTCGATGCCGCACGGCCGCTCGCAGGTCGGGTACTACGAGCTCGGGCTGACCCGGGACGGGATGATGACCGGGCTGCGCTGCCGCGTCGTCGGGGACGCCGGCGCCTACGCCGGGTTCGGCGGCGCGCTGCCGCTGCACATGACGTACGTGATGGCGCCGGGCGTCTACGCCATCCCGAAGGTCGGCTACGACGCGGCGTCGGCCCTGACCAACACCACGCCCGTCGGCGCGTTCCGCGGCGCCGGACGCCCGGAGGCGGCGGCGCACCTCGAGCGGCTGGTGGACATCGCGGCCGTCGAGCTGAACATGGACCCGGTGGAGCTTCGCCGGCGGAACTTCCTGGACCCGTCCGCGTTCCCGCTGACCACGCCGGTCGGCGCGGCCTACGACGTCGGGGACTACGACCTGCCGCTGCGCGAGGCGCTGCGCCTCGCGGACTACGAGAAGCTCCGGGAGGAGCAGCAGTCCCGGCGCGAGGCGCAGGACCCGGTGCAGCTCGGCATCGGGATCGCCGTCTACGTGGAGATCACCGCCGGTGGCGGCGGCAGCGAGTACGGCTCGGTGCACGTGCACGCCGACGGCACCGCGACCGTCTCGGCCGGGACGTCCGCGCACGGCCAGGGCCACGCGACGTCGTTCGCGATGCTCGTGTCGGACCGCCTCGGCATCCCCATGGACAGGATCAGCTACGCGCAGTCCGACACCGCGACGGTCCCGCGCGGCGGCGGCACAGGCGGTTCGCGGTCGCTGCAGATGGGCGGCTCGGCCGTCGACAAGGCCGCGACCGACGTGCTGGACCAGGCCCGGAACCGGGCGGCGGCGATGCTCGAGGCGAGCGTCGACGACGTCGAGCTCACCGACGGCGGCGAGTTCGGCGTCACCGGGGTGCCGACGCCCACGGTCACCTGGCAGCAGATCGCGAGCGGGGCCGAGGCGGCCGGGCAGACGCTCTTCGCGGGCCTCGACGCCACCCAGGACGGCGCGACGTTCCCGTTCGGCGCGCACGTGTCCGTCGTAGAGGTCGACACCGAGACCGGGCGGGTCAGCCCGCGCCGACACCTCGCCGTCGACGACTGCGGGCGGATCCTCAACCCGCTGCTCGTCGAGGGCCAGCAGCACGGCGGGCTGGCCCAGGGCATCGCGCAGGCGCTCTACGAGGAGGTCGTCTACGACGCGGACGGGCAGCCCCTGACCTCGACGCTCGCGGACTACCACGTCCCGACCGCCGCGGACCTGTTCCCGTTCGAGGCCGCGACCACCGAGACCCCGACCCACATGAACCCGCTGGGCGCGAAGGGGATCGGTGAGTCCGCGACCATCGGGTCGACGCCCGCGGTGCAGAACGCGATCGTCGACGCGCTGCGGCCGTTCGGGGTGCGGCACATCGACCTGCCGTGTACGCCGGAGCGGATCTGGCGGGCGATCCGGGCGGGGGGTGAGGACCCGTGGCGCGAGCCGCCAGCGATCTTCGACGACCTGCCGCGGCGGGGTGGCGACAGCACCGAGGAGGCCGGGGCGATCTGATCCGGTCTCGGCGCTCGTGCGCGGAAAACGTCGTCGGAACAACGTTATCCGCGCACGGGCGGCGAAGCCGCACCCTGCCCGTTCGGAGGGGACCGGTTGCCGTGGCCGCCCCCTGTCGGAAGGCTGTGCGTCGAATCACATCGGACTGGCAGCGTTGCCAGAAGGAGCAGCCCCCATGAGCTCAGCCATCGACCAGGCACTCCAGGACGCGGTCGCGGCCGGATCGGTTCCCCAGGCCGTCGCGATCGCGGCGGACCGGGACGGAAACATCCTCTACGAGGGCGGCGCCGGGCCGCGCTCGGCCGGCTCGGACGAGCCGGCGGGCGTCGACACGCACTTCCGGATCGCGTCCATGACCAAGATGGTCGCCACGACGGCCGCCCTGCAGCAGGTCGAGCAGGGGAACCTCGAGCTCGAGGCGCCGATCGACACGATCCTCCCGCAGTTCGCGGACCTGCAGGTCCTCGAGGGTTTCGACGGCGACACCCCCAAGTACCGCCCCGCCGGCGCCCGCGCCACGGTCAAGCAGCTGATCACCCACACGACCGGCCTGAGCTACTGGTTCTGGAACCCGGAGATCGTGGAGTGGGAGCGGGTCACCGGGACCCCGAACGTGCTCACCGGGGACAAGGCGATCTTCACCGCCCCGCTGATCGCGGACCCGGGGACGAAGTTCGAGTACGGGATCAACACGGACTGGCTCGGTGAGGTCGTCCGCGAGGTCAGCGGGCAGAACCTGAAGGACTACCTGGCCGAACACGTCCTGGGCCCGCTCGGGATGAACCGGACGTCGTTCACGCCGAGCGAGGCGGACCGCGCCAACCTCGCCGCGATCCACATCAAGGGCGAGGACGGCGACTGGGTCGCCACGGACGTCGACTGGTCGACGGCACCGCAGTGGTGGGCCGGCGGCCACGGCCTCTACTCCACCCCGCGGGACTACCTGCGTTTCCAGCTGATGCTGCTCAACAACGGGACGCTCGACGGCGAACAGATCCTGCAGGCGTCGACGGTCGAGCAGGCGTTCACCAACCAGATCGGCTCGCTGGACTTCCCGACCCACATCCCGACCGGCGACCCCGCCGTCTCCGGGCCGTGGAACGGGCCGCCCGGGATGAAGTGGGGCCACGGCCTGCTGCTCAACACCGTCCAGGAGCCGGGCCTGCGTGCCGCCTACAGCGGGGCGTGGGCCGGGGTGTTCAACAGCCACTACTGGGTCGACCCGACCTCCGGGGTGACCGGCGCGATCTACAGCCAGTTCCTGCCGTTCATCCCGGCCGAGGCCATGCAGCTGTACCAGGACTTCGAGCGGGAGGTCTACCGCCTCTGAGGTCGTCCCGGCGGGTGGCGGCGGGCGCCGGAGCGCCGTCGCCGCTCGTGAGGGGCGGGTATCGGGGCGGACGGGGCATATCGCAGACTCCTACCGTGACGGTGAGGACGAGCGTGGAGCGGACGCGATGAGGCTGGCGACGATCCGGACGGCCGTGGGGACCCGGGCGGTCCGCGTGGACGCGGACGCGGCGGTCGAGACCGGCGAGGCGGACCTGCGTGCCCTGCTGTCCCGCGGGGACTGGGCCGCCCACGCCGCCGCGGCGGCGGGCCCGACGCACCCGGTCGAGGGCCTGGACTACGCCCCGCTGGTGCCCTCGCCCGAGAAGATCATCTGCGTCGGGCTGAACTACCGGGACCACGTCCTCGAGATGGGCAATCAGCTCCCCGAGTACCCGACGGTCTTCGCGAAGTTCGCCCCCGCGCTGGTCGGCGCGTACGACGACATCGAGCTGCCCACCATCTCGACCGCGGTGGACTACGAGGCCGAGCTCACGCTCGTCATCGGGCGTCCGGTCCGGGACGCCGACGACGCGGCGGCGGCCGCCGCCATCGCCGGCTACACGATCCTCAACGACGTGAGCATGCGGGACTTCCAGAACCGCACCAAGCAGTTCCTGCAGGGCAAGACGTTCGAGCACTCGACGCCGCTCGGCCCGGTCCTGGTGACGCCGGACGAACTGCCCGAGGGCGGCTGGGCCATCTCCAGCAGCCTCGACGGGGAGGTCATGCAGGACTCCACCACGGACCAGCTGGTCTTCGGCGCGGTCGAGCTCGTCAAGTACCTCTCCGCGATCCTCACGCTCAACCCCGGCGACGTCATCGCCACCGGCACGCCCGGCGGCGTGGGGCACGCCCGCAAGCCCCCGCGCTACCTCACCGACGGAACCGAGCTGGTCACATCGATCACGGGGATCGGCGAGTGCCGCAACACCTGCCGACTGAAGGCGCGGGCGGGCTCGGCGACGTGAGCCGCACGCTGAAGGAGACCCTGGACTGGGCCGGCGACGGCGCGGCGCACCTGCGTGGGCTCATGACGCGCATGGGCGACGAGGCGTTCCGCAAGCCGTCGGCGCTGCCCGGGTGGAGCCGTGCGCACGTCCTGACCCACGTCGCCCGCAACGCCGATGCGCTGATCAACCTCCTCACCTGGGCGAAGACCGGCAAGGAGACGCCGATGTACGCCTCCCGCGAGCAGCGGGACGCGGACATCGAGAGCGGTGCGCTGCGTGACGCCGCGGTCATCCGCGAGGACGTCGTGGCGACCTCGGACAGGCTCGCCGTCGCGGTGAAGGCCATGCCCAAGGACGCGTGGAGGGCCACCGTCCGCGACGGGCGGGGCAACCCGATGCCGGTCCAGGGCATCGGCTGGCTGCGGGCGCGGGAGATGTGGATCCACTCGGTGGACCTGGACGTCGGCGCGTCGTTCGAGGACTTCCCCGCGCCGATGCTGCGCGAGCTGCTCACCGACGTCACCCGGTCGCTGTCCGAGCGCCCCGAGACGCCCGCGGTGCGGCTGATCGCGACGGACCACGACCAGGTGTGGTTCACCGGGGAGGCGCACGGCCTCGTGTCCGTGTCCGGCCCGACGGCGGACCTCGCGACGTGGGTCTCCGGCCGCGGTCGTTCGCGCGCGCTGAAGACGGACGACGGCAGCAAGCCCCCGGTCATGCCCGCCTGGCTCTAGGAGCCGGCCCGGACTCAGTGCTCCGGGCCGCGGGTGAGCCGGTCCAGCCGGGACTGGACCTCGTCCAGCCTGGCCTGTAGCAGCGCGACCTCGGCGGCGAGCAGCGCGACCGTCCCCGGCTCGTCGTCCCGGGTCGTGGGGGCCGGTTCGGCCGCCGGGTCGGGGCGGACCGCGACCCCGGGAACGGGCATTCCGGGGATGGGGCCGTCGAGCCGCACGTCGATGCCCCCGGCCAACCGGGAGAAGTCCTCGGGGGTGATCACCGGGCGCAGCGCCGCGCAGCCCGGGCACACCGGGACGAGCCGGCGCCAGCCGACGCTGCCCACCCCGGAGTCCGCGAGCAGCTCCGCGGCCCGGCCGCACTCGCAGCGGCCGATCCGGACCGTGCGCACCCGCTGCCGGGCGTAGCGCAGCCCCCGTTCGTAGCGCCGGTAGCGTCCGGACACCGCGACCTCGAGCAGCACCGCGCCCCGGTGGTCCGGCTCGCAGGCCAGGTCCCGGGCCGAGGACAGCTCGTGGAAGCAGTAGAACCCGCAGTCGCACCACCGGGACGGGCACGCGTGCCGGGACCCGTGCGCGCACACCGCGTCGTCCACCGTGCGGTAGACGTGCGCCCGGCCGAGCGTCACCCCGCTGTAGCCCGCCACCGTGCCGTCCGCGGACAGCATGGGATACGCGAGCTTGAATCCCGGGAGCGGCTCCTCGGAATGCTCGTGCGGCGTGCGGGCGAAGAGTCCGCCCATCGCGCGGTCCGGGTCAGACCCGGGCGGGGCGAACGGGCTCGGGGGCCTCTTCGAGGACCGTCACCTCGACCGGGACGGTGACCTTCTCCTCGGGGACGCGCGGCTGGTCGGCCTGCTCGGCCTCCCGGTCGACGGCGAAACCCTCCGCCAGCTTCCTGCCCAACCTCATGACGCCTCCCTTGGTTCGGCGAACCGGTGTGTCAAGGCTGACCCGCGGAGCGGCAGTTGTCCAGAGGGCAGGGTGACGACTCTGTTTCCGAGGTCGATCAGCAGCCCGTCGCGTGGGTGTAGCAGGGGAGGCCGGGTTCGGCCGGGAGCGCTGTCGTCGGCCGGCTGCCGGCCACGTCCAGGCGCTGCGTCCCGTCCGCCAGCTCGGCCCGGGTGATCCCGCGGGCGCTGATCCGCCCGCAGCCCTGCGCCCCGGCGCGCGCGACGTCCGCCGGTCCCGGATTCTGCAGCGCATCCACGACGAGGGCGAGCGCGACCGCGTCCGACGTGCCGAGGGCGACGTGGTCCACCGGGCGGCCGGGGCAGAGCTCCTGGACCGCGACGTTGACGACCGCGCCGCCGCCGGGCTCGCCGACCGGCAGCGCCGAGGCCGCCGGGGTGGGGGTGACGACGTCGTCCGTGGCCGAGGTGACGACCGTGTAGTCGATCCCGGGGAACGTCCGCAGTCCAGAGTTGAGCGCCGCGAGGAACTCCGAGCCCGCGCGCTGCTGCCACTGCGCGGCGCTGCAGATGCCGGTGCAGCCGGCCGCCAGGGGGGCCGCGCCCTCGGTCGGCGGGCCGAGCGCGACGACGTCGGACACCAGCGGGCGCAGGTCCGGCCAGAACCGCAGCGCCCAGCGGATCACGACGCCGCCCTGGCTGTGCCCGACGACGGCGACCTTCCGCCCGGAACGCTCGGCGATCGCCCGCACGGCGTGCGCGACGTACTCGCCGCGCACCGCGATGTCGGCGTTGTTGTGGTCGGGGGCAACGGACACGCAGGTCGGAAGGTCCTCGGTGGCGAGCACGGGCTCGACGCCCCAGTCGAAGGCCTCGTCCGGGTCCGCGCCGGTGCCGGACAGCAGCAGGACCGGGTCGACGGACGCGCCGTCGACCGCCGGGGTGCAGGTCAGGCTCGCGTCGAGCAGTTCCTGCGGGACGGAGAACGCGGGACCCGCCCGGTCGACCGGCGCCCACCGGGCGGGCTGCGGCTCCGCGGTGGCCGCGGTGGCCGTGGGCGGGCGCGCCGGTGCAGCGGCGACGGTGGTGCCGGTCGTCGCGACGTAGAGGCCGAGCAGGAGCGCGAGCGCGACGACGACCGCCGAGACGAGCCGGACGACGGGCTGGGCGGACATCGGGGGGCTCCGTGGGGTCGGAGTTGGGCGGCCGGGGCGGGCCCACGGTAGCGCGCGTGATCTCCGGCCCGTGCCGTTGCCCGGCCGCGCTCCTATCCTTCGCCCGTGGTGACCCCGCGAACAGCCCGCCCCGACTTCGCCGCCGTCCGGGCCGAGTTCGACCTCCCCGCGGCCTTCCCACCCGACGTCCTCGCCGAGGCGGCGGCCGTCGAGCCGGTCACGGCGGGTCCGGACCGGGTCGACGCCACGGACGTCGAGCTGGTGACGATCGACCCGCCGGGCTCGAAGGACCTGGACCAGGCGGTCGGGATCGCGCGCACGGAGCGGGGTTTCGTCGTGCACTACGCGATCGCGGACCTGGGTGCGGTCGTCGAACCCGGGGGCGCGCTCGACGCCGAGGTCCGCCGCCGCGGGCAGACGCTCTACCTCCCGGACGGCTCGGTCCCGCTGCACCCGCCGGTGCTGTCCGAGGGGGCGGCGAGCCTGCTGCCGGACGGCGACCGCCCGGCCGTCCTCTGGCGGATCACCCTCGACGAGGCCGGCGAGGCCCGGGACGTGCAGGTCCGACGCGCGATGATCCGCTCCCGCGTGCAGCTGGACTACGCGGGCGTCCAGGCCGACGTCGACGCCGGCTGCCCGCTGCCCGCCGCCTTGGCCGCCCTGCCGGAGCTGGGCCCGCTGCGGCGCGCGCTGGCCGTCCGCCGCGGCGCGGTCGAGCTGGAGCTGCCGGAGCAGGAGGTCGTCCGCAGCGGCGACGGGTGGACCGTCGAGGTGCGGCGGCGGAGCGCCGTAGAGGACTGGAACGCCGAGATCTCGCTGCTCACCGGCATGTGTGCGGCCAGGATGATGCTCGACGCGGGGGTGGGCCTGCTGCGGACGTTGCCGGTGCCGGACCCCGCCGACGTCGCCGCGCTGCGCCGGACCGCGCTGGGGCTCGGGGTCGCGTGGCCGGAGGGTGCGGCTCCCGCGGAGGTCTTGGCAGGACTGCGTTCGACGGCGCTCGGGGACGGCTCGGCCCTCGCGCTCGCCCTCCGCCGCGCAGCCACGTCGCTGCTACGGGGTGCGGGGTACAGCTGGTTCGGGCCCGGTCAGGCTCCGCCGGAGGACTCCGGCCACGGCGGCATCGGGGCGCCGTACGCGCACGTCACGGCTCCGTTGCGGCGGCTCGGCGACCGGTTCGGCAGCGAGCTCTGCCTGGCGATCGCGGCAGGTGAGGACCCGGCGCCCTGGCTGCTCGACGCCCTCCCGACGTTGCCGGGTCTCCTCTCGGCCTCGGAGGCACGGGCGGGCCAGGTCGAGCGCGCCTGTATGGACCGCACCGAGGCCGGCCTGCTCGCGGACCGGGTTGGCGAGGAGGTCGAGGTGATCGTGCTGCGGGCAGAGCCGGGCGAGGTCTACCTGCCTGAGCCGCCGGTCATGGCCCGCTGCGACGGCACGCTGAAGGCGGGCGAGACGGTCGGGGTCCGGCTCGTCGAGGCCGACCCGCCGACCGGTCGCGTCCGGTTCAGCGCAGGTACGTGACGGGGAGCGGGAGGTTCGGGCGAGGGGCGGGGGCCGAACCGGCCGGCGTGCCGAGGTAGACCCAGCCCGTGACGGTCTCCTCCGCGGTCAGGCCCAGGTGCGCGCGGACCTTCGGGGCGTCGCCGTACCAGCCCGTCCGCCAGATCGCGCCGAACCCGGCCAGGTCCGCGGCCAGGACGAGCCCGTACGCGACGGCCGCGGCGGACGCGTGCTGCTCCCACTGGGGGACCTTCGCGTGCGCCACCGGCGACGCCACGACCACCACGACCAGCGGCGCCCGCAGCGGCTTGGTCCGGCTGTGCTCCAGCTGCTCCGGGGTGGCCTCCGGCGCCCGCTCGGCGTGGGCCGCGGCGAACGCCTCGCCGAGCGGGCCGCGCGCGGACTCGTCGACGACGACGAACCGCCAGGGCCGCAGCCGTCCGTGGTCGGGTGCGCCGGCGGCGACGGCGAGGAGCTCGGTGAGCTCGCCGGGTCCCGGGGCGGGCGCGACCAGCCGGGGACGCGAGCGGCGCTCACGCAGCGCATGCAGGAGATCGCGATCCGTCACGGCGTCAACCCCTTTCACCCTGTTCCCTCGGACACGGCCCGTCGTGGTTCCGGTGAGGCTAGCCTTTTCTCCGGCGACGCCGCCGTCCCGCTCCGGTGGCGTCGGCGGCGAGGCCCAGTTTCCGAGTGATCCAGCACTTCACCGAGCGGAGGAGCCGTGGCGGGAGATCCCGACGGCGTGCGGTTCGGCATCGAGCACGAGCTCGCCTTCCTGCGGGGGGACGGGGCGTTCGCGGACTTCACGAACACCACGTTCACCGAGCTGCAGGACATCGTCGACGCGTTGCCCGAGGACCCGGCGGACTACCCGGACCTGCGCGTCGGGGACCAGGGGATCAAGCTCAAGCGCTGGTACGTCGAGGGGTTCGAGCGGTTCGACGACGCCGGCCGGCTGCTCCGGTGCGACCCCAAGGGCATCGAGGTGCGGACCCGCATCCACTCCTCGATCGACGACGCGGTGGCCGCGCTCGAGCGGGACGTCGCCGCTCTGGAGGTCGAGGCGCTGGCCCGCGGGCTGGTGCCGTTCGCGATCGGCTTCAACCCCGTCCGGTCGGCCTACCCGATCGTCCCGGAGCTCAACGAGTGGGAACGCGTGCACCGGACCGGCTCGCCGGAGGAGCGCACGGCGCACCTGCACATGGTGACCCACGGGCCGGACCTGAACCTCTCCTTCCCGGACATGGACGCGGCCGGGCTGGTCGACGCCGCCGCGAAGCTCACCTTCTACAGCCCGTTCCTCGTGCCGCTGTCGTTCTCCTCGCCGTTCCGGGACGGGCGGCCGTGGGGCGGGCTGTCCGCGCGGACGGCGATCCGTACCGGAGCCCGGCCCGCCGCGATGGCGTTCCTCGCCGGCGCCGAGGGGCAGGTCGGGTCGGACCCGTCATTGACGCAGGTCGCGCGGCTGCCCGCGGAGATCGGCCGCATCGAGTTCAAGGCCTTCGACGCGTGCGCCGACCCCGCGCTCTACGGCGAGCTGCTCAGCCTGCTCACCGGCCTGCTCCTGGACGACACGCTGCTCGGCCGCCGGATCACCCCGGACGCGGCCGTGCACCGGCAGGTCGCGATCGCCGGGCTCCGGGACCCGGAGGTGCACGCCCGCACCGGCGAGCTGATCGACGCCGCCGAGCGGGCGCTCGCGGAGCGGCCGGAGGACCTGGACCGGCTCGTCGGGCTGCGGAAGCGGTGGGCGGCCCGGGAGTGCCCGGCCACGGCGATGCTCGCGCGGTACGAGTCCGGGGACCCGGGAGTGCGCCTGGGAGCCCACATCGCCTGAAGCCCGCGGAGCCCGCGCCCCGCACGGTCCGAGACCCCGACTCGCGGAGGTCTGGACCTGTGCCCGCGAGTCGGCATCTCGAGCCGCGCGAGTCGCGCTGTGGGGCCGGGCGAGTCGCGCTGTGGAGCCGCGCGAGTCGGGGTCCGGGTTCGGCTCAGGAGTACGAGTGGTCCGAGTCCGGGTACTCGCCGCCTCGCACCTCGGCGCCGAAGCGGCGGGCGGCGTCGAGGAGGATCCCGCCGACGTCCGCGTAGGGCTTCACGAACCTCGGCTTGCGGCCCCGGTTCATCCCGGCCATGTCCGACCAGACCAGAACCTGCGCGTCGCAGTCCGGGCCGGCGCCGATGCCGATCGTCGGGACGTGCAGCTCGGCGGTGACCCGCTTCGCGACGTCCGCCGGCACCATCTCCAGGACGACCGCGAACGCACCCGCCTCCTGCAGCGCGAGGGCGTCCTCGACGAGCCGGTCCCCGGCCTCGCCGCGGCCCTGGATCCGGAACCCGCCGAGCGCGTGCTCGCTCTGCGGGGTGAAGCCGAGGTGCGCCATGACCGGGATCCCGGAGCCGGTCAGGGCCTCGACCTGCGGGACGAACCGCGCCCCGCCCTCGAGCTTGACGGCGTGCGCGCCGCCCTCCTTCAGGAACCGGAACCCGGTCTCCAGGGCCTGGCCGGGGGAGATCTGGTAGCTGCCGAACGGCAGGTCCGCGACGACGAGGGCGCTCCGGGCGTTCCAGGCCACGGCCCGGACCAGCGGCATCAGCTCGTCGACGGTCACCGGGAGGGTGTTGTCGTAGCCGAACACGTTGTTGCCGGCCGAGTCCCCGACGAGCAGGACCGGGATCCCGGCCTCGTCGAAGATCTCCGCGGAGTAGCGGTCGTAGGCGGTGAGCATCGGCCAGCGCTCGCCGCGCTGCTTCATCTCCAGCAGATGGTGGATCCGGACGCGCTTGGGCCGCGCGGCCGTCCGGTAGGGGGCTTCCTCCACGGGGGCAGCCTTGTCGTTCGCAGACGTCATCGTCCGTCCTTCCCTGCCTCGAGGCCCGCTCGGCGGGTCCCCGGGTCGTTGCGGGTAGTGCCGGCTCCTCGCGGAGCAGGCGAAGGAAGCCTGACACCCGCGGCGGCGCGATCCCAGCGTCGGCGACGTACTTCACAGAGGCGGGTGACCCTGCGGCCGCACGATCCGGCGCGCCCGAGGTGCGCTCCGCGACCACGCTGGCATGCTGACGGGGTGTTGTCTCGCCGTCGCTCCTCGCCCTGGATGTTCGCCGTCTCGCTCGGAGCGGTCGCCGCAGTGCTCGCCGCCGCGTGCGGCTCCGGCACCACCACCCGGAGCACCCCGGTCAACGAGGTCGCCGCCTCCGATGCGCCGACCCCGGACCTGGCCCGCTACTACGGTCAGCAGCTGTCCTGGGGTCCGTGCGGTCCCTTCTCGAAGACCGCGGACAGCGCGCAGGCGTTCGCGGACCCGAAGTACGACTGCGCGAACCTCGAGGTCCCGCTCGACTACGCGAAGCCGGACGGGGACACCGCGAAGCTCGCGGTCATCCGGCAGAAGGCCACCACCGGGCCCAAGATCGGTTCGCTGCTGTTCAACCCGGGCGGGCCGGGCGGCTCGGGCACCGAGTACCTGCCGGCGGTCAGCAAGCAGGTCGGCACGGGGACGCTCGCGCAGCGCTTCGACCTGGTCGGGTTCGACCCGCGCGGAGTCAGCGCCAGCACCCCGCAGCTCGACTGCCTCACCGACAAGGAGCAGGACGAGGAGCGGGCCAAGGTCTTCGCGGACCCGTCGCCCGCCGGCGTCGCGGCGGCCGAGGCGGACGCGAAGTCCCAGGCGGACCGCTGCTCCGCGCGGATGGGGAACCAGGTGCTCGGCAACGTGGGCACCCGGGACGTCGTCAAGGACCTCGACGTCCTGCGGGCCGTCCTGGGCGACGAGAAGCTCAGCTTCTACGGCTACTCGTACGGCACCCAGATCGCCTCGGCCTACGCGGAGGCCTTCCCGCAGAACGTCCGCGCGCTGGTGCTCGACGGCGTCGTGGACCCGCGGCAGGACTACGTCGAGTCCTCGATCAAGCAGGCGGCCGGGTTCCAGCAGGCGTTCGACGCGTTCGCGACGTGGTGCACGACCCAGGCCAACTGCCCGCTCGGCACGGACCCGGCCCGCACCACGCAGACGTTCAACGCGCTGGCCCAGCGGCTCATCACCACGCCGATCCCGTCCGGGGACCCGGCGCGCCCGCTCAGCTTCAACGACGCCGTCCTCGGCGTGACGCAGGCGTTGTACGTGCGCCAGCTGTGGCCCGCACTCGCCCAGGGGATCTCCGGCATGGCCACGAACGACGGCGCCCTGCTGATGACGCTCGCGGACATCTACTACTCGCGCGGCGGGGACGGCAAGTACTCGAACTCGATCGAGGCCTTCACCGCGATCAGCTGCGTGGACAACGGCGGGGTGAGCGACCCGGCCCGGGTCAAGGAGCTCACCGACGGCGTCTACGCGGCCGCCCCGTACCGCTCCACCGGCAAGGGCCCCGTCGAGGCGCGGGAGACGTGCGCGTTCTGGCCCGTCCCGCCGACGTCGACGCCGCACACGCCGCACGCGCCGGGCATCCCGCAGACGATGGTCGTGTCCGTCACCGGCGACCCGGCGACGCCGTACCGGGCGGGTGTCGACGTCGCGAAGGACCTCGGCAGCACGCTGATCACGGTGAACGGGACGCAGCACACCGCGGGTCTGCAGGGCAACAAGTGCATCGACGACAAGCTGACCGCCTACCTGGTGGATCCGGCGACGAAGCAGCAGCCGGCGACCTGCACCGTCAGAACCTGACCCCCGGATCACCCGCCGGGTGAGTGGTTCGGCGCACGTCGAGCAGCGACGAAACATCGCTGTAACACGGCGTTCCTAGGCTCCCTGCCCATGGACCGCCAGCAGGAATTCGTGCTGCGCACGCTCGAGGAACGCGACATCCGATTCGTTCGGCTGTGGTTCACCGACGTGCTCGGCTACCTCAAGTCGGTGGCGGTTGCCCCCGCGGAGCTAGAGGGGGCGTTCGCCGAGGGCATCGGCTTCGACGGTTCCGCGATCGAGGGCTTCGCGCGCGTGTTCGAGTCGGACATGGTGGCGCGCCCCGACCCGTCGACGTTCCAGGTGCTGCCCTGGGAGACCGCCAGCGGTGAGCACTACTCGGCGCGCATGTTCTGCGACATCGCCATGCCGGACGGATCGCCGTCCTGGGCGGACCCGCGGCACGTGCTGCGCCGCGCGCTGAGCAAGGCCGGCGAGGCGGGCTTCACCTGCTATGTCCACCCCGAGATCGAGTTCTACCTGCTCCGGGACCTGCCCGCGGACGGCACGCCGCCGCTGCCGGCGGACCGTGGCGGCTACTTCGACCAGGCCAGCCACGACGTCGCCCCGCACTTCCGGCGCAACGCGATCGAGACGCTGGAGTCGATGGGCATCTCGGTGGAGTTCAGCCACCACGAGGGCGGCCCCGGCCAGCAGGAGATCGACCTGCGCTACGCGGACGCGCTCACCATGGCGGACAACATCATGACCTTCCGCTACGTCGTGAAGGAGGTCGCGCTCACCCAGGGCGTGAAGGCCTCCTTCATGCCGAAGCCGTTCACCGAGCACGCGGGCTCGGCCATGCACACGCACTTCTCGCTCTTCGAGGGCGACCGCAACGCCTTCCACGACCCGACCGACCCCTACGAGCTGTCCGAGACCGGCAAGGCGTTCGTCGCCGGCGTGCTGCGGCACGCGCGCGAGATGAGCGCGGTCACGAACCAGTGGGTGAACTCCTACAAGCGGCTGATCACCGGGGGCGAGGCCCCGACGGCCGTCTCCTGGGGGCACGCGAACCGGTCCGCGCTGGTCCGGGTACCGATGTACTCGCCCGGGAAGTCGTCGACGCGGCGGGTGGAGGTGCGGACGCTGGACAGCGCCTGCAATCCCTATCTCGCCTTCGCGGTGATCCTGGGCGCCGGCCTCACCGGCGTGCAGAAGGGTTACGAGCTGCCCGCCGCCACGGAGGACGACGTCTGGTCGCTCACCGAGACCGAGCGGCGCGCGCTGGGCTACGAGGCGCTGCCGCAGAACCTCACCGAGGCGCTCTCGGCGATGGAGCACTCGGAGCTGGTCGCCGAGATCCTCGGCGAGCACGTCTTCGACTTCTTCCTGCGCAACAAGCGTGCGGAGTGGGACGCCTACCGCCGCAACGTCACGCCCTACGAGCTCTCGACGTACCTCCCGGTGCTGTGAACCTGTGCGTGGAAGTCGTCGCCCCGGCGACGACTTCCACGCACGAGTGGGTCAGCGCGGGCCGCGGAGGAAGTCCATCCCGGCCCGCAGGGCGGCGACCCCGTCGATCGTCGACGTGCCGAGGGTGCGCACGTCCGCGTCCGTCGTCCCCGCCGTCGTCTCCCGGACGGCCGCGCGCAGCTCGGCGGCGACGTCGCAGAGCTGATCGGTCCACGTCGCGGCCTCCGGCAGGGCGGTCTCGACGCGGGCGGGGTCGGGGTCGTCCTGCAGACTCCGCAGGTACGTGTCCAGGCCCGCGGCGAGCCGCCGGAGCTCCAGGTACTGGTCCTGAACGGTCGCGGAGACGAGCGCGTGCTCCTCGGCCGGGGCGAACTGGCGTTCCGTCGCGGTGACGGCGGCATCGAGCCTGCGCCGCAGATCGACGGCCCGGCGCTGCGGACCCTCGGGCAGGCGCAGCGCCGCGAACTCGGTGCGGGCCCGGTCGAGGCGGTGGGACTGCGCGCCCGCGAAGGACCGCGCGCGCCGCCAGATCCGGCGCAGCACGAACGCCAGGACCAGCGCGAACACCAGCAGCACGCCGCCGAGGACCGCGAGCGCGGTCGGGCTCAGCAGCAGCTGGAAGAGGATGTCCCCCCCGGGCAGGTCACCGTCCACGTCGCCCAGGATACGGACCTACCGGACACTCGCCGTGAAATCGCACCGATCGACGCGAATCCGGTGGCTCGCCGGCTGGCCGCGAGCCCCGGTTCGCCGGGGGCCTGCTCTCCTAGGACAGACCCTAGTCTCGGGCACGTGGAGCAACCGACGGTCACCCTCGAACGCTGGACCGGCCCCTGGCCCGACGACGACCCGGACGCCAACTTCAAGGCCGAGGTCGCGGACTACACCCGCCTGGACCCCCTCGAGACGCTGCGGGGGCTCAGCGCGCACACCGGCATCCCGGTCGGCGCGCTCGTCCGCTACGTCCTGGCCCGCTTCGCGACGACCGGCTCAGGCGGCCTGCTCGAGCTCGGGCCCGCGATGGTCCACCGCCTCTGGGCGCCGATCGCCGAGGCCGAGGAGACGGGCACGGACGACGCCCGCCTCGCCGCCTACCGGGCGCTGTCCGCGCAGCTGAGCTGGCTGCGATTCCCGCTCCTCGAACCCGACACCTACCCGAACGCTCCGTAACGCCGCCGTCATCCGGCAGTATCTTCACCATCGTGGCGGAACGCACCGGAACGTCTCTGGCCCGGCTCGGACTCACCGAACCGTGGGCCGAAGCCACGGTGCAGGATCTCGGCTGGTGGGCGACGGACCGGCCGGTCACCGGCGCGGCGGACATCATGTGGGCCCTGGCCCGCAGCCCCGACCCGGACCTGGCCCTGCGCCAGGTCGAGCGGCTCGCGAAGGCCGCCCCGGACTGGAAGGCGATCGACCGGGAGCTGCGCACGGACGTCGGCCTGCGTGGGCGGCTGTTCGGGCTGCTCGGCGCGTCGACCGCGCTCGGCGACCATCTGATCGCCAACCCGGGCCGCTGGTCCCTGCTCGCCGACGGCCCCACCCGCCAGGACCCGCCCCCGGACCTCGAACGGCGCACCGCGAACCTGCTGCGCGCCGTCGGCGCCGATCCGTCGCTCCCGCCCGCCGGTTCCCCGGGAGGGGCGCGGGCCCAGCTCACCGGGGCCGCCGCCGTCGTCGCCCTGCGGACCGCCTACCGCGACGAGCTGCTCGGCCTCGCCGGCGCGGACCTGGCCGCGGTCGGCGAGCCGTCCCTGCCGGTCATGGAGGTCGAGGAGGTCGCCTCGCAGCTTGCGGACCTGGCGTCGGCCGCGATGCGCGCCGCGCTCGCCGTCGCCGTCGAGGAGACCCAGCCCGACGACGACGTCCGGCTGGCGGTCATCGGCATGGGCAAGTGCGGCGGGCACGAGCTGAACTACGTCAGCGACGTCGACGTGATCTTCGTCGGCGAGGGCGATCTGCAGACCGCGACGAAGATCGCGAGCCGGGTCATGCGGATCGCGGGAGAGGCCTGCTTCGAGGTCGACGCCAACCTGCGCCCCGAGGGCCGGCAGGGCGCGCTGGTCCGCACGCTGGACGGGCACGTGGGCTACTACAAGCGGTGGGCCAAGACCTGGGAGTTCCAGGCCCTGCTCAAGGCGCGGCCGATCGCCGGGGACCCGGACCTCGGCCGGCAGTACGCCGAGGCCGTGGCGCCGATGGTCTGGAGCGCCGCGGACCGCGCGGACTTCGTCGTGGACGTGCAGGCGATGCGCCGCCGGGTCGAGGAGCACGTGCGGCCGGACCTCGCGGAACGCGAGCTGAAGCTCGGCCGGGGCGGGTTGCGGGACGTCGAGTTCGCCGTCCAGCTGCTGCAGCTGGTGCACGGCCGCACGGACGAGACGTTGCGCTCGCCGTCGACGCTGGACGCGTTGGCGGCGCTCGCGGAGGGCGGCTACGTCGGGCGGGACGACGGCGCCAACCTCGCCGCCTCCTATCGCTTCCTGCGGCTGCTCGAACACCGGCTGCAGCTGCAGCGCATGCGCCGCACCCACCTCCTGCCCGCCCCCGACGACACGGACGGGCTGCGCTGGCTCGCCCGCGCCGCGCGGCTGCGTCCGGACGGGCGGCACGACGTCGTCGGCGTGCTGGTGGCGGAGTGGACGCGCAACGCGCGCCGGGTCCGCCGGCTGCACGAGAAGCTGTTCTACCGGCCGCTGCTCGCGGCCGTCTCCCGGCTGCCCGCATCCGCCGTCCGGCTGTCCGAGAAGGCCGCGGTCGCGCGGCTGGGGGCACTCGGCTGGGCCTCCCCGGAGGGCGCGCTCGGGCACCTGCGGGCGCTGACGAGCGGGGTCTCGCGGGCCGCGTCGATCCAGCAGACGCTGCTCCCGGTGCTCCTCGACGAGCTGGCCGTCAGCCCGGACCCCGACCGCGGGCTGCTGGCCTACCGCCGGGTCTCCGAGGCGCTCGCCAGCACGCCCTGGTACCTGCGGCTGCTGCGCGACGAGGGCGCGGTGGCGCAGCGTCTGATGCAGCTCCTCGGGACGTCGTCGCTGGTCCCGGACCTGCTGACGCGTGCACCCGAGGTGCTGCGGATGCTCGCCAGCCCGAACGCCGGGCAGGCGGACGAGCTGCAGCGGGACCCGGCGGAGGTTGCCGCGTCCCTGCGCACGACCGTCGCCCGCCAGCCCGACTTCACCGCGGCGGTCGCCAGCGCGCGCTCGCTGCGCCGGCACGAGATGCTGCGCGTCGCGTGTGCGGACCTGCTCGGGCTGCTGTCGGTGGAGCAGGTGTGCGCGTCGCTCAGCTCGGTCTGGGTCGCCGTGCTGCAGGCGACGCTGGACAGCGCGATCAAGTCCGTTGCGGCGGGCGGGCACGTCCCGGCACGGATCGCGGTGATCGGGATGGGCCGGCTCGGCGGGGCGGAGCTGGCGTACGGCTCCGATGCGGACGTCCTGTTCGTGTGCGAGGCGGACCCGGCCGATCCCGACGTCGACCCGCACGAGGCGGACCGGGACGCGGTGAAGTTCGCGACGACCGTCGTCGAGACCGTGCGCCGCGGGCTCGGGTCGCCGAGCCCGGACCCCGCGCTGGTCGTCGACGCGAACCTCCGGCCCGAGGGCCGGTCGGGGCCGCTGGTGCGGACCCTGGCGTCCTACCGCGAGTACTACGCGCGCTGGAGCGAGCTCTGGGAGGCGCAGGCGCTGCTGCGCGCCGACCCCGTCGCCGGAGCCGCGGACCTGGGCCGGCGGTTCATGGAGCTCGTCGACCCGATCCGGTATCCCGCCGACGGGCTCGCCGAGAAGTCCGTGCTGGAGATCCGCCGGATCAAGTCCCGGGTCGACGCCGAGCGGCTGCCCCGCGGCGCGGACCGCGGCACCCACACCAAGCTCGGGTACGGCGGGCTCGCGGACGTCGAGTGGACCGTGCAGCTCCTCCAGCTGCAGCACGCGGGGGACGTCCCCGAGCTGCGCACGACCTCCACGCTCGAGGGGCTGCGGGAGGCCGTCGAGGCCGGCCTGATCGGTAAGGACGACGCCGCGGAGCTGCGGGCGGGCTGGGAGATGGCGACCCGGGCGCGGAACGCGATCATGCTCGTCCGCGGCAAGCCGGGGGACCAGCTGCCCCGCTCCGGCCGGGAGCTCGCCGCGATCGCCGCGTCCATGGGCTACCCCGCGGACGGGGACCCGGGCGTCTTCCTCGACGACTACCGCCGGGCCACCCGGCGCGCCCGCAGCGTCGTCGAACGGGTCTTCTACGGCTGGTGACCCCTGTGCGCGCGGAGCCTCGCTAGAACGAGGATCCGCGCACACGACCCCGGGTGAGCTGCGGAGACGCGGTCAGCAGTCGCAGTCGCAGCAGTCGCCGTCGCAGCCCGAGCAGCCGTCGGTGCAGCTGCAGCACCCGTCGCAGCCGTCGCCGCCCCCGCTGTCACCGCTCCCACGGCACCAGCCCTGCCGGCGCTCGCCGGTCCACGGGTCCGGGTAGGTGTCGCTGCAGCAGATCTGGCAGGTGCAGAAGAGGCCGACGGCGACGCCGCAGCCGGTGACGAGGCCGCGCTGCTTCCCCCGCTGTGTCCCGGTGTCCGGCTCCGCATGCGCGAACGCGTGGCCCACGGCCCGGTCCAGCTCGTGCACCAGCAGCCGGTGCGCCAGGGTCCCGTTCGCCCACTCGACCTCACGCAGGGCGAGCTTCACCCCGAGGGTCGCGTCGTCCGCCAGCCGGCGCGCGGTGGCGAGGTCGGTGCCGGTCTCGGCGAGGGGGTTCCACGCTCCGGCCGCGTGGTCGGCGGGCAGGTCCTCGACGGCGTCGAGCAGGTGCGCGAGCCGCCCGAACAGCCGGCCGACCTCGGCCAGCGGAACGGCGTTGTCCGGCCGCCCGGCGAGGACGGCGGTGTGCGCGAACGCCGCGGCCGTCGCGCTCTCCGTCGGCTCGGTCACCGCCAGCAGCGACGACGGGGAGCGCTTCGCCGCGGCCTGCCGTCCGACGGCGTCGAGCAAAACCCCGGTGCCCAGGCCGAGCGCCGCGCCGTCGACGGTCGCGTTCCGGGACCAGCGTCCGGCCAGGCGCTCCGCAGCCTTGGCGAGTGGGCGCCGGGCCAGCACGCCGTCGCCGTCGGCCGCGTGGTCCGCGATCGTCGCCGAGGCCAGGACCAGCGAGACGACGGCGGCGAGTCGGGCACCCTCGCCGGTCGCGACGATCGCGGTGCGCATCCCGCGCAGGGGACACGGGCCGGCCCTGCGCCGGTTCGGGGCCGCGGTGCTCTGCGCGTCGACGAGGACGGAGATGAGCAGGCCGTCGTAGTTCGTGGCGGTGCGGGCCAGCTGGCCGTGGCCGTCGCGCAGCGCGCGGCAGAGGCCGCAGAGGTGGCCGATCCACTCGGTGCGCAACCGCTCGGACAGGCTGTGCCGGCACGGCCGGATCATGCCGAACATGCGGGGAGCCCCTGGCGTCGTTCCATGAACCGCTACTCGTACGAGGGGCCCGGACCGTATCGGTGGCACCGCAACTCTCGTGCTCTGCGCCGGTGCAGGCGCTGGCGTCCCCGGCATGCCCTCCACCGCCGGCGTCGTGATCTTCCTGCTCGCGTCGATGGTGCTCGTGCTGTCCCCGGGCCGAGCGTGCTCCGCCGAGGTCTTCACGGGGATCAAGCTGGCCGGCGCGGCCCATCTCGTGTGGCTCGGCGTCCAGACCTTCCGGCACCGGGGTGACCTGAGCACCGCGCTCGGGACACCGCGCCGGGGCCACGTCACCGGACCGCCTGCGCCGGGTGCGGGGCGCCGGTGGGCCGATGATCATCGCGATGGGCGTCGGCCCGTCGTTCACCGGCCGTCGTGACTAGGGCGCCGGTGTGCGGGAAGTGATGGCCGACCCCACTCACCGCGCACGCAGGGCTGCCGCGAACCACGCGAACGCCGGGACGCTCGACGGGTGCGCGGGCCAGCCGTTGAGCGTCCCGAGCAGCGTCCAGTAGCGCTCCACCCGGCGGTCCGTGAACGTGTCGATCGTGTCCGCGAGCTCCCGGCGGGCGCCCTCGTCGAGGTCCCGGACGCCGATGCGGGCCAGGATGTCGGCCGCCTCCGGTGCGGCGGGGTCGATCCCGGTCGCAACGGCGGTGCTCGCATGCTCCTGGACCGGTGCGGCGTCGAAGGCCGGTGGCTGCTGCCCCGAGGCACCGGCCACCGCCATCTGCCGGACCCGCGCCCTGAACGCCGGGTCCGAGACCAGCTCGGCGAGCTCCACCCAGGCCTCGACCTGCTCGGTCGTCGGATCCTCGGGCAGCTCGGTGGGCATGCTGCGCATCGCTGTGGCGATCCCGGCGCCGGGGGCGTCCGGGTCGGTACCGGCGAACGCGTCGGCGACGAAGTCGTCGATCATGCGCTGCCGCTCGGCGGCGGACAGCCGGGCAGGTCGTTCATCAGGGCGGTCTCCTTCTCGGTGTGCCCGCCCCGGGCGAGCAGCGTGCAGACGGCGCGCTGCACCCGGGGCGAGCGGATGTGGTCGTCGATCGCGCGGACGTGCGCGGTCGCCACCTCGTCGACGGTCCGTCGGCGGAGCAGCACCTCCCGCACGTCCTCGAGGCCCATCCCGAGCTCGCGCAGGGTGCGGACGAGATCGAGCCGGGCCACGGCGGCCGCGTCGTACCGGCGGTAGCCGGAAGGACTCCTGTCGATCTCGGGCAGCACGCCCGTGTCCGACCAGAACCTGATGGTCCGGGCGGGGACGCCGGAGCGGCGGGCGAGCTGTCCGATGGTGAGCAGTGCGGCCATGAGGGGGACCCTGAACCCCTCCAGCAGCTGGAAGGTCAAGCCCCGCAGACCGTGGGAACCGGGATTGGGCACACTGGACGACGTGCCACCGCTGATCGAGAACCTGCCGGACGCGTTCACGGGCGCGTTCGACCAGCTGTCCGCGCGCCCTGCGGAGCTGGCGGCCGCGGCGATCGCGCTGGCAGTCGTGCTGCTGCCGCTGAGCTGGCGGATGACCCGCACCGTCGTGACGATCGCGCACGAGGGCGGGCACGCGCTGGTCGCGGTCCTGGTCGGGCGGGGGCTCACCGGGATCCGGCTGCACGCGGACACCTCCGGGGTCACCCATTCGACGGGCGCGGGACGCGGCCCGGGTGTCGTCCTGATGTTCCTCGCGGGCTACGTCGCGCCGCCGCTGCTCGGGCTCGGCGGCGCCGCGCTCGTCGCCACCGGCAACACCCGGGCTCTGCTGTGGGTCGCACTCGCGCTGCTCGTCGCGACCCTGATCCAGATCCGCAACGCGTTCGGCGCGCTCGCCGTGCTGGTCACCGGGGGAGTCCTGGGACTCGCCGCGGTCTGGGCGCCGCCGGACGTCCGCGCCGGGTTCGCCGCCGCGCTCTGCTGGTTCCTGCTGTTCGGTGGTGTCCGGGCGGTCCGGGAGCTGCAGCGCTCCCGACGCCGCACCCGTCGGCACGGCCGCAGGGGCAGCTCGGACGCGGACCAGCTGGCGGGCCTGACGGGGATCCCGGGGGGAATGTGGGCGGCGCTCTTCTGGTTCGTCGGGACGGCGGCGACGGTCACCGCCGCCTGGGTCCTGCTGTTCTGAACGGGGCCCTCGACCACGACGGAGGACATCCATGCCCGAGGACTTCAACGCCCGCGTCATCCGCGAGTTCCGCGAGAACGACGGCAAGGTCGGCCCGCCCTTCGAGGGCGCGCCGATGATCCTGCTGCACCACGTCGGCGCCAAGTCCGGCGCCGAACGCGTGACCCCGCTCATCTACTTCCCCGAGCCGGACCACTACGTCATCGTCGCGTCCGCGGCGGGCGCGCCGTCGCACCCGGCCTGGTACCACAACCTCAAGACCACGCCGGACGTCACCGTCGAGCTCGCCACGGACTCCGGGGTGGACACCTTCACCGCGCACGCCGAGGAGATCACCGGCGACGAGCGGGACGCGCAGTGGGACAAGATCGTCGGCCGTAACCCGGGCTTCGGCGACTACGCGAGGAAGACCGAGGGCATCCGCACGATCCCGCTCGTCGCACTGACCCGCGCCGCCTGACGGGCCTCGGGCATGGTGTGTGTCACACCGTGCCCGTCTCGCCGCCTTCCGGGCGGGAGGGCTCAGGAGATTCTCAGCGGTGTTCACGGAAGTCTCGGACGAGCACTGTTGAATCGGGCTCCCGTTCCCGTTCCGGAAGGCCCGCCACATGACCTGGCTCGCCCGGCTCAGCCTGCGCAACCGCGCCGTCGTCGGGCTGGCCACCGTCCTGCTCGTCGTGTTCGGCGTGCTCAGCACCACCTCGTTGCGCCAGGAGCTCTTCCCGTCGCTGGACGTGCCGGTGGCCACCGTCGCCACCACGTACCAGGGCGCCTCACCGGAAGCGGTCGAGGAGCAGGTCACCACGCCGATCGAGCAGGCGGTCGGGCGGATCACCGGGGTCACCGGCACCACGTCGACCAGCACGAACGGCTCGTCGGTGGTCACGCTGAACCTCGAGTACGGCACGAACACCGACGACCTGACCTCCCAGCTCCAGCGCGCCGTGCAGGGGCTGGCGCTGCCCGCCGGGGTCACCCCGCAGGTCGTCACCGGCGGGATCGGGAACATCCCGGTCGTCCAGCTCGCGGTGTCGTCGAACCTCCCGCAGGAGCGCGTGGCGGACATCCTCCGGACGGACGTGCAGCCACTGCTGGCCGGCGTCGACGGGGTCTCGGACGTGACGCTCACCGGGATCACGACGTCCCAGGTCACCCTCGCGCTCGACCCCGCCGAGGCGGCCGCCCGGGGCGTCTCCGTGCAGGGGATCTCCACGTTGCTGCAGGCCAACGGCGTGCGGGTGCCCGCAGGCCAGCTCTCCCCGGACACGAACCCGCTGACCGTCGAGGTCGGCACCCCGATCACCTCGGTCGAGGCGCTCGCGGACCTCTACCTGAGCTCGCCCGGCGGCCCGGTCCGGCTCGGTGACGTCGCCACGGTCACCGAGGCGCCCGCGCCCGCCACCGGCTACACCCGCACCAACGGCGTGCCCAGCGTCGGCGTCGGCGTCGTCAAGGCCGAGAACGCCAACACCGTCGCCGTCTCCCACGACGTGCAGGACCTGCTGCCCCGCATCGTGGACGCCCTCGGCGGATCGGGGCAGAACGCGCAGGTCACGGTGGTGTTCGACCAGGCGCCGTTCATCGAGCAGTCCGTCGAGGACCTCACCACCGAGGGCCTGCTGGGGCTCGCGTTCGCCATCATCGTGATCCTGCTGTTCCTGCTGTCCGTGCGCGCGACGCTGGTGACGGCGGTGTCCATCCCGCTGTCCGTGCTGATCGCGATGATCGTGCTGGACCTGACGGGCGAGACGCTCAACATCCTCACCCTCGGCGCGCTCACCGTGGCGATCGGCCGCGTGGTGGACGACTCGATCGTCGTCATCGAGAACATCTCGCGGCACCTGAGGCCCGGACTGCCGAAGGCCGCCGTCGTGCGCACGGTGATCAGGGCCGTCCGGGAGGTCGCCGGCGCGATCACCGCGTCCACGGTCACCACGGTGGCGGTCTTCGCCCCGATCGGCCTGGTCGGCGGCCAGGTCGGGGAGCTCTTCCGGCCCTTCGCGGTGACGGTCGCGGCGGCGCTGCTCGCGTCGCTGGTCGTCTCGCTGACCGTGGTGCCGGTGCTCGCGTCCGCCGTGCTGCGGCGGAAGCAGAAGAAGGGCGCCCCCGTCCCCGCGGCCGAGGAGCACGAGAAGCGCACCTGGCTGCAGCGCGGCTACCTGCCGGTCCTCCGCGGCTCGATCGGGCATCCGGTGATCTCGCTGGTCGTCTCCGTGCTGATCCTCGGCGGCACGCTCGCCCTCGCCCCGCAGCTCACCACGAACTTCATCGGCGACGCGGGCGGGGACACCGTCTCGGTCAGCCAGGAGATGCCGCCCGGCACGGCGCTGCCGCAGGCGGACGCCGCGGCGAAGCGTGTCGAGACGGTCCTGACCGGGGACGAGGACGTGGCGAGCTACCAGGTGACCGTCGGGTCCAGCGGCGGCACGTTCGGCCCGCCCGGCCGCTCGCTCAGCGCCACCCGGTTCTCGATCACCCTGCGGGACGGCGCGGACGCCACCGCCGTCCAGGACAACCTGCGCGCCCGGTTCGCCGCGCTCGGCGGGGAGGACCAGGTCGGGCAGCTCACCGTGTCCGGCGGCCAGGGCGGCTTCGGCAGCAACAACCTCTCGGTCGCGGTCCGCGCGGACGACCCCCAGGTCCTCGCGCAGGCCGCGGACCAGGTGCAGCAGGCGGTCGCCGGGATCGCGGGGGTCAGGGACGTCCGCAACGACCTCGCCGCTGCCCAGCCGACCGTCGAGGTGAGCGTGGACCGCGCGAAGGCGGCCGCCGCCGGGCTCACCGAGGCCCAGGTCGGGCAGCTCGTGGCGGCCGCGCTGCGCGGCAGCCCGGTCGGCACGCTGAGCGTCGACGGGGTCACCCAGAACGTCGTCGTCCGCACCGGGGACGCACCCGCGGACGTCGCGGCCCTGAGCGCGCTGCCGCTCGGCCGCGGCACCCTCGCGGACGTCGCCACGGTCACCGAGACCAGCACCGCCCCGAGCATCGGGCACACGGACGGCGCCCGGAGCGCGCAGATCACCGCGCGACCCACCGGGGACGACGTCGGCGCCGCCACCACCACCCTGCGCACCACGCTGGACGGGCTCACCCTCCCGGCCGGGGCGACGGCGGAGATCGGGGGCGTCAGCACCCAGCAGGACGACGCGTTCGCCCAGCTCGGGATCGCGCTGCTCGTCGCGATCGCGGTCGTCTACCTGGTGATGGTGCTGACCTTCCGCAGCCTCGTGCAGCCGCTGATCCTGCTCGTCTCGATCCCGTTCGCGGCGACCGGCGCGATCGTGCTGCTCCTGGCCACGGGCACGCCGCTGGGGGTGCCGGCGCTGATCGGCATGCTGATGCTGGTCGGCATCGTGGTGACGAACGCGATCGTGCTGATCGACCTGGTCAACCAGTTCCGCCGGGACGGGCGCGGACTGCGGGAGGCGGTCCTGGAAGGGTCCGCGCAACGCCTGCGGCCCATCCTGATGACGGCGGTCGCGACGATCTTCGCGCTGCTGCCGATGTCCCTCGGGCTCACCGGCGGCGGGGTGTTCATCTCCCAGCCGCTCGCGATCGTCGTGATCGGCGGTCTGATCAGCTCGACCCTGCTGACGCTCGTGCTCGTCCCGGTGCTCTACACGCTGGTGGAGCGGCTGCGGGCGCGCCTGGGGAGGCGGGATCCGGAGGCGCCGCTCGCTGCCGAGGACGAGTCCGACAACCTGGCGCCGTCCGCGGCCGGAACGCCGATCGACGCCACTACTGCAGGGTGGATCGCGCCGGCGGCGGGCGCCGTGGGCGTTGGGGTCGCAGGGAACGGGCACGACCGCACGCCCCGCCACGCCGCGGCACACGAGCGGGCCACGGAACCTCAGCCTCAGGCCGCACCGGGCTGGGGCGGGGCCGCTCAGCCCGCATCGAGCGAGCCCGCACCGGGCCAGGTCGCACCGAGCCGGCTCGCACCGGGCCAGGCGCCGGCCGAGCTCCCCCCGACCCGGCCCGGCCTCGTCGGGAGCGTCCTCGGCGGCACCGGACAGCCCGTGCCGGGTGCCTCGGTCGTCGTGTTCGACGGGGCCGGCAACCAGGTCGCCTCCACCGTGTCCGGCCCGGACGGCCGCTACCGGATCACCGTCCCGGGGCCGGGCGAGCACCTCGTCGTCGGCTACGGCGAGGCCGGCAACCCGGTCGCGGAGCGCGTGCGGATCGGTGGCCTGCCGCAGCGTCACGACATCCGCCCCGCCCGGACGGCCCAGCAGGGCGGGACCGTCGACGGCGTCGTGCACGCCGGTCCGCACCCGGCGCCGGACATCGTCACCACGCTGCTGGACGGGCGCGGCACGGTCGTCGGCACCGCCCGGACCGGTCAGGACGGCACGTTCCGCTTCACCGGGATCGCGCCGGGGGACTACACGGTCACCGCGCACGCCGAGCAGCCCGGCGTCCGGTCGGTGCGGGTCGGCGAGCACCGTCCGGTGTCGGTGGAGCTGTCCGTCGGGGTCCCGCAGCCCGGCCGCCGCTGAGGCGGTCACGGTGTCCCACGCCCTCGGACCGGCGCCGGCGGACCGCCTCCCACTGATCGCGTCGGAGGGCCCGCCGTGAGAGGCTCGCGGCCGTGACCATCTCCTTGGAGCAGGCCCAGACCGTCGTCGCGGCAGCGTTGTCGCACGGCACGGAGCAGGGGCTCAAGCCGCTGACCGTCGCCGTCCTCGACCCGGGCGGCGCGATCGTCGCCCTCGCCCGTCAGGACGGGTCCGGCTACATGCGCCCCGATCTCGCCGTCGCCAAGGCGAATGGCGTCCTGGCCCTCGGCATGACCAACCGGGCGATCGCCGCGCGTGCCGCGGACTCCCCGGAGTTCTTCACCTCCGTCGCCACCCTCGCCGGCGGCAAGATCCTCTCCGTGCCGGGCGGCGTGTTCGTCCAGGACACCGGGGGCACGCTGCTCGGCGCCGTCGGCGTCACCGGGGACCTGTCCCTGAACGACGAGGCCGCGGCCGTCGCGGGGATCGAGGCGGCCGGTCTGGTCCCCGTCACCGGAGCCGAGGACTGAGCACAGCGGTCCGGGCCTCGTCGTCGGCGGGGCTCGTCCTGGCCGTCGTCTCGGCGGTCTCGTTCGGCACGTCGGGCCCGCTCGCCAAGGCCCTGATCGACGCCGGCTGGTCGTCGGCCGGGGCGGTCCTGGTGCGGGTCGGCGGCTCGGCGTTCGTGCTGCTGATCATGCTGGTGGTGCTGCGGCCCGGCGTCCTCGCGGCGCTGCGGGCCGACGCGCCCGCGTTGCTGCTCTACGGCGTGCTGGCCATGGCCGGGGTGCAGGTCGCGTTCTTCAACGCCGTCCGCTACATGCCGGTCAGCATCGCGCTGCTGCTGGAGTACCTCGGCCCGGTGCTCGTGGTCGCCTGGGTGTGGGTGGTCCGGCGGCAGCCGCCCGGGACGCGGACGCTGGCGGGCGGGGTGATCGCGCTCGTCGGGCTGTCGTTCGTCGTCGAGATCTGGACGGGGGGCGGGCTGGACCCGGTCGGCGTCGCCTGGGGGCTCGTCGCGGCCGTCTGCCAGGCGTCGTACTTCCTGCTCGCGGACCGTGCGGGCTCGTCGACGCCACCGCTGGTGCTGGCCGGTGTCGGGATGACCGTCGGAACCGTCGTCGTCGCGGTGCTCGGCACCGTGGGGCTGTTGCCGCTGGTCGTCGACCCGGCTGCGGGCCCGGTCGTCCTGGCCGGTGCCGACTTCGGCTGGCCGCTCGCCGCCACCCTGCTCGTCCTGGTCTCGACGGTCGTCGCCTACCTCACCGGGATCGCCGCGATCGCCAGGATCGGCGCGGCCCGCGGCTCGCTCGTGGCGCTGCTGGAGGTGGTGGCGTCCGCGATCGGGTCCTGGCTGCTGCTCGGCGAGGTGCCCGGCATGGTCCAGCTGTTCGGCGGCGTGCTGATCCTGACGGGCGTCGCCCTGACCCGTGGCCGTCCCGCCGCGCCCCGCTCAACTCGACGGATCAGCCCAGCAGATCCGCGTGATGACGCGCCGCCACCTCGGGATGTGAGCGAAGCCAGCCCTTGAGCGCGTTGTCCCCGAAGCGGGGGAGCAGCGCGTTGTGCTCGGTCTCGGTGACGCCGGGGGCGTGCGCCGCGAGCTCGGGGGTCAGCGGGACCGGGTCCAGGGTCGCGTCCAGGCGCGGCGACCAGAAGAAGCCGATCGACTGCCGCGTCGTCGCCGGCGCGCACGGCAGCACCCGGTGGACCGTCGCCACCAGGTAACCGTGGGTGGCGACCTCCAGCATCTCCCCGACGTTGACCACGAGCGCCCCGTCGAGCGGCGGCACGTCGACCCACTCGCCGGAGCGCGACGGCCGCGCCTGCAGCCCGCCGGTCGAGTCCTGCAGGAGCAGCGTGAGGAAACCCCAGTCAGCGTGCGGCCCGACGCCCTGGGCCTGCAGATCCTGGTCCTGGACGCCGACGTAGCGGATCAGCTTGCCGAACCAGTGCGGGGCGCCGGCGAACACGGCGTCGAAGTGGGTCTCGGGGAGGCCGAGGGCCGCGGCGAGCGCCCGGGTCAGCTCGGTGCCGACGCCGGACAGCAGCTCCGCCCAGGCCAGGACCTTCTCGCGCAACTCCGGCAACGACGCTTCGGGCCACTGGTTGGGACCCTCCAGCAGGCGGTAGGTCGCGTCCCACTCGTCGCGGGGGAGCGGTGCCTGCTCCGGGGCGAAGTCCAGCTGCTCGCGGGCGTCCGGGCGGCCGGCGGTGATCTCGTGGCCCAACCGGGTGTACCCGCGGAAGTGCGGCGACGCCCGGTTGTCCAGAGCCAGGCGATCGGCCAGCGGGAGGGCGAAGAAGCGGCGGGTGACGTCCGCGAGCTCGTCGACCTGGCCGGCGTCGGCGCCGAAGTCCGTGAGCTGCAGGAACCCGACCTCGTGCAGCGCTCGCCTCAGCTCGTCCAGGAACTCCGGGACGAACCGGCCGTCCGGGGTGCGGGCGTCGGTGAGGCGCAGGACCGGGATCGCGATGTCGGCCATGGCGTCCATCCTGCCCGTCGAAGCCCGGAAAGGGTGACGGCCCGGCATCCCCCTGAGGGGGATGCCGGGCCGTCACCGGGCGAGACCGTCCGATCGCGCGATCCGACCGCTCACAGCAGGTCGGATCGCTCTTCGCCGATCGGACGTCGAAGTACGCCGACGCCCACGATCAGACGTCGTAGTACAGGGCGAACTCGTAGGGGTGCGGGCGAAGACGCAGCGGGTCGATCTCGTTCTCCCGCTTGTGGGCGATCCAGGTCTCGATGAGGTCCGGGGTGAACACGCCGCCGTCGAGCAGGTAGTCGTGGTCCTCCTCGAGCCGGTCGATGACCGCGTCGAGGCTGGCCGGGACCTGCGCGATGTCCTTGAGCTCCTCCGGCGGGAGCTCGTAGAGGTCCTTGTCGATCGGGGCCGCGGGCTCCGTCTTGTTCTTGATCCCGTCCAGGCCGGCCATCATCATCGCGGCGAACGCCAGGTACGGGTTGCCGGACGAGTCCGGGCAGCGGAACTCGAGGCGCTTGGCCTTCGGGTTGTTGCCCGTCAGCGGGATCCGGATGCAGGCGGAGCGGTTCCGGGCCGAGTAGACCAGGTTGACCGGGGCCTCGAAGCCGGGGACCAGGCGGTGGTAGGAGTTCACCGTCGGGTTGGTGAACGCCAGCAGCGACGGCGCGTGGTGCAGGATGCCGCCGATGTAGTAGCGCGCCAGGTCCGACAGGCCGCCGTAGCCGGCCTCGTCGTGGAACAGCGGCACGCCGTCCTTCCACAGCGACTGGTGGGCGTGCATGCCCGAGCCGTTGTCACCGAAGAGGGGCTTCGGCATGAAGGTGACGGTCTTGCCGGCGTGCCAGGCGGTGTTCTTGATGATGTACTTGAAGAGCATCACGTCGTCTGCGGAGTGCAGCAGCGTGTTGAACTTGTAGTTGATCTCGGCCTGGCCGGCGGTGCCCACCTCGTGGTGGCCGCGCTCCAGCTCGAACCCACTGTTGATCAGGTTCGTGGCCATGTCGTCACGCAGGTCCGCGTAGTGGTCGACCGGCGGGACCGGGAAGTAGCCACCCTTGAAGGGGACCTTGTAGCCCAGGTTGCCGCCGGCCTCCTCGCGGCCGGTGTTCCACCAGCCCTCGACGGAGTCGATGTGGCTGTACTGCTGGTGCGGGTCCGACCCGAACCGAACCGAGTCGAAGATGTAGAACTCGGCCTCGGCACCGAAGTAGCAGGTGTCCGCGATGCCGGAGGCGGCGAGGTACTCCTCGGCCTTGCGGGCGACGTTCCGTGGGTCACGGCTGTAGGGCTCGCCGGTGATCGGGTCGTGCACGAAGAAGTTCATGTTGAGCGTCTTGTGCTTGCGAAACGGGTCCAGGCGGGCCGTGGCGGGGTCCGGGAACAGCGCCATGTCCGACTCGTTGATCGCCTGGAAACCGCGGACGGACGAACCGTCGAACGCGATGCCACTGTCGATGAAGTCCTGATCGAACGCCGTGGCGGGGACGGTGAGGTGCTGCATGACGCCGGGCAGGTCGCAGAACCTGATGTCGACGTACTCGACCTTCTCGTCCGAGATGTACTTGAGTACCTCTTCGGAGTTGCTGAACACGCTCACTGGCTCCTTCGTTCGGTCTTCACGATCGTGGCGACGCTATGACCGTGCTGTTGCCCGTCGGTCACTTGTGTGTTTCACAGGCGTTAACGGGCCGGTGCAGAGGTGCTTGTCACTCAGGCCGCATAGGCTAGAGCCCATGGCCCGCTGGCACGAGTCCTGGCTCCCCGGATCACCCGTCGATCCGGACACACCCGCTGCGGACGGCCACCCCGGGGCGAAGTTCGGCCTGCCTCGGGAAGGCGTGGGGGCGACCGTCGGCTTCGGCCGCCGGCTCGGCGGGGTCGCGATCGACTGGATGATCGCCTACGCCCTCGCCCTCTTCTTCTCGGGCCTCGACGCGCTCGGCTCCTCGAGCCTCGGCTGGACCGTCTGGCTGGTCTGGTTCGCGCTCACCGCCCTGCCCACGGCGATCTTCGGCATGACGCCCGGGATGGTCGCGCTGGGGATGCGGGTCGCCCGGGTGGACATGGCCCCGCTGGTGGGACTGCCGCGGGCGCTGCTGCGGACATTGCTGCTGGGGATCGTGGTGCCCCCGATCGTCCGGGACGACGACGGGCGGGGCTGGCACGACCGCGCCACCAGGACGATCGTGATCCGCACCCGCTGAGCCTCTGCGGCGCTTGGGTCGGCCGGCGGCTTCCCGGTGCTTGAGTGGCTCAAGCGTCAGGCAACGCTGCTCGAGCCACTCGAGCGGCGGGCATCGGGGCGCCACAGCTCCGTCCGTACCCGAGGCCGTGGGCTGCGGGCCGCGTTCGCGTGGGCGCGCATCAGCTCGTCGAGTACCTCGGCCCGCTCGGTCCGCAGCCGCGACGGTCTCGTGTGGATCACCGGTATGCCTTCCGCGGCGAAGCCGGACTGCCGGCGGGTGTCCCGGTCGTGGGCCTCGGGGTCGAGGTGCCATTCCCGGGAGTCGATCTCCCAGACGAGGCCGATGTCGTCCCACCAGGCGTCGGCGACCCCGATCAGCCGCCCGTCGGCACGTCGGACCCCGACGTTCCACTGCGGCGCGGGCAGCCCGCTACGGAGGACGAGGCGGCGGGCCCACGCCTCGGCTGTCGAGCGGACGCCGTCCGTGACCTCCTCGAGCACACTGCGGGCGAGCGCGGTGTAGGGCCGCTGGACCTGGGCCAGTTCGATCGCGAGCTCCGCCGGCGTGCAGAGGCCGCGCTGGATCGCGCCGGCGAACAACGCCCGCACCGCGTCAGCCTCACACAACGGCACTGTGGCGTCGACGAGTGCGCGTGCGACCGGAGCGAGCGGCAGGCCGTCCCGCACGACCGGGACGGGCATCCGGCGGGTCCGGATCACGATGAAGAGGGTGGTGCCGCTGACCTGGCGCTCGTTCGGAACCAGGAGATGCAGCCGGTCGTCCGGTGGCAGGCCCCGGATGCCGTACAACCGCGCCGCCGCGACCCCGGTGATCACGCATGGGTCCCCGCAGCGGAGGAGCGCGGCGCGGGCTCGTTGCCGAGGGGTGATCTGGCCGTCGGAGAGGACGATGATGCCGCGGACCGGGGATCGCCACGGCCCGCCGGCCTGGCAGGCGCGAGTGATTGCGGACGCGGACAGACCGACGTCGAGGAGATCCTTCCGGGTCGCGACGCCGGCGGGGAAGAGCGCGCGGAGACGGTCACGGTCGGCTCGGGAGAGACGCATGAGCCCAGCGTCGGGCATTCCGGGCGGAAGCCGTGACGATCTCCCCGAGGCCTGTGGACAACTTCGTTCCGAACGCCCGGAGAAGGCCTCATGTGGACAACTCGGCTGCACCGGGCCGGTGGAGACGGCGGCGCTCGAGAGGCTCAGGCAGCGCAGAGTGGCGCTTGAGCCACTCGAGCGGCGGATCGGAGACCGGCCTCCGCCGCTCGAGTGGCTCAAGCAGCGCTCGTTGACGCTTGAGCCACTCGAGCACCACCGGCCCCGCGGCCGCCCGACGCGGTCAGCGGCGGCGGACCGTCCTCTGGACGCTTCGCATCTTCGCCCCCGGGGGCAGCGGGCCCTTCGGCATCGCCGCCGCTCGCGAGCCCAGGGAGTTGAGCCTCGCCTCGAGGCTGTCCATCTCGTTCGCGTTGATGTTGCGCGGGAGCTTCATCAGGTGGCGCTGCAGCGCCTTGAGGGGGATCTGGCCCTCCTCGTTGCCGACGCTGATGTCGTAGATCGGGGTCTTGCCGGCGACCCGCGCGGTGCGCTTCTTCTCCTGCGCGATCAGGCTCTTCACCCGGTGCGGGGCGCCCTCGGCGACCAGGATGATGCCCGGCCGGCCGATCACGCGGTGCACGGCGTCGAGGTGCGTGGTGCCCGCGACGCCCTGGGTGACCCGCCACTGCCCGCGCAGGTTGTCCAGCGCCCAGCCCGCCGCACCCGGCTGCCCGTCCGCCTTCTTGTAGACCGACGACTGCACCCGCCGCCCGAAGATACTGAACGCCGCCAGCGCGCCGATGACGACGCCGAACGGAAGGAAGATCCATTCGAGGTCGAAGATCAGGCCGATGCCGAAGGCCACGACGACGGCGAGCACCAGCACGCCGATCATCAGCGGGAGCAGCGCCTTGTCGTCCTTGCGCTGCATCTGGAAGGCCTGCCAGATCTGCGAGCGGCGCTCCTTGGAGGCCGCTCGCTTCTCCGCCTTCAGGCGCTTCTGTGTTTCCTTGTCGGGCTTGCCGGCCATGTGGGCCAGGATACGGCCTAACCGTGCGCGAGCAACGAGCGCGCCTCCTGGGCCGCCGCACCCTCCGACGCCAGGTGCGCCAGGTTCGGCGAGAGCTCCTCGCCGCGGTGCGCGACGGTCTGCGCGTACAGCCGCCCGGCCCGGTACGACGACCGCACCAGCGGCCCGGCCATGACGCCTGCGAAGCCCATCTTCTCGGCCGCGTCGGAGTGTTCGACGAACTCCTCCGGCTTCACCCAGCGCTCGACGGGGTGGTGGCGCTTCGACGGCCGCAGGTACTGCGTGATGGTGATGATCTCGCAGCCGGCGTCGTGGAGGTCCTGCAGCGCGGCGGTGACCTCCTCGGGGGTCTCGCCCATGCCGAGGATCAGGTTCGACTTGGTGACGAGCCCCGCCGCCCGAGCCTTGGTGATCACGTCGAGGGAACGCCCGTAACGGAACGCCGGGCGGATCCGCTTGAAGATCCGCGGGACCGTCTCCAGGTTGTGCGCGAGCACCTCGGGGCGGGAGCCGAACACCTCGTCGAGCTGCACGTCGATCGAGTTGAAGTCCGGGATCAGCAGCTCGACGCCCGTGCCCGGGTTCAGCGTGTGGATCTGGCGGACCGTCTCGGCGTAGAGCCAGGCGCCGCCGTCGGGCAGGTCGTCCCGGGCCACGCCGGTGACGGTCGAGTACCGCAGGCCCATCGTCTGCACGGACTCCGCGACCCGCCGCGGCTCGTCGCGGTCCAGGTCGGCGGGCTTGCCGGTGTCGATCTGGCAGAAGTCGCACCGCCGCGTGCACTGCTCACCGCCGATGAGGAAGGTGGCCTCGCGGTCCTCCCAGCATTCGTAGATGTTGGGGCAGCCCGCCTCCTCGCACACCGTGTGCAGGCCGCCGGAGCGGACCAGTCCCTTGAGCTCGGTGTACTGCGGGCCGGTCTTCGCCTTCGTCCGGATCCACGCCGGCTTCCGCTCGATCGGGGTCTCGCTGTTGCGGACCTCGAGGCGGAGCATCTTGCGACCTTCGGGTGCGACCGTCACGCCGTACAGGCTACGCGGCGGGATCGGGCCGGACCGACGTGAGATCGGCCGTTACCGCCCAGAGGGACCGCGCGGTTCCCGGGTCCTGCGCGGCGGCACTCCGCCGGGCGGGCGCGGGGAAGCCCCGGGTCTCGGCCGGACCGCCGGGGCCGATGTAGTCCCCTCCCCTCACGCCGTCGGCGAACCCGGCGTTGAGCTGGGGAAGTACCCCGCGCTCGACGCTCTGGGTCGTCAGCGCGTTGAACGGCCCGGCGAGCATCCCGGCGAGCCGGCCACGCCGGCGCAGCGAGTTGCCGAGCAGCTGGGTGTTCGTGAGCCCGGGATGCGCGGCGACGGAGATCACCGGATCACCCGCGGCCCGCAACCGCCGGTCCAGCTCGGCGGCGAAGAGCAGGTCCGCGAGCTTCGACGCGCTGTAGGCCCGGTCCGGGCGGTACGCGCGGCGCTCCCAGTTCAGGTCGTCGAGGTCGAGCGACCCGCCCTGGTGCGCGAGGCTGGCCAGCACCACCACCCGCGACGGCCGGTCGGCGGTCCCCGCGGCCCGCAGTGCCGGCATGAGCAGCCAGGTCAGCGCGGCGTGTCCGAGATGGTTCGTGCCGATCTGCAGCTCGAACCCGTCGACCGTCCTCAGGTACGGCGTCCCCATCACGCCCGCGTTGTTCATCAGCACGTCCAGCCTGTCGCCGGTGCGCTCGCGGACCTCGGCGGCCGCCTTACGGACCGACGACAGATCGGCCAGATCCAGCTCGACGACCTCGACGCCGTCGGGTGCCACCGCGCGCCCGCGGGCGGTGTCCCGCGCGGTCATCAGCACCCGCGCGCCGGTCCGGGCCAGCGCGCGGACCGACGCCTCGCCGAGCCCGGACGTCGCGCCCGTGACGAGCACCGTCCGTCCGGTGAGATCGGGCAGGTCTGCGGTCGTCCAACGGTTCATGGCCACCCAGGCTAGCGTGGCCACGTGGACCTCCGGATCTTCACAGAACCTCAGCAGGGCGCCTACTACGACGATCTCCTCCGGGTGGCGCGGGCGGCCGAGGACAGCGGCTACGACGCGTTCTTCCGCTCGGACCATTTCCTCGCGATGGGCGACGCCAGCGGCGAGCCCGGTCCGACGGACGCCTGGATCACCCTCGCCGGCCTGGCCCGGGAGACGTCCCGGATCAGGCTCGGCACGCTCGTCACCTCGGCGACGTTCCGGAATCCCGGACCGCTCGCCATCGCCGTCGCGCAGGTGGACCAGATGTCGGGCGGGCGCGTCGAGCTCGGCCTGGGCGGGGGGTGGTTCGAGGCCGAGCACAAGGCCTACGGCCTGCCGTTCCCGCCGCTGGCTGAGCGGTTCGAGATCCTCGCCGAGCAGCTCGAGGTGATCACCGGGCTGTGGCGTACGCTGCCGGGCGATCGGTTCAACTTCGCCGGGAAGCACTACACCGTCACGGACTCCCCGGCGCTGCCCAAGCCGGTGCAGCAGCCCGCACCGCCCGTGATCGTCGGCGGACACGGCAAGAAGAAGACGCCCGCCCTCGCGGCCCGGTTCGCGGACGAGTTCAATGTCGCGTTCTCGTCGGTGGACGAGGCGGCCGCGCAGTTCGGGCGGGTCGACGCGGCATGCGCCGAGATCGGCCGGGACCCGCAGGAGATCGTCCGCTCGGTCGCGCAGGTGATCTGCGTGGGTCGCGACGACGCGGAGGTCGCGCGGCGGGCGCTGGTCCTGGGCCGCGAGGTCGACGAGCTGCGGGAGAACGGCCTGGCCGGGACCCCTGCAGAGGTCGTCGACAAGCTGGGCACCTGGCGGGACCGGACCGGTGCCACCCGCGTCTACCTGCAGCTCCTGGACCTGGCGGACATCGACCAGGTCGAGCTCGTCGCATCGGAGGTCCTCCCGAACCTGTGAGCAGGAAACCTCGCTAGAACGAGGTTCCACGCGCACAACCCGAGGTGAGCTGCGGAAACGGTCACGCGCGGAACTGGCCCGGCACGTCCGCCGCGGCCGTCAGCAGGACCAGCGCCGGGACCACCGCCTTGCCGTCGACCCGGTGGGCGAGCACAGCCGTGCGCGGCTCGTCGTCCGCGCGTGAACCGCGGTCAAGGCGGTCGTGGACGCGGAGGACCCGATCGGGCTCCTGGCCTCCGGCGCCCCCGCGAACGAGTACGACCCGGAGATCCGTGACCCCGTGAAGTTGGTCGCGTCCGGTGAACGCCGGACGCGCGGAGCTGGGCCGCTCCTCCGACGTGGATCCGCGGATCGTGCGGGAAGCCCGGTCGTGCGCGGAAAACCTCGCCCGGGCGACGTTTCCGCGCACAGGCCTCAGCGGAGCTGCAGGTCCAGGCCGGGGACGGAGTCGGTCCACTTCGCAACGACGTGCTCGCGCACCGGCAGGGTGCCCTCGATCGCGGCGAGGACGGCCTCGGTGACGGGGGCGAGGACGTCGTCGGTCGTGACGTCCCGGCCCAGCTCGTCGGACAGCGACGTCACACCCGCATCGGCGATGCCGCAGGGGACGATCCGGCCGAACGCGGTCAGGTCCGGGTTGCAGTTCAGCGAGAAGCCGTGCAGCGTCACGCCGCCCTGGATCCGGACGCCGATCGCGGCGATCTTGCGCTCGAGGCGGGTGGCGTCGCCGGGGAGCCAGACGCCGGTGCGGCCGTCGACCCGCCCGGCAGCCCGCAGACCGAGGGCGTGACAGACGCTGATCAGGGCTTCCTCGAGGCGTCGGACGTAGTCCACGACGTCCATCGGCTCGGTGAGCGCGACGATCGGGTAGCCGACGAGCTGGCCCGGGCCGTGCCAGGTGATGCGGCCACCGCGATCCACGTCGACGACGGGGGTGCCGTCGGTCGGCCGGTCCTCGGGCCGGGTGCGCTTGCCCGCGGTGTAGACCGACGGGTGCTCGAGCAGCATCAGGACGTCCGGACCGGACCCGTCGCGGCGGGCTTCGGCGTTGCTGCGCTGGACGTCCCAGGCGGTGACGTAGCCGACGGTGCCGAGGGTGTCGACGCGCACCGGGTTCACCGAGCGGCGACACGACGTACCGGGGTTGGGCATCGGCCCAGATTACGCCCGCGCTCCCGGGCATCGCCTCGTCATGGACGTCACGCGGATCCAGGGGCTGTGCTCGGCGCCGCACGCCGGTTCGCGACCGTTCCGAGCGCCCCACCGCTGCGCTCGCGCACGACCGTGTCACGGTGGACGCGATCGTCCCGGCCCGGACCTCCCGCGATCCCGGCCCCGACGGCCGTGACGTCGACGGACGACACCGGACTCAGCTCCCCACCGCCGCGGCGAGCGCGTCCGGCAGGCTGTGGTGGCGGAACTGGAAACCCGCGTCGAGCAGGGCCTTCGGCACCGCGCGCTGGCCCGAGAGCAACATCTCCCGACCCATGTCGCCGAGCACTGTGCTGACCACGAAGGCCGGGATGACCAGCGGTGCCGGCCGGCCGACGGCCTCGGCCAGCTGCGCGGTGAAGGTGGCGTTGGTGACGGGTGCGGGGCCGGTGACGTTCACCGGGCCGCGGACCGCGTCGTTCTCGACGGCGAAGCGGATGGCGCCGACCTCGTCGTCGAGGGAGACCCAGGGCATGTACTGCGTGCCGTCGCCGATCCGGGCGCCGAGGAAGGTCTTCCAGACGGGCTTCATGATCTGCAGCAGGCCGCCGGAGGGGGACAGGACCAGCCCCGTGCGCAGCGTGACGACCCGCGCGCCGGCGTCGACGGCCGGTGTGGTGGCCGCCTCCCAGTCCCGGCAGAGGTCCGCGAGGAACCCCCGCCCGGCGGGCGCGGACTCGTCGATCTTCTCGTCGCCGGTGTCCCCGTAGTACCCGACCGCGGACCCGCTGACCAGCGCCGGCACTCCCGCCCGGGCGACGGCGGTGGCGAGGACGTCCGTGGGGACGACCCGGCTGTCCCGGATCGCCTGCTTCCGCGCGCCGCTCCACGGCCGGTCCGCGATGCCGACCCCACCGAGGTTCACGACCGCGTCGACGCCGTCGAGCGTGCCCTCGTCGATCGTCCCCGACGGCGGGTCCCAGCCGCGTTCGTCCGGCGCGGCGGGTGCGCGCCGCACCAGGCGCAGGACCTCGTGCCCCGCCTCCCGGAGCTGGGCGACCAGGGCTGTTCCGATGAGACCGGACGAACCGGCCACCACGACTCGCACCCGTCCGATCCTTGCCGAACGGGCCGGTCGCCGCGACTCGGGCCCCGGAATGCACGACGGTTCCCGGGAGGCACAGCGGCGGGCAGGGGCGAACCCCTGCCCGCCGTGGCGGAACCGGTCGTGCGCGGAAATCGTCGCCCTGGCAACGAGTTCCGCGCACGGGCCTACAGGCCCAGCTCGGCCTCGAACGCACCCTCCTCGAGGCGGGCCTTGATCGCGCTGACGAAACGGCCGGCGTCCGCGCCGTCGACGATGCGGTGGTCGTAGGTCAGCGGGAGGAAGCAGACCGAGCGCACGGCGATGACGTCCTCGCCGTCCGGGCCGGCCACGACCTTGGGCTCCTTGACGATCGCGCCGGTGCCCAGGATGCCGACCTGCGGCTGGTTGATGATCGGCGTGTCGAACAGCGCGCCGGCGCTGCCGATGTTGGTGATCGTGAAGGTGCCGCCGGAGAGCTCGTCCGGGCCGATCTTGTTGGCCCGGGTGCGCGCCGCGACGTCCGCGATCTTCTTGGCCAGCCCGGCGAGGCTCAGGTCGTCCGCGTTCTTGATGACCGGGACGAGCAGGCCGCGCGGGGTGTCCACGGCGATCGCCAGGTGCACGGCGCCGTGGTACTCGACCTGCTTGCCGTCCTCGGTGATCGAGGAGTTGACGGCCGGGAACGCCTTGAGCGCCTCGACGGTCGCCTTCGCGAAGAACGGCAGGTAGGTGAGCTTGACGCCCTCGCGGCGCTCGAATTCCGCCTTGGCCCGGGCGCGCAGCTTCGCGATCCGGGTGACGTCGACCTCCTGGACGGTGGTCAGCTGCGCCGAGACCTTGAGCGACTCGACCATCCGCTGGGCGATGATCTGCCGCAGGCGCGGCATCTTCACCGTCGTGCCCGGCTGCGGCGCGTTGTCCGCGCGCGCCGGGACGGTGGTCGGCTGCTTCGGCGCGCTGCTCGGCGCCGCGGCCGCGGCCGGCTCCGGAGCGGCGGCGGGAGCCTCGGGCTCGGGGGCCTTGGCGGACTCGGCGGCCGCGAGCACGTCCTGCTTGCGGATGCGGCCACCGACCCCGCTGCCGGTCATCGAGTCCAGGTCGACGCCGTGCTCGGCGGCCAGCTTGCGGACCAGCGGGGTGACGTACGGGGCGCCACCGGAACCGTTGCCGTCGCTGCTGGGGGCGGGGGCCTCCTCGGCCCGGGCGGAGTCCTCGACCGCGGGCTTCGCCGGCTCGGGAGCGGCCTGCTCCTCCTTGACGGGCTCCTTCGGCGCCTCGGGCTCGGGCGCCTTCTCCTCCGCCTTCGGAGCGGGCTCGGGCTCGGGCGCGGACTCGGCGGGAGCGGCGTCCGCGTCGCCGACGAGGGCGAGCCGGCCGCCGACCTCGACGGTCTCGTCCTCGGCGACCGAGAGCTCGAGGACGGTGCCGGCGACCGGCGACGGGATCTCGGTGTCGACCTTGTCCGTGGACACCTCGAGCAGCGGCTCGTCGACCGCGACGGTGTCCCCGACGGCCTTGAGCCAGCGGGTGACCGTGCCCTCGGTGACGCTCTCGCCCAGCTCGGGCATGGTGACCGGGGTGGCGTCGCCGCCATCGGACCCCGTCCCGGCCTTCGGCTTCTCGGCGGGCCGGTCCGCGTCCGCGGAGGGCTCCGGCTCGGTCTCCGCGACCGGCTCGGGCTCGGGCTCGGGAGCCGGCTCCTCCGCGGCCTCCGAGGAGGAGCCCGAGGAGTCGCCCGACCCGGACCCGTCGCCGATGACGGCGAGCTCGGCGCCGACCTCGACCGTCTCGTCCTCGGCCGCGACGATCTTCTGCAGGACGCCGGCGGCCGGGGACGGGATCTCGGTGTCGACCTTGTCCGTCGAGACCTCGAGCAACGGCTCGTCGACCTCGACGGCGTCGCCCTCCTGCTTGAGCCAGCGGGTGACGGTGCCCTCGGTGACGCTCTCACCGAGAGCGGGCATCTGGACGGAGAAGGCCATGTCGGGTCGGAGCTCCTAGTTCGACGTGCGGGTGTGCGGTCTTCGCGGCGTCAGCCGTGCGAGTGGAGGGGTTTGCCCGCCAGCGCGAGATGTGCCTCGCCGAGCGCCTCGTTCTGGGTGGGGTGGGCGTGGATCAGCGGCGCGACGTCGTCGGCCTGGGCTTCCCAGTTGTAGACGAGCTGGGCCTCGCCGATCAGTTCCCCGACGCGCGCGCCGACCAGGTGCAGGCCGACGACCGGTCCCGGGGTGTCCTTGCTGCCGGCCTTGACCAGCTTGATGGCGCCGGAGGTCTGCAGGATCTGCGACTTGCCGTTGCCGCCGAGGTCGTAGGTCAGGGTCTGGATCTCGCCGTAGCGCTCCTTGGCCTGCGCCTCGGTCAGGCCGACGGACGCGACCTCGGGCTCGCAGTAGGTGACGCGCGGGATGCCGGCCTCGTCGATCGGCCGCGGCTCCAGCCCGGCGATGTCCTCGGCGACGAAGATGCCCTGGCCGAAGCCGCGGTGCGCGAGCTGCAGCCCGGGCACGATGTCCCCGACGGCGTAGACGTCCGGCAGGTTGGTGCGCAGCCGCTCGTCGGTGAGGACGAAGCCGCGCTCCATGGCGACGCCGGCCTCCTCGTACCCGTGGCCGGTCGTGTTCGGACCGCGGCCGACGGCGACGAGCAGCAGGTCCGCCTCGAGCTCCTCACCGGACTCGAGCGAGACGGTGACGCCGTGGTCCGTCTGCTTGGCGCCGGTGAACTTCACCCCGGTCTTGGGGGTGATCTTGCGCTTGCGGAAGGCGCGTTCGAGCTGCTTGGAACAGAACTCGTCCTCGTTCGGGACGAGCCGGGGGAGCGCCTCGACGACCGTGACCTCGGCCCCGAAGGACCGCCAGACGGACGCGAACTCGACGCCGATCACGCCGCCGCCGAGGATGACGACCTTCTGCGGCACGTCCTCGAGCGTCAGCGCCTGGTCCGAGGTGATGACCCGGCCGCCGATGTCCAGGCCCGGCAGGCTCCGCGCATACGAGCCGGTGGCCAGGACGACCTTCTTGCCGACGTACCGGGTGCCGTCGACCTCGACGGCGTTCGGGCCGACGAACGTCCCGGCCCCCTCGACGAGGTCGATCTTGCGCGAGGACACGAGCCCCTGCAGACCCTTGTAGAGCCGGCCGACGACGCCGTCCTTGTAGGCGTTGACCCCGGCCATGTCGATGCCGATCAGCTGGGACAGCACACCGACCCTGGCGCCGTCCCGGGACGCGTCCGCGACCTCGGCGGCGTGCAGCAGGGCCTTGGTCGGGATGCAGCCGCGATGCAGGCACGTGCCGCCGAGCTTGTCCTTCTCGACCAGGACCACGGACATCCCGAGCTCTGCTGCGCGCAGCGCGCACGCGTAGCCGCCCGATCCACCGCCGAGGATCACCAGGTCGGCGTTCTGCTCGGGCACGTCGTTCTCCTCCGGACGATCACTTCCGGTACGGCGTGATCACGCCACCGGCGCCCCGAACACCGGGTACGGCGGGCGGGGCGGCCCCATCTTGTCATCACGGGATCTCTCGTGGGGGGCGAGGCCCGTCGCCGAGTCCGGGAGAAATTCCGGCGGCCCGCACGTTGGGTCCTTCGAGGAGCGTCCGCTCCGGACGGGGATGGGAACCATGATGGGCCTGTTCAGCAGGATGCGCGGCGGTCGCGGCACGGGCCGGACACGCGGCGACGACGCGGAGCACCTCCGCGCGTGGGCGGCGACGCACGAGGGTGTCGAGGCGTTCGTCGAGCCCCGGACGGCTGTGACGGAGACGACCATGATCCTCGTCGCCAAGGACGGCGAGTGGACGCGACGGCGGGTCTCCGGCCCCGACGGTGCCCGCAAGCTGGCCCGGTCGCTGAAGATCCCGGTCTACGACGCGGAGATCGTCGGCTACCCGAAGCGCATGCGGGACCACGACGCGCGACAGCGGATCCTGCGGGACCGGGAGCGCCGCCGGGACCTCGGAGCCTGAGCCCGCATCCCGGCCCGCAGCGCGCCGGGGTCACGCGCGCGAGGTTGGACGGCGCGTGGGCTGGGCGCCGGGTGGGCGGCCGCCGCCCTATGCGAGGGAAGTGGTGCGACGCGCGCGGCCGACCGTGCGCGTGGGGCTGGAGGCTGCGCGAGGACGGGCGCCGTTCCGGCCTCCGACAGCTACGCGCGCGAAGTGATGCGACGCGTGCGGCCGATCGCGGGCGTCGAGCAGGACGGCGAGCGTCGGCACGAACGCCGCCCCGCGCCTGCTCGACCCCCCGTCAGCCCCGCCGGAGCCGGCGCGATCCCACCGCCCGGATGGCGGGCTCCAGGCGCATCAGCGGGCCCGGGGCCAGGGCGGAGAGACGCATCATCACCCCGCGCCAGGCGGGCACCGTGCGGTACACCCGGCTCGTCCCGAACATCCCGACCAGTGCCGTCGCGACCTGGTCCGGGGTCAGCAGCACGCCGCTGCGGACCAGCGCTTTCGCCTGCCCGTCCGGCGCCATGCCGTCGAGCAGGGCCGTGCCGACGCCGTCGGGGCAGATCGCGTGGACCCTGATCCCGTCGCCGCGCAGCTCGGAGCTCAGGGACGTCGCGAGGGACAGGACGCCCGCCTTCGTCGCCGCGTAGAGGGACAGCCCCGGCACCGGGCCGAGCCCGGAGAGCGACGCCGTGATCGCCAGCTCGCCGCCCGGGATGCCCTCGACGGCCTGCTCCCGGAACGCCGCGATCGCCGCGCGGGAGCCCCAGACCGGCCCCATCAGGTTGACGTCGACGAGCGCCCGGACGTGCTTCTCGTCCAGCTCGGCCAGCGCCCCGTCGAACCCGACGCCCGCGTTGCTCACCCACGCCCCCAGGGGCGCGAGCTCCCGGGCCCGGGTGGCGACGGCGTGTGCGCCGTCGGGATCGGTGACGTCGTAGGCGATGCCCGCCGCCGCCCCGATCCGCTCCGCGGTGGCCGCCGCGGCCTCGCCGTCGACGTCGGTGACCAGCACCCGGTACCCCCGACCCACCAGCTCGCGGGCGATCGACTCGCCGATCCCGCGCGCCGCGCCGGTGACCACGGCGGAGCGGGAGTCGGCAGGGACCTGGTGCAGGACACGACGTCGGGTCATGCGGCTCAGGTTACCGATCGGTAGACCGGGTTGTGCGCACCGAGGTCGTGCGCGGAAGGCGTCGCCGGAACAACGTCATCCGCGCACAGGCGGCGTCAGCCGTTGGCGGCGATGTCCTCGAGGAGCGCCAGCAGCGTGCGGACGGGGGTGCCGGTGCCGCCCTTTGGCGTGTAGCCCCACGGGCCGCCGGTGTTGAAGGACGGACCCGCGATGTCGATGTGCGCCCACGGCAGGTCCTCGGCCACGAACTCCCGCAGGAAGACCCCCGCCGCGAGCATCCCGCCGAACCGGTTGCCCGTGACGTTGGCCAGGTCCGCGACGCGCGAGTCCAGCTCGCCCCGCAGGTGCTCCGGCAGCGGCATCGCCCAGGCGTCCTCGCCGACCGAACGGCCGAGCGCGGCGACCCGGTCCCGCAGCTCGTCGCTGCCCATGATCCCGGCGGTCCGGGTGCCCAGCGCGACCATCTGCGCGCCGGTCAGCGTGGACGTCTCGACCAGGTAGTCCGGCTCGTCCTCGGCGGCGCGCACGATCGCGTCCGCCAGGATCAGCCGGCCCTCGGCGTCGGTGTTCAGCACCTCGACGGTCTTGCCGCCGTACATCGTCAGCACGTCGCCGGGCCGGTAGGCGGTGTCCGACGGCATGTTCTCGGCCATCGGCACGGTCGCCGTGACGGCGACCGGCAACTCCAGCGTCGCGGCCAGCACGGTCGTCGCGATGACGGCCGCGGCGCCGGACATGTCCGACGTCATGTGGTCCATCCCGGCCGCGGGCTTGATCGAGATGCCGCCCGTGTCGAACGTGATCCCCTTGCCGACGAGCGCGACCTTCTTCGCCGGCGTCGCCCCGCCGGACCAGCTCAGCCGGACCAGCCGGGGCTTGCGCGACGATCCCTGGCCCACCCCGAGCACGCCGCCGAACCCGGCCTCGGCGAGTGCGTCGTCGTCCAGCACCTCGACGTCCAGGCCCGCGGCCTCGCCCAGCTCCTTCGCCCGCGCGGCGAACGTCTCGGGGTAGAGCGCGTTGGGCGGGGTGTTGATCAGGTCCCGGGCCGTCCGGACGGCGTGCGCCACGGCGGCGGCGTGCCGCAGGACCTCGAGGCCGTCGTCACCGCCGGCGGAGCTGAACTCGACCTGCGCGACCGGCTTCTTCCCCGCCTCCGGGTCACCCTTGAACGCGGTGAAGCGGTAGGCGCCGAGCAGCGTGCCCTCGGCCGCGGCCGTGAGGTCGACGGCGCCGAGGGTGCTGACCACGCGTCCGGACCCGGCGAGCGCGCGGGCCACCGCACCCGAGGCGCGACGGACCTGGTCACCGTCGGGGGTCCCGTTCTCCGCCGGACCGAGCCCGACCGCCACGACGAGCTTCGCGGCGACCGCCCCGCGGGACGGGACCTTGACGACCTCCTCGGCCTTGCCGGACGCGCCGGCGAGGTCCAGCAGGGCGGCGAGCTCTCCGTCGAAGGCCGCGTCGACCTCCTCGGCACCGGCCACGAGAACCGGGTGCCCGTCGTCCTCGCCGGGCAGCAGCCCGACGATCACGGCGTCGGCCTCGGCCGCAGCGGGGGAACCGACGACCAGACCGACCTCGGTCGCGGACGCGGAGACGGACGTGGTCACGGGGAACTCCTCTGCTCGGGCGGGACGGTATGTCGCACGCAACGTCGCGGCGAGACCTCTTCGAAATGCTAATGACACCGTCACGGGGCCGTTTCCGACAGGGTCGGATGCGACAGTGGTGTCCGTGGCAACGACCCTGGGCCGACGGCTGGGCACCGCGGACGCGGTCGTCCTCGGGCTGTCCGCCGTGCTGGGGGCCGGGATCTTCGCCGTGTTCGCGCCGGCGGCCGCGGTCGCCGGTCCGTGGCTGATGCTGTCGGTGGTGCTGGCGGCGGCCGTCGCCGGATGCTGCGCGGCGTCCGCGGCGGACCTGGCGGCGTCCCGCGAGGGCGAGACCCGGGACCACGACGTCGGCTACGACGCCGCTCGGGAGCGCTTGCATCCCGCCGTCGGCCGGCTCTGCGGCGTCGCCCACCTGACCGGCGAGATCGCGGTCGCCGCGGCCGCCGCCGGGATCTTCGGGACCTACGTCCTGCCCACGCGGCCGCTCGTGGTCGCCATCGTCGTGATCGTCGTGATGACCGCGTTGAATCTGTTCAGCGTGCGGCCGACCCCGCGGGCGGCGTGGTCGTTGGTCGGCGGCATCGGTGCGGTGCTGCTGGTCGTGGTCGTCGTCGGACTGCTCGGCCCGGGGGGTGCCGGGACGCCGTCGGTGTCCGCCGCGACGGACCAGCCGGTCTCGATGTCCCCGGGGCTGCTGCCGATCACCCGTGAGCTGGGCGTGTTCACGGGGGCGGGACTGATCTTCTTCGGGTTCGCGGGCTTCAGCCGGGTCGTCGGGCTGGGGGAGGAGCTGCGCGCCCCGACGCGGACCCGTGGCCGCGCCATCGCGATCGTCATCGGCATCGCGACGGCCGCGTACCTAGCGGTGTGCGGGGCGCTGCTCGTCGGGCTCGGGACGGACCGGCTCGCCGTCGAGCGCTCCCCGCTCGTCGCGCTCGTCGACACGGGGCGGGCCCCCGCGCTGGGCGTGCTCGTGCGGATCGGCGCGGCCGTCGCCGCCGGGTCGACGCTGCTCGCGGTGCTCGCCGCCGTCGCCGCGACGACCGCCGCCATGGCCGTGCGCGGGGACCTCCCGCGGATCGTCGCGCGCCGCTGCGGCAGCGGCGCGGCCTGGCGGGCGGACATCGCCGGCATGGTCCTGGCGATCCTGGTCGTGGTGCTCGCCGGCACCTGGGGCGCGATCGCGCTCGCGGCGTGCGCCCTGCTCGTCGACTTCGTCGTGGTGCACCTGGCCGCGCTGCGGCTGCCTCGGGCGGGCCGGACCTGGCGGATGTGGCTCGCCGGCGTCGGGGTGGTGCTCTGTGGGTTCCTGGCGCTGAGCATGCCTCCGCGGACGGTGCTGATCACGGCGTGCGCGATCGGCGGCGGCTGGCTGCTGACGACCGCGGTCTCGCTGCGCTCGCGGCGCGCCGAATCGCAGGACGGGCAGGCGGCGGCGCCGGACGAACGGGCCGCCTGAGTTGCTCCGTCAGGGGTGGCGCGCCCGCCGCCATCCGGGTTGTACCGTCTCGGTCATGAGCGTGTCCTTCACCCACACCGCCAATCCCGCCCCGGTCTCGGACTCCCGTCGCGCGGAGATCCTGGCCGAGCCGGGTTTCGGTCGGTACTTCACCGACCACATGGTGACGATCAGGTGGACGGCCGCGCAGGGCTGGCACGACGCGCAGGTGGTCCCCTACGGCCCGATCGCGCTGGACCCCGCGACGATGGTCCTGCACTACGGCCAGGAGATCTTCGAGGGACTCAAGGCCTACACCCAGCCGGACGGGACGATCTCCTCGTTCCGCCCCGAGGCGAACGCGGCCCGCTTCCGGCAGTCCGCGGCGCGCCTGGGCATGGCCGAGCTGCCGGACGAGCTGTTCATGGCGTCGCTGACCGAGCTGCTGGACGTCGACCGCGCGTGGGTGCCGCCGGCGGGCGGTGAGGAGTCGCTCTACCTGCGGCCCTTCATGATCGCGACCGAGGTCGGGCTGGGCGTGAAGCCCGCCGACGAATACCTCTACGTCCTGATCGCCTCGCCCGCCGGCGCGTACTTCCCCGGCGGTGTCAAGCCCGTCGACGTGTGGCTGTGCACGGACTTCACCCGCGCCGCCGTCGGTGGGACGGGCACGGCGAAGTGCGGCGGGAACTACGCCGCCTCGTTGCTCCCGCAGGCTCAGGCCGCCGCGCACGGCTGCGCCCAGGTCGCCTACCTCGACGCCGCGGAGAAGAAGTGGGTCGAGGAGATGGGCGGGATGAACCTGTTCTTCGTCCTCGGTTCCGGGGAGGACACCGAGCTGGTGACGCCGGAGCTGTCCGGAAGCATCCTCGAGGGCGTCACCCGGGCGTCGCTGCTGGTGCTGGCCAAGGAGATCGGCTGCCAGGTGTCCGAGCGCAAGATCTCGGCGGCGGAGTGGCTGGAGGGCTGCGCCGACGGCCGGATCACCGAGGTGTTCGCCTGCGGCACGGCGGCGGTCATCACGCCGATCGGGAACGTCAAGCACAACGACGGCCAGGTCCGGGTCGGGAACGGCGAGCCCGGCCCGGTCACCACTCGGCTGCGCGCCCTGCTCACCGACATCCAGCGCGGCAAGGGCACGGACACCCACGGCTGGATGACCGCCCTCTGACCTGTGCGCGGGAAACCTCGCCAGAACGAGGTTTCTCGCTCACAACCCCGGTTGAGCTGCGGAAACGGTCACCAGTACCACGGTGACGGCCAGCTCGGACGCCGCGCCGAGGACGTCGCCGGACATCCCGCCGAAGCGGCGCGCCGTGTGCCGGGACAGCCCGATCACGACGGCCGCGGCGAGGCCGACGGCGATCACCCCCGGCCACCGGGCCGGGACGAGCAGCGTGCCGAGGCCGGCCAGGACCAGCCACCAGAGAGGCGCGACCCAGGCCGGCTGCGACCCCGCGACCGTCGCTCCCAGCCCGCCCGGACGCGCCGCCGGGATCCCGCGCCGGGCGACCCATGCGAACCCGGACCGCCCGACGGCCCCGGCGAGCGCGGTGCCGCCGACGAGCAGGCCGGGCGGCAGGGAGGCGAGCGCGGCCGCCTGGGACCCGATCACGACGATCAGCGTCACCACCGCGAACGGCCCCGCCCCGCCGTCCTTCATGACCGCCAGCGCCCGCTCCGGCGGGCCGTAGCAGCCGAGCCCGTCCGCGGTGTCCGCCAGGCCGTCGAGGTGCATTCCCCGGGTCGCCAGACCCAGGAACCCGACGGCGAGCAGCCCGCCGACCAGCGGCGGGACACCCAGCACGGTCAGTCCGAGCAGCAGCGCGCCCGCAGCCGCGCCGAGCGCCCCGCCCACGAGCGGGGCCCAGCGCAGCGCGGCCGCCGCCGTGCCCGCCAACGGCTCCCCGGCGCGGACGGGCAGCACGGTCAGCCAGCTCAGCGCCAGCGCGAGCCCGCGCACCGGCTCAGCCCGAGACGGCGCGCACCGGCACGATCCCGGCCGCCTCCGCGGTGACGGTGTCGCCGAGCAGCCGCGCCGCCATCTGCAACAGGGGGACGACGGCGACCGCGCCCGTCCCGTCGCCCAACCTGACCTGCAGGTCCAGCACCGGGACGAGCTGCAGGTGCTGCAGCACGAACGTCATCGCGGGCTCGGGGGAGATCTGCGCGGCCAGCCACCAGGCACGGGCGCCGGGGGCCAGCTCGTCCGCCAGCAGCGCGGCGGCGCCGACCACGAGGCCGTCGAGCAGCACGGGGGTGCGGCGCAGCGCGGCCTGCACGAGGAACCCGGTCAGCACCGCGAGGTCCGCGCCGCCGGCCGTCCGCAGCAGCCCCAGCGGCTCCTTCGACACCGGCCGGGCCCGGCGCAGCGCGTCCCGGATCGCGGCGCACTTGCGCATCCACGCCCCGTCGCCGATCCCGCTGCCCCGCCCCACGACGGCGACGGGTTCGGCCCCGGTCACGGCCGAGACCAGCGTCGACGCCGCGGTCGTCGCGCCGACCCCGAGCGAGGCCGGGATCAGCAGGTCCGCACCGGCGTCGACCTCCTCGTCCGCGAGCCCGCGGCCGATCCGGAACGCCTTGTCGGTCTCCTCGGTTGTCAGCGCGTCCTCGCGGTCGATCCGGCCGCTGCCCCGGCGCACCCGGTGCCGGCCCTGGCCGGGGAGGAGCTCGGCGTCCAGCCCCGCGTCGACGACCCGGACGGACACCCCGGCGACGGTCGCCGTCACCGAGACCGGCGTGCCCTGCTCGAGGGTCGCGGCGACCTGCTTGACCGTGACGTCCGGCGCGTACGCGGACACCCCGGCGGCGGCGATCCCGTGGTCCGCCGCGACGACGACGGCCCGGGCCCGCGCGGGCGGCCGCGGCGGGCACGC
>NZ_JAODNI010000180.1 GCF_025465255.1 Pseudonocardia sp.
GAGCAGCCGAGGCGATCGCCCGTCAGCGACACAACACCGACTCGTGAGCCACGGCTCCCCGCCGAAAGAGCTTCCTGTGGGTCGGGTGCCTCACTCACGATGCCGGAGCACCGGCGCTCCGCCGTCCTCCTGGCCCATCAGCCGGCTCAGCTGCGTCAGGCCGTCGACCGCCGCGTCGTGGGGCCAGCAGGCCGATCAGTCCCTGCACGTCGTCTGTCCAGACCGCAACTTTGAGTAGTAGACGTTAGAAGCGGTCGCCGTTGGAGATCGTCAAAGTTCATAGCGAGCACCGCCCCAAGTAGGCAGTGCTCGCCGTTCTCGAACAGTTGAGCAAACCCGGAGCCGGCTGCGGCCGGTGAGCCTTCCACCTGCATGGACCTCGACGCGCTACGGACGAGGGTGTGTGAGCAGGCCGCTCTGGGCATTGAGGTATTCGAGGTCGGCAACCGCCGTGGAATGACTTCGTGCCACATTCATGCCACGAAACCAGGCAAATCGGCACTGCCGCGATGTCACCCACAGCGATCACTGCAGGTCATGCATGGTGCCCCCGGCAGGATTCGAACCTGCGCCACCGCCTCCGGAGGGCGGTGCTCTATCCCCTGAGCTACGGGGGCCGTGCAGGAATGAGACTACAACACCCGCGCACCCGACTTCCCGGGGGCCCGGGTGATCAGCCGGGCGGCAGGGGAGCGGCTCCGCGCTGGGCCAGGAGCTGCTCCATGTACTGCGCCTCGGACGTCTGCGAGCTGAGCATCTGGGACGCCAGGTTGCGCACGTCCGGCACCGTCGCGTGGTCCGCGGCGTACCGCAGCATCGAGGCGCCGCCCTGGTGGTGGCGCAGCATGAGCTGCAGGAACAGCACGTCGAGCTGCTGGTCGGAGGCCGCCCGCAGGTTCCGGAGGTCCTCCTCGGACGCCATCCCGGGCATCCGGGTGACGCCGGACGAGCTCATGCCGCCCATGCCGGGGTGACCGGAGGAGGAGTCCGTCATCCACGTCATGTAGTGCCCGCCGACGGGGTACGGCGCGGCGCCCCAGAGCGCCAGCCAGCCCTGCATGCGGCCGATCTGCTGGCCCTGCGTGGACTCCATGTCGAACGCGAGCTGGTGCAGGGCCGGGTCCGTGGTGTGGTCCCGCTCCCAGGACGCCATCTGCACGGCCTGGTTGTGGTGCACCGACATGTCCTGGGCGAAGCCGACGTCCACGGAGTCCGCGGCCGGCACGGCGTCCGACGACGAGCCGGGCAGGCCGATCAGCAGGCCGCCGGCGGCGCCGAGCAGCAGCAGGGCCACCGCGGCGACGGCCACGACGAAGGGGCGGACCCAGCGCGGCTCCCGGCCGCCGTCGCCCCCGGACCCGCCGGGACCCGGCGGCTCCTCGGGGGGCGACGCTGTTCGTTCCTGTGACGGGGAGGTGCTCACCCCACCCATCATGACCCTGCGGTGCCGGTCGGGTCGGGCTGCACGCCGGTGGTCTGGCTGGTCTCGGGGAGGATCGTGGTGCCGTTGATCTCGGACTGCGCGGGCGTCGGGACGAACGGCGGCGGGTTGTCCTGGTCGAACCGGCCCGGGCCGAGGGAGTCGCAGCTGGCGCCGACCTCGGGGTAGGTGAACCGGTTGAGCCGCAGCGCGGTGATGAACTGGTCCACCCGCGGGTCGTTCGCGTCGCCCAGCTTGAGCTGGTGCCCCCAGGCTTGCAGCGCGATCGGCTGGTCGAGACCCGGGTACGGGGACAGGACGGTGTACGGCTGGTTCTGGACCTTCGCCTTCAGCGTGTCCAGCGCGGCCCCGCTGACCTGGTCGGGGTTGTACGCGAGCCAGACCGCGCCGTGCTCGAGGGAGTGCACGAGGTTCTCCTGGCGCACCGCCCTCGGGTAGACGACGCCGTTGCAGGCGGCCCAGAAGCCGTCGTGCTTGCCGCCGAACGGCGGGGAGTGCGTGTAGGCGACCCGCACGTCCGGGGTGACGTGGTCACCGGCGGTGTAGGAGAGCGTCTGCACGCCCGGGATCTGCGCCGACGGGTCCTTGTTCGCGTCCGTCGGCGTGAAGGGGGCGAGCGCCTCGGTGGCGGCACTCTTCTCGTCGTTCTTGTAGAAGGCGTAGCCGAAGATGCCCCCGGCGAACAGCAGGACCACCAGGATCCCGGCGATCAGACCCCACGGCGTGGAGCGCTTGGCGACGACCGCGTTGCGGGCGTTCCTGGCTGACTTGCTGTTCTTACCGCTGACCATCGACCGTCCACGTCTCCCGGGAAGGCGACCGTCACTGAGGCCAGAAGGATCTCGGGCATGTGGCCGCGGGAACGAGTCTAGGAGGGCCGCCTGAGAGGGGTGTGAGCGGAGCACGGAGAGCGCCGGTGGAGCGGTCCGCGTCACCTCCTAGAATCGGGGGGTGACTCCCGACGTCCTCGCCGAACTCGTCCGCGCCGCCGCTCTAGACGTGCTGCGCGAGCGAGGCCTGGACGAGGCGGCGCTCCCGCCGGACGTCGGCGTCGAGCGTCCCCGCAACCCCGAGCACGGGGACTACGCCACGAACGTCGCGCTGCGCACCGCCAAGAAGGCCGGGGTGCCACCGCGGGAGCTCGCCGGCTGGCTCGCCGAGGCCCTCGCGAGCACGGACGGCATCGAGTCCGCCGAGATCGCCGGCCCCGGCTTCCTGAACCTGCGGCTTGCCGCGGACGCGCAGGGCGCCCTGGTCGGGGACGTCCTGGCGGGCGGCCGGTCCTACGGCACCGGGAGCGAGCTGGGCGGGCGCAACGTCAACCTCGAGTTCGTCTCGGCCAACCCCACCGGTCCGCTGCACCTGGGCGGCACCCGCTGGGCCGCCGTGGGCGACGCGCTCGGCCGGGTGCTCTCGGCGCGCGGCGCGAAGGTCACCCGCGAGTACTACTTCAACGACGCCGGCGGCCAGATCGACCGGTTCGTCGCCTCCCTGGTCGCGGCGGCCAAGGGTGAGCCCGCGCCGGAGAACGGGTACGGCGGCGCGTACATCACCGAGATCGCCGCCGAGGTCACGGCGGCCGAGCCCGGCGTCCTGGAGCTCCCGGACGCCGAACGGGACGACGTGTTCCGCCGGGTCGGCGTCAACCTCATGTTCTCAGAGATCAAGCAGTCCCTGCACGCCTTCGGCACGGACTTCGACGTGTGGTTCCACGAGCAGTCCCTGCACGACTCCGGCGCCGTCGAGACGGCCGTGCAGCAGCTCAAGGACACCGGCGCCCTGTACGAGAAGGACGGCGCCTGGTGGCTGCGGTCCACGGACTTCGGGGACGACAAGGACCGCGTCGTCATCAAGAGCGACGGCCGGCCCGCCTACATCGCCGGGGACATCGCCTACCTGCGGGACAAGCGCGCCCGCGGCTTCGACCTGTGCCTCTACATGCTCGGCGCGGACCACCACGGCTACGTCGCCCGGCTCAAGGCCGCCGCGGCCGCGTTCGGGGACGACCCGGCCGTCGTCGAGGTGCTCATCGGGCAGCTGGTGAACCTGGTCAAGAACGGCGAGCCGGTCCGGATGAGCAAGCGCGCCGGCAACGTCGTCACGATGGACGACCTCGTCGAGGCGGTCGGCGTGGACGCCGCGCGGTACTCCCTGATCCGCTCGTCCGTGGACTCCTCGCTGGACATCGACCTGGACCTGCTGATCAAGCGCAGCAACGACAACCCGGTCTTCTACGTGCAGTACGCGCACGCCCGGCTGTCCTCGCTGGGGCGCAACGCCGCGGACCTCGGCCTGACGCCCGGCACCGAGTACGGCCTGCTCGCCCACCCGCGCGAGGGGGACCTGATCCGGACCCTCGGCGAGTTCCCGGAGGTCGTCCGCTCGGCCGCGGAGCTGCGCGAGCCGCACCGGGTCGCGCGCTACCTCGAGTCCCTGGCCAGCGCGTACCACAAGTTCTACGACGCATGCCGCGTCCTGCCGATGGGCGACGAGGAGATCTCCGAGCTGCACCGGGCCCGTCTCGCGCTCTGCGAGGCCGCCCGCGTGGTGCTGGGCAACGGCCTCGCGCTGCTCGGTGTGAGCGCGCCGGAACGGATGTAGCACTCACCATGAGAGCCCATCCCGCAGGCCCGATGCACAACACGCTGCAGGCCGCGCCGGAGACCGCGGGACCGCGCCCCCGCAGTGCCGCCGAGCTGGACCACCTGGCGCCGGCCGTGTGGCCGCGCAACGCCGTCCGCGGCGAGGACGGCGTCCTGCACGTCGCGGGCGTGGACGTCCGGGACCTCGCCGAGCGGTACGGCACGCCGCTGTTCGTGGTGGACGAGGACGACTTCCGCTCCCGCGCGGCCGAGTTCGCCGCCGCGTTCGGCGCCGACTCGGTCCACTACGCCGCCAAGGCGTTCCTGAGCACCGAGATCGCGCGCTGGGTCGCCCAGGAGGGCCTGTCCCTGGACGTGTGCAGCGGCGGCGAGCTCGCCGTCGCGCTGCGGGCGGACTTCCCGGCCGGCCGGATCGCGCTGCACGGGAACAACAAGTCCACGGGCGAGCTGGTCGCGGCCGTCGAGCACGGCGTCGGTCGGGTGGTGCTGGACTCGTTCCACGAGATCGCCCGGCTGGACGCGGTGGCCCGCGAGCGCGGCGTCGTGCAGCCGGTGATGATCCGGGTGACGGTCGGCGTCGAGGCGCACACGCACGAGTTCATCGCCACCGCGCACGAGGACCAGAAGTTCGGGTTCTCCATCGCCGGTGGCGAGACGTCGGACGCGGCCGAGGCCGCCCGGCGCGTGCTGAAGTCCACGAGCCTGAAGCTCGTCGGCCTGCACAGCCACATCGGCAGCCAGATCTTCGACACCGAGGGGTTCCAGGTCGCGGCGCACCGCGTCGTCGCCCTCCTCGCGCAGCTGCACCGCGAGCACGGATCGGACGCGCTGGGGGACCTGACCACGCTGGACCTCGGCGGCGGCATCGGCATCGCCTACACCCCGGACGACACCCCGCTGTCCGTCCCGGCGCTGGCCGAGGAGCTGCGCGGGATCGTCAAGCGGGAGTGCCACGCCGCCGAGCTGGACGTCCCGGAGATCGCCGTCGAGCCCGGCCGGGCCATCGCGGGGCCGGGCACGATCACGCTCTACGAGGTCGGCACGCTCAAGGACGTCCCGCTCGGGGGCATCTCCCGGCGGTACGTGAGCGTCGACGGCGGCATGAGCGACAACATCCGCACCGCGCTCTACGACGCGCTCTACGACTGCCGGCTGGTGTCGCGCTCGTCCGCACAGGACTCGGCGCCGGGCGAGGAGACCGCCGCGCTGTCCCGCGTCGTCGGCAAGCACTGCGAGTCCGGGGACATCGTCGTGCGGGACTGCTGGCTGCCGGGGGACATCTCCCCGGGGGACCTGCTCGCCGTCGCCGCGACCGGTGCGTACTGCTACTCCATGGCCAGCTCCTACAACCGGCTCCCGCGGCCCGCCGTCGTCGCGGTGAAGGACGGGCAGGCCCGGGTGCTGCTGCGCCGGGAGACGATCGAGGACCAGTTCCGGCTCGAGGTCGCCGACGAGGGGGCCGGGGAGTGAACCGTCCCACCCACGGGTGTGCGACGGTGTCCGGACCAGGGATGATCTGCGGCCGGACCGGGTCGGAAGACGTGAAGAGGGGCAAGTGGTGACGAGAGGTGAGGGCGCGCCCGTCCGGGTGGCGCTGCTGGGCTGTGGCACGGTCGGCGGCGAGGTCGTCCGGCTGCTGCAGGACCAGGCGGGTGAACTCGCGGCGCGCGTCGGCGCACCGGTCGAGCTGGTGGGGGTCGCGGTGCGACGCCCGCACCGGCACCCGGACCTCACCCAGCGGTACCCGGACCTGGTGACGACGGACGCGACCGCGCTCGTCGCGCGGGACGACGTGGACGTCGTCGTCGAGGTCATCGGCGGCATCGAGCCGGCCCGGACGCTGCTGCTGCAGGCCATCAAGTCCGGCAAGTCGGTCGTCACCGCGAACAAGGCGCTGCTCGCCGAGGACGGCGCGACGCTGGCCGAGGCCGCGGACGCCGCGGGCGTCGACCTCTACTACGAGGCCTCCGTCGCCGGCGCGATCCCGCTGCTGCGCCCGCTGCGCGAGTCCCTCGCCGGGGACGCGATCACCCGGGTCGCCGGGATCGTCAACGGCACCACCAACTTCATCCTCTCCGCGATGGCGTCGTCCGGCGCGGGCTACGCGGACGCGCTCGAGGAGGCCACCCGCCTCGGCTACGCGGAGGCGGACCCCACCGCGGACGTCGACGGCTACGACGCCGCCTCCAAGGCCGCGATCCTCGCCACGCTGGCCTTCCACACCCGGGTGACCGCCGCGGACGTCCACTGCGAGGGCATCCGCCGGGTCAGCGCCGCGGACATCGCGGCCGCCGCGGGCCTGGGCTGCGCCATCAAGCTGCTGGCGATCTGCGAGCGCGTCCCCGCGGCCGGCCTGCGCCCGGAGTCCGTCTCCGCGCGCGTCTACCCGGCCATGATCCCGCTGAGCCATCCGCTCGCGAGCGTCGACGGCGCGTTCAACGCCGTGTTCGTGGAGGCCGAAGCCGCAGGTCAGCTCATGTTCTACGGCCAGGGCGCCGGTGGCGCGCCCACCGCCAGCGCGATCCTCGGGGACCTCGTCGCGGTGGCACGCAACCGGGTCGGCGGCGGCCGCGGACCCCGCGAGAGCGCCTACGCGAGCCTGCCGGTGCGCCCCATGGGGGACGTCCCGACGCGCTACCACGTGAGCCTGGAGGTCGCGGACCGCACGGGCGTGCTCTCCGCGATCGCCGGGGAGTTCTCCCGGCGCGGGGTCAGCATCGCGGCCGTCCGCCAGACGGGCGGGCAGGACGGGTTCTCGCCGGTCACCGGCGAGGAGATCACGACCCCGGCGGGGGAAGAGGAGTCCGCGCGGCTGGTCGTCGTCACGCACGGGGCGGAGGACTCGGCGCTGGCCGCGACGGTCGAGGCGATCGCGAAGCTGGACGTCGTGCGGGCGGTGGAGAGCGTGCTGCGCGTCGAAGGACTCGGCCGCACGGTCAGCGCCCTCGGCGTGGCCGGATGAGGAACGACGGGAAGAACTTCTGATGAGTGAGCTCGCAGCGCCCCAGCTCAGGCGGGTCCCGGCCCGCTGGCCGGGCGTGATCGAGGCCTACCGGGACCGGATGCCCGTCGAGCCGGGGTGGACGATCGTCAGCCTCGGCGAGGGCGGGACGCCGCTGCTCCCGGCCCCGCGGCTCTCCGAACGCACCGGCTGCGAGGTCTACCTCAAGGTCGACGGCGCCAACCCCACCGGTTCCTTCAAGGACCGCGGCATGACGATGGCGGTCACGGCGGCGCTCGCCGAGGGCAAGCAGAGCGTGCTGTGCGCGTCGACGGGCAACACGTCCGCCTCGGCCGCCGCCTACGCCGCGCGCGCGGGCATGACCAGCGCCGTCCTCGTCCCGCAGGGCAAGATCGCGCTCGGCAAGCTCGCCCAGGCCGTCGCGCACGGGGCCCGGATCCTGCAGATCGACGGCAACTTCGACGACTGCCTCGAACTCGCCCGCAAGACCACCGCGGACTACCCGGCGATCGCCCTGGTCAACTCGGTGAACCCGACCCGCATCGCGGGCCAGGCCAGCGCCGCCTACGAGATCTGCGACGCCCTGGGCCGCGCCCCGGACGTCCACTGCCTCCCGGTGGGCAACGCGGGCAACATCACCGCGTACTGGAAGGGCTACCGCTCCTACCACTCCGACGGGCTCATCCCCGAGCTCCCGCGGATGTTCGGGTTCCAGGCCGCCGGCGCCGCGCCCCTGGTGCACGGTGCCCCGGTGAAGAACCCGGAGACGATCGCGACGGCAATCCGGATCGGCGCGCCGGCGTCCTGGGCGGGCGCGACGACGGCCAGGGAGGAGTCCGACGGCCTGTTCGCGGCCGTGACGGACGACGAGATCCTCGCCGCCTACCGCCTGCTCTCCACGCAGGAGGCGGTGTTCGTCGAGCCCGCCTCCGCGGCGAGCGTCGCCGGGCTGCTGCAGTCCCACGCGAACGGGTCGCTCCCGCGTGGCTCGCTGGTGGTGTGCACCGTCACGGGGCACGGGCTCAAGGACCCGGACACCGCGCTGCAGGCCGCGCCGGACCCCGTGGTCGTCCCGATCGACCCCTTGGCCGTCGCCGCGGCCCTGGACCTCGCCTGATGGGCAGGCCCACCGAGGTCCGCGTCCGGGTGCCCGCATCGTCGGCCAACCTCGGGCCGGGCTTCGACTCGCTCGGCCTGGCGCTCGGGCTGTACGACGAGATCGAGGTCACGGCGCTTCCGTCGGACGGGGTGCACGTCGAGGTCACCGGCGAGGGCGCCGGGCAGGTCCCGTGCGACGGGTCGCACCTCGTGGTGCAGGCCATGCGGACGGCGTGGGCCGCCTTCGGGGACGCCCCCGCAGGCCTGCGCCTGCGCTGCCACAACGCCATCCCGCACTCGCGCGGGCTCGGTAGTTCGGCGGCTGCGGCCGTCGCGGGCGCGGTGGCCGCCGCCGTCCTCGCCGGGCGGGAACCGGACCTGGAACGGGAGACGTTACTGCAGGTCACGGCGGGTATGGAGGGTCATGCGGACAACGCCGCGGCCAGCCTGCTGGGCGGTTTCGTGGTGGCCTGGGAGGAGCACCGGCCGTCGTCGGGGGGATGCGGGAATATCCCCGCCCGTTTCCACGCTGTACGACTCGACGTGCACGACGGGATTCGACCGGTCGCGCTCGTCGCAGGGGTCGAGTCCTCCACCAAGACGACCCGTGGTCTGCTCCCGGAATCCGTGCCGCTCGTCGACGCGGCCTTCACGGGCAGCCGGACCGCGCTGTCCGTCCTGGCGTTCACCCAGCGGCCCGAGCTGCTGATGGCGGCGACGGAGGACCGGCTGCACCAGGGCTATCGTCGCCCCGCCTACCCGGAGTCCGCCGATCTCGTCGATTCGCTCCGTGCGCACGGCATCCCGGCCACCATCTCCGGCGCGGGCCCGACAGTGTTGGCCCTCACCGCGGACGGAAAGCTTCCGACGGCGCTCGACCTGCACGGATTCTCGGTCATGCCCCTGCCCGTCGACACGTCGGGCGCGCTGGTCGAGATCGGCTGAGACCACTTCGGTCCCACCATCGGTGCAGGTCCACGACGCGCCGCAGGAGGGGTGTTGTTGCCGCCGGACCCGGGAGCGTCTACTCTCGGCGTCGCACGGCGAACCACGCGTCATCCGCGTGGCCTCTCGAGCCGGAATCTCGCCCTCACAGTTCTGCAACGAGCTGCGGACGGATCCTGGTTTCGGACCGAGCGGCCTCTTCCCCGCGACCCGTCGCATTGGTCGCCGCCCCTGCACATCGCCGACTGGCGGTCTCGCGTGGACCGTTCCGTCGTCGGTCGTCGTCCGGCAGAGGAGTCCGGACGAGACGTGTGAATCCGCTGGTCCGAGCACGAGCTACGGGCCGGTCAGGAAGGATCTTCGTGAGCGAGACCAATCTCGTCAGCACCCAGACCGCCGCACCGGCGGAGGACGGCCCTGCGCCCAAGCGGCGTGGTGGGCTGTCCGGCATGGTCCTCGCGGACCTGCGCCAACTTGCGGGCGAGCTGAACATCCCCGACATCGCCGGGATGCGGAAGGGCGACCTGATCTCTGCGATCAAGGAGCATCAGGGAGGCGGCACCGCGCCCGCCCGTGGCCGCAAGGCCGCGACGGACCAGCTGCCGCTGGACGCGCCCGCCGAGAAGCCCGCCCCCGCCCAGACGCCGGCTGCCGCCGACGCCGAAACCCCGCCTGCCGCCGAGCAGGCCCCTGCCGAGAAGCCGGCGCGCCGTCGTCGCGCGGCGAGCCGTCCGGCCGGTGCGCCGGCCACGGTGAACGGCACCGAAACCCCCGCCACGACGCCCGAGCCGGCCGCTCCCACGAGCACCGCTCCGGCCGCGACGTCGTCCGACAACAGCGCGCCCGTCGAGTCCCCGCAGGTCGGGGGCACGTCGAACGGCGCCCCCGCGGAGTCCGGGGGCCCCGCCGCGCCCGCCGAGACCGCCGCGCCCGCCGAGACCGCCGCGCCCGCCGAGAACGAGGGCAGCCGTCGC
>NZ_JAODNI010000224.1 GCF_025465255.1 Pseudonocardia sp.
GTCGCGGGCGCGGCGGCCCGGGCGGCGCTGCCGGTCCGACGGGCCGGGGCCGGCTTGCCGGTGGCCGCACCGCTGGCCTCGACCGTCGCCTTGAACGCGGTCCCGGGGCGGAAGGCCGGGACCGTCGTGGCCGGGACGGGCACGGTCTCGCCGGTGCGTGGGTTCCGCGCCACGCGGGCCGCCCGGGCCCGGGGCTCGAACACCCCGAATCCGGTGAGCGTCACCGAGGAGCCGGATCCGACGGTGTCGACGATGATCTCCAGCAGGCCGTCCACAGCGGACGACGCGGTGCGCCGGTCTCCGAGACGGGCCGCCAGCGCGTCCACGAGCTGGGTCTTGTTCATGAACGGCACGGTAGAACGTTTCCGCAGCTCGCACCAGTGACGCGGCCGAAAAAGCCGTTGCGGCGCAGGGATTGCGACCGCGTCGCTCGTGCGCGGTGAGTGGTGCCGGAACACCACTCACCGCGCACGGGCGGCGTCAGCCGTGGGTGGTGGGCATCCGCGCGGGGCGGGCGGCCTCGAACGCGGTGATGTCCTGCTCGTGGCGCAGGGTGAGACCGATGTCGTCCAGGCCCTCCAGCAGCCGCCAGCGGGCGTAGTCGTCGATGTCGAAGCGGACGGTCAGGTCCTTGGCCTGCACCGTCTTCTCCTGCAGGTCGACGGTCACCTCGGTGCCCGGCTCGTTCTCCAGCAGCTTCCACAGCAGCTCGACGTCCGGCTGCGCGACCTGCGCCGCGACCAGGCCTGCCTTCGCCGAGTTGCCCCGGAAGATGTCCGCGAACCGGGACGAGATGACGACCCGGAAGCCGTAGTCCATCAAGGCCCAGACGGCGTGCTCGCGCGACGAGCCGGTGCCGAAGTCCTGCCCCGCCACCAGCACGGAGCCGCGCGAGAACGGCTCCTGGTTGAGGATGAAGTCCTCGTCGCCCCGCCAGGCCGAGAACAGCCCGTCCTCGAACCCCGTGCGCGTCACGCGCTTGAGGTAGACCGCGGGGATGATCTGGTCGGTGTCCACGTTGGAGCGGCGCAGGGGAACGCCGATGCCGGTGTGGGTCGAGAAGGCGTCCATCAGTTCAGGTCCTCCGGCGAGCTCAGGGTGCCCCGGACCGCCGTCGCGGCGGCCACGAGGGGCGACACCAGGTGGGTGCGGCCGCCCTTGCCCTGGCGGCCCTCGAAGTTGCGGTTCGACGTCGACGCGCTGCGCTCGCCCGGGGCGAGCTGGTCCGGGTTCATGCCCAGGCACATCGAGCAGCCCGCGGAGCGCCACTCGGCGCCGGCGCTGGTGAAGATCTTGTCCAGGCCCTCGTCCTCGGCCTGGAACCGCACCCGCATCGAGCCCGGCACGACGAGCATCCGCACGCCGTCCGCGACCGTGCGCCCGTCGATCACCTCGGCGGCGGCGCGGAGGTCCTCGATCCGGCCGTTGGTGCACGAGCCGACGAACACGGTGTCGACCTTGATGTCGCGCAACGGCATGCCGGCCTCGAGACCCATGTAGGACAGGGCCTTCTCCGCGGCGGTGCGCTCGTTCTCGTCGACGATCGACTCCGGGTCCGGCACGCTCTCGCCGAGCGGCAGGCCCTGGCCGGGGTTGGTGCCCCAGGTGACGAACGGGGTCAGCGCGTCCCCGTCGATGTCCACCTCGGCGTCGAACGTGGCGTCGTCGTCCGTGCGCAGCTCGCGCCACGCCTCGACGGCCTCGTCCCACTGGTCACCGGTCGGCGCGCGGTCGCGGCCCTTCAGGTACGCGAAGGTCGTCTCGTCCGGGGCGATCATGCCCGCGCGGGCGCCGGCCTCGATCGACATGTTGCAGATCGTCATCCGGGCCTCCATCGAGAGGTTCTCGATGACGTTGCCGCGGTACTCGAGCACGTAGCCCTGCCCGCCGCCGGTGCCGATCTGCGCGATCATGGCCAGCACGACGTCCTTGCTGCTGACCCCGGGCCGCAGCGTCCCGTCCTTGCTGTTGACGTTGATCGCCATGGCCTTGAACCGCTTGAGCGGCAACGTCTGGGTGGCGAGCACGTGCTCGACCTCGGACGTGCCGATGCCGAACGCCATCGCGCCGAACGCGCCGTGCGTGGACGTGTGGCTGTCCCCGCAGACGACGGTGGTGCCCGGCTGGGTGAGCCCCAGCTGCGGGCCGATGACGTGGACGATGCCCTGCTCGGCGTGGTTCATCGGGTAGAGCTCGACCCCGAACTCCTCGCAGTTCCGGCGCAGCGTCTCGACCTGCGTGCGGGACACGGGATCGGCGATCGGCGCGAGCACGTCGAGGGTGGGGACGTTGTGGTCCTCGGTCGCGATGGTGAGGTCCGTGCGGCGCACCGGACGGCCGGCGAGCCGGAGCCCGTCGAACGCCTGCGGACTGGTCACCTCGTGGACCAGGTGCAGGTCGATGTAGAGCAGGTCGGGTTCCTGCCCCTCACCCTTGCGGACCAGATGCAGGTCCCAGACCTTCTCGGCCAGCGTGCGTCCCACCGCTGCCTCCCTCTCCTCGGCTCACCCGCCCCGAGTGGTGGTGGACTTCCCAGGATTTGGGAAGATAGTATCGAGGCGTGAGACAGTCTAGCGGTATCGGCGTGCTCGACAAGGCCGTGGGGGTACTCCGGGCGGCAGCGGCCGAGCCGGTCGGGCTCTCGGAGCTCTGCGAGGCCACGGGCCTGCCCCGGGCCACGGCCCACCGGCTCGCGGTCGGGCTCGAGGTGCACGGCCTGCTGCACCGCGGCAACGACGGCCGCTGGCGTCCCGGCCCCACCCTCGCCGAGCTCGCGGGCGGGCATGCGGACCCGTTGCTCGACGCCGCCGGCGCGGTCCTGCCACGGCTGCGGGACATCACCGGTGAGAGCGTGCAACTCTACCGCCGGGACGGCATCCACCGTGTCTGCATCGCCGCCGCGGAGCCCGCGAGCGGCCTGCGGGACACCGTTCCCGTGGGCACCCGGCTGCCGATGACCGCGGGCTCGGGCGCGAAGGTGCTCGCCGCGTGGGCGGACCCCGCGACGCAACGCCTGGTCCTCGCGGACGCGACGTTCACCGAACGCGTCCTCGTCGACGTCCGGCGGCGCGGCTGGGCGCAGAGCGTCGCCGAGCGCGAGTCCGGCGTCTCCAGCGTGTCCGCGCCGGTGCGCGACACGGCCGGGCAGGTCGTCGCGGCGGTGTCCGTGTCCGGCCCGGTGGACCGGATCGGCCGACGACCGGGGGTGCGCTGGGCGGCGGATCTCCTGGCCGCCGCGGAGGCGCTGCAGCACCGGTTGTAACCCCGTCAGCCCGCCGCGCCACCCGCCGTCCGCGGGCACCGGCACGGTCATGCGGCCGGACACCCTGCGCCGCTACGCGGTGGACGCCGGCTTCGCCGGGATCGACATCCTGGACGTCGAGGACATGTTGTTCCGCTTCTACCGGCTCGCCCGCTGACGCGGCGGTAGCCCGCGGCCCCGGGGTGGCGGGGCGCCGTTCGCCGGGGCCCGGCCACCGACCACCGAAGGAGACGCCGCCTTCCGCGGTGGACGCGCAGCGTGACGTTAGCGTGGTGCCGACCTGCACGAGAAGAGCACGACCGGGCCCGCTCCCCCACGGCCCGGGCGAGGACAGGATCACGGTGAGCGAGGAATCGACACGGCGTCCCGGCACGGCGGCCTCTTCGATCGGGTCGGCCGCCCGCCGCGAGGGAGAACGATGAGCTACCTGCTCGGGATCGATCTGGGCGCGAGCCGGACCATCGCGGCCGTCGGCCGGCCGGACCGGCCGGACGCGCCCGAGGTCGTGGCCCTGGGCGAACGGTCGATGGACGCGCCGACGGTGCTGTTCCTCGGCGAGGACGGCACCGTGACGGCCGGTGAGGCCGCCCAGGACCGGGCCGCGGCCGAGCCCGACCGGGCCGTGCGGGAGTTCACCGAGCGCATCGGCAGCCCGGAGCCGATCGTCGTCGCCGGGGTGACCTGGCCGGCCGAGGAGCTCTGCGCGCGGATGGTGCGCTGGGTCGTCAACGAGGTCGCGGAGCAGGAGGGCGGGCCCGCGGACGCCGTCGCGATCGCCCGTCCCGCGTCGTGGACCACCCACCAGCAGGATCTCCTCGCCGGCGCCCTGGGCGGGCACGGCATGGCGGTCACGTTCGTCGGCGGCGTGCAGGCGACGGGCGCGGTGCGCGTCCTGGCCGGCGGCGCCGAGCCCTACTCGCCGACGACCGTGACCCCGGTCTACGACGAGTCCGGCTACGAACCGCCGCCGGCCTACGAACCGCCGGCCCAGCCCGGATACGAGCAGTACCAGCCCGCGCCGGGCCCGGACGAGCTGCGCACCAGCCGCCTCGCCGTCCCGCCCCCGGAGGCCCCGCCCGCCTGGGCCTACGCCGGTGGGCAGGAACCCGTCGGGTCGGACGTCGAGTACGCGCCGGAGGAGGAGCGCCGGCCGGCGCTGGGCCGCACCCCGGCGACGATGATCGGCATCGGTGGCGCGCTCGGCGCGCTGGCGCTGGTGGGGACGATCGTGTTCTGGCCGTCGGACCGGGTGACGAACACCGCGTCCGTGATCACCCCCGCGACGACCACCTCGGCCCCGGCGCCCGCGCCGACCTCCGAGAGCGTGGCGCCGACCACGGCGGAGGCGCCGGCGCCTCCGCCGCGGACGACGCGGCGGACGCCGGTCGCCCCGACCACGACCAGCGAGGTCCTGCCGCCGCCGGTCGAGCCGACGACGCCCCCGACGACGACCACCACCCCGCCGCCCCCGATCACAACGACGACCCCGCCGCCGTCGGAACCGCCCTCGGAACCGGACAAGCCACCCGTCCCGTGAGCACGAGAACGCCCCGCCGGAGTCTCCGGCGGGCGTTCTTCGTCGGCTTCGGCGGATTGCTGTGATCTGCGCCCGAATGGTGGGCTCCGCCACACGACAATGGCGACCCATGAATACGACAATGCCCGCCCCGGATGATCCGGGACGGGCATTGTCGGTGTAGCCCCGACGGGATTTGAACCCGCGCTACCGCCTTGAGAGGGCGGCGTCCTAGGCCGCTAGACGACGGGGCCTCATGGAAGCACACATCCGAAAACTGTGCGTTTCCGCTGGGGTACCAGGACTCGAACCTAGACTAACTGAACCAGAATCAGTCGTGCTGCCAATTACACCATACCCCAAGGTTTCACTTTCACCGGGGCCCCTGGCTTGGTCGAATACCTGGTGACCGTAGGCCTTGCTGCCGGGAGCCGGTGTCCGTGTCCTTGCAGAGAAGACTCTAGCTCACCCCGCCAGCGCGTTTCAAACCGGCCCCCAGTCGCGCCAGGGAACGCTCCTTGCCCAGCAGTTCCATGGACTCGTAGAGGGGCGGCGAGACGGTCCGGCCGCTGATGGCGACCCGGATCGGGGCGAACGCCTTCCGCGGCTTGAGCCCCAGGCCGTCGACGAGCGTGGCCTTGAGCGAGTCCTCGATCCCCGCCGCCGTCCACTCCGGGAGGGCGTCGAGACCCTTGATCGCGGCCTCCAGGATCGGGGCGGCGTCCGCGCCGAGGTTCTTGGCTGCGGCGTCCTCGTCGAGGGTGAAGTCCGCGCCGTCGACGAAGAGGAAGCGGAGCATCCGGGCGGCGTCGGTGAGGACCACGCTGCGCTCCTGCACGAGCGGGGCGGCCACGGTGAGCACCTCCTGCTGCTCGGGGGTGAGCTCGTCCGAGACGACGCCCTCGGCCCGCAGGTACGGGATCACCCGGCGGGCGAACTCGTCGGCCGGGAGCGCCCGCAGGTGCGCGGCGTTGATCGCCTCGGCCTTCTTGAGGTCGAAGCGCGCCGTGTTGGCGGAGACGCGGGTGATGTCGAACGCGGCGACCATCTCGTCGAGGGAGAAGACGTCCCGGTCCTCGGCGATCGACCAGCCGAGCAGGGCCAGGTAGTTCAGCAGCCCCTCCGGGATGAAGCCGCGGTCCCGGTAGTTGAAGAGGTTGGACTGCGGGTCCCGCTTGGACAGCTTGCGGTTGCCCTCACCCGTCACGAGCGGGAGGTGCGCGTAGGCCATCGGGCCCTTGCCGATACCGACCCGCTGCAGCGCCTCGAGCAGGGCGATCTGCCGCGGCGTCGAGGAGAGGAGGTCCTCGCCGCGCAGGACGTGCGTGATGTCCATCAGCGCGTCGTCGAGCGGGTTGGTGAACGTGTAGAGCGGGGTGCCGTCGCCGCGGGCGAGGACGAAGTCCGGGACCTGCCCCGCCTTGAAGGTGATCTCGCCGCGGATCAGGTCCGTGAAGGTGATGTCCCGGTCCGGCATGCGCAGGCGGAACACCGGCTTGCGGCCCTCCGCACGGAAGGCGGCGATCTGCTCGTCGGTGAGGTCCCGGTCCGAGTTGTCGTAGCCGAGCTTGGGGTCGCGACCGGCGGCCTTGTGGCGGGCCTCGATCTCCTCCGGGCTGGAGTACGACTCGTAGACCTCGCCGGCCCGGACGAGGCGGCCGAGGGCGTCCCGGTAGATGTCGCGCCGCTCGCTCTGCCGGTACGGGCCGTGCGGACCGCCGACCTCGGGGCCCTCGTCCCAGTCGAGCCCGAGCCACCGCAGGGCGTCGAGCAGCGCCTCGTAGGACTCGACGCTGTCCCGGGAGGCGTCGGTGTCCTCGATCCGGAAGACGAGCACACCCCCCGTATGACGGGCGTGGGCCCAGTTGAAGAGGGCGGTGCGGATCAACCCCACGTGGGGTGTCCCGGTGGGCGAGGGGCAGAAGCGGACACGCACGGGATCGACGGAGGCACTCATGGTTCCGCCAGGGTAGCCCTGGCCGTTCCGCGCCTATCGGAGTATATTTCAACGGATGATGAATAACGAGCGCACCTCCGTCGCCGTCGCCGGTGGCGGTCCCGCAGGGATGGTGCTCGGGCTGCTGCTGGCCCGCGCGGGCGTCGAGGTCACCGTGCTGGAGAAGCACGCGGACTTCCTGCGGGACTTCCGGGGCGACACGGTGCACCCGACCACCCTCACGCTGCTCGACGAGCTCGGCCTGGGTGAGCGGTTCGCCGCGCTCCCCCAGCGGCGGGTGCAGCAGCTGCGGGGCGTGCTCGACGGCGGCACGGTCACGATCGCGGACTTCACCCGGCTGCCCGGCGCGCACCCGCACCTCGCGCTCGTCCCGCAGTGGGACTTCCTGGACCTGCTCGCCGAGGCCGCGGAGGCGGAGCCGACGTTCACGCTGATCCGCAACGCCGACGTCACCGGGATGCTGCGGGCCGGGGGGAAGGTCACCGGCGTCCGCTGGACGGACCGGGTCAGCGGCGAGGAACACGAGCTTTCGGCGGCGCTGACCGTCGGCTGCGACGGGCGGGGCTCCACGCTGCGCGCCGCGGCCGGGCTGCGGAGCCGGGCCTTCGGCGTCCCGATGGACGTCTGGTGGTTCCGGCTGCCCCGTCACGCCGACGACGTCGAGGGCGGGCTCGGGCGGTTCTCCACCGGTCACTTCGCGGTCATGATCGACCGCGGGGACTACTGGCAGTGCGCCTATCTCATCCGCAAGGGCAGCGACGCGGGGCTGCGCGCCGCCGGGATCCAGACGTTGCGGGACCGGTTCGCGCGGCTCGTCCCGTGGATGGCGGACCGGGTCGACGCGCTGGAGTCCTTCGACCAGGTCCAGCTGCTCGACGTCCGGCTCGACCGGCTACGCCGCTGGTCGACCGACGGGCTGCTGCTGATCGGGGACGCCGCGCACGCGATGTCACCGGTGGGCGGTGTCGGCATCAACCTCGCCGTCGCGGACGCGGTGGCCACCGCCCGACTGCTCGGGCCGTCCCTGCGCTCGTCCGGCTCGGTCGCCCCCGCGGAGCTCCGGCGCGTGCAGGCCCGCCGCTGGTGGCCGACGGTGGTGCTCCAGTCCCTGCAGCGCGTGGCGCACAAGGTGATCCTGGGCCGCGCCCTGGGCTTCGATCCCGACGCCGAGCACACCTCGGTGACCTCGCTCCCGCTGCCCGCGCGGCTGCTGGAGCGCTTCCCGGCGCTCCGCGGCATCCCGGCGCGGCTGGTGGGCGTCGGCCCGCTCCCGGAACACGCGCCGGAGTGGGCGCGCCGACCCCGGACGCTGCACGCCCACCGCTGACGCGGACGGGCCGGCGGTCAGGTGGCGTGGCGCGGGGACGGGCGGGCGGCCCGCTCCGCCATCGGCACCGGCGACGGCCTGGGAACCGACGACTCGAGGGTGGTGGCCGCCGTGTCCGCGGCGTGGGACGGGGCGCCTGACGGGGCCGGCCGCGGGTGCGGCACCGGAACCTGCCGCGGTGCGGGCAGCGCGTCGGCGAGCAGCTGCCGCGTCGCGTCGAGCTGCTGGCCCAGCTGCCGGCGCAGGGCGTGCAGGTTCTCGACCTCGGCCCGGGCCTCCTCGACCATCCGACGCGCCGTCTCCTCGGCCTCGGCCACCCGGGCCGCCCCCTGGGCGTCGGCGCGGTCGAGCACCTGCTGTGCGACGCGCGTCGCCTCGGCCTGCATCGCGGTGATCTGGGCCAGCGCCTCGCGGCACCGCGCCGCGAGGGTGGCGCGGAACTCCTCGTCCGCGGCGGCCCGACGGACCGCCGCCGCCTCGTCCAGCCGGGCGCGTTCCTCGGCGGCCTCGTGGCGCAGCCGGTCGACGTCCTGCTGCGTGAACGGGGAGCGCCGGGAGAGGTCCGTGTCCGGGCCGAGCCCGGCACCGTCGACGGAGAGGGCCCCCTCCGCGTCGTAGGCGTCGCCGGTCTCGGCGATCTGTGCGGCCACCGCGTCCCGCACGCCGCTGAACTGGTGCTGCGCGAGCCTCAGCACCACCTGGACCCGCTCGCTCATGCTCGCGACGGTGTCCACCGGCCCGGTCATCAGCCGGAGCTCGCCGCGCAGCCGCTCGGTCTCGGCGCGCGTCGCGTCGAGCTCGGCGCGGACCGCGTTGCACTCCCGGGTGAGCTGGTCCGCCTGCTTCACCGCGGCCGCCCGGTCCGTCGCGAGGAGACTGACGTCGGTGTCGACCCGGTGCAGGTGCTCGTTGACCTGCTCGGGATCGAATCCGCGACGGACCAGTGCGAAGGACACGGACGAGCCCCGTTCGACTGCGCTCATGCCGATCATGCTAGGGAGACGGTCTCCACGGGCGGTAGTGATTCGCGCAGCGACGCCCCTATCGGGTCGCGACCCGCCGCGGACGAGTGTCACCGGGGTACGCGTTTCGTCACCCGCAGGCGCGCGGGCCCGTCGTGGACGGGGGCCGGTGTCGCCCGCCCGTGTCCCACGTCGTGGGAAGTCCCCGTCCGGACCTGTCGTCGGTGATGCACCCCGATCAATGATGGAGGCCGAGTCGGCGGACACCGACGTCCGCCGACCACCCACCGGAGGTGTTCGTGTCTGTCACCCTGACCGTGCTCTACAACCCGCCCGCGGACCCCGCGGCGTTCGACAAGCACTACGACGAGGTGCACGCACCCCTGGCCGGCAGGATTTCCGGCCTGGAGTCGTTCACGATCGTCCGCCCGGGTCCCGGCCCCGACGGGTCCGCCCCCCAGTACCACCTGATCGCGACCCTGAACTTCGCCTCGCAGGAGGCGATGGCGGAGTCGATGGCCAGCCCGGAGGGCAAGGCCGCCACCGACGACCTGCCGAACT